>CAZRLY010000236.1:0-10006 GCA_964601015.1 uncultured bacterium
ACCGTTATTTCAACGGTTGATGGAATATTTGACGATACCGGCGTTGATTTACGTCCTTCTTTACGGCGGAGGTAACATCCACGGGGGCATTGACCTTTTTCATGAGGGTGAGCGGCTTGCGCCTCTGAATGAACTATTGCGCGGTGGGATTCCGTTCAGGGATATTTACATTCAACACGGATGGTTTCAGAATGCCTTTCGCCCTTTGCTGGCGAGCGCGTTGTTCGGTGATACGCTTGCTGCTGTTAGATATTTGGAGAGGTTATTTGGACCGATAGGGTATGTGAGCGTCTACTTGCTCGGCTTGCAGGTGTTCAAAAAACGGTTGACTGCGATTTTAGCCATGTTCATTGCTTCAGCGCAGAATTTTTGGGTATCTGACCGGCACAGTTTGGGATTGATAAGCATAGCATTTGTGGCAAACTACATCGGGAAACATCGAGATGTGGGGTTGTTCGCGGGTTGGCGTAGAATAAAACCCTACCCGAACAGATGGCTTGAAATTACCGAATGTAGCCGAATTCGCCAGAATTCGGGTTTAGTTTACGGCTGGAAGTTGATATTGGCGGGCATCTGCACAAATTTAGCATTTTTTTACAGCACTGAGATTGGACTGTATTCTTTCGCAGCTTGCGGGTTATTCTTGTTAGCGTTTGGATTTACCCAACAACATACCCCACTGAAATTACGCCCACTGCCAGTTTTATGCTATGGCATCGGTGCGTTTTTGGGTTTCCTGCCGTTTGCAGTATATTTTGGGTGGCACTTTGCGCTGGATGATGTGATACAAAATTCGTATATCCAGTGCGTCTATCAGATTCCAACATGGGGACTCAAATTCCCAGAGCTTATGGGTTCCTTAGCCGGGTTGACATCACTCAGGGACGCTGTAAATTTTGTGTTGAGCGAAACATTCCGCTGGTATCTGCCCATATTGTTTTTTTTGATAGCAGCGACATATTTGCTCTATCAAGCAGCACAGGGCGGGTTTTGGAGTTCAGCATCAAACGCCAAATTGTTATTGTTGTTACTTGCAGGAATCACCTTCTTCCGTACAGCGTTGGGGCGTTCTGACGGCGGACACCTCGTCTACGGAGCGACGATTATGTGGTTTATCAGTCTTTTTTTTCTGGAGAGAGCGTTTCTGAGAGCATGGTGCAATCCATCGGCTGAAAGATACCCCCAAAGTAGAGTGTCATTCCGCATTCCGCAAGCTATGCTGGTATTGATACCAATGGTGATATTTAACTGGTACGTTTCCAACGTCCATAAGCCGGTGGATGTTGCAAAAAGCAGATTAGTGTCTTTAACGCAGTACAAATCCATTCAGCGAGATGTCCCGCAAACCTTAGAGCGGGCTGGCGGAATTCAACTGTCAGAAGTTCAGGTCAACCAGATTCAACAAGTCGTAAAATACATCCAGTCAAACACAACCCCCGATGAACATATCCTTGACTTTAGCAGCCAAGGTGCCTATTATTTCTTTGCCAACCGCCCCGCCGCTACACGATACCATCAAATAGCTTATGCCTCAACCAACAACACCCAAGAGGAAGTAATACAATCCCTCGAAAGAACCAAAACGAAACTTGTGATATTCAAAACCGGCGGCTGGTTTGATAACATTGACGGCATCGCCAGCACCGACAGGCACCCAATTATCGCCCGATACCTTGATGAAAACTACGAAGAGGCTGTTAATATCAACGGGGCGGTAATTTTGAAACGAAAGAGCCGATTAATTGATAAGTGATTGATTTCACCTAAAGTTTTATGTTCTACTTTCCGATAACAAAGAAGGATAATTTTTAAGCTACAGGGAACCTGCCTTGTATCCATCCAGATTCTCTGTAACGAAAGGGCAAACCACTCGTGAGGGTGGGACGCAAAGCGACAGAACTTGCAAGCCAAGTTGGCTGCGCTGCCGAATTACAGGAGATGAAAATACTTACCACTTTGGTTTATCTCCTGATTTAACACTATACACAAATATTTAGTGCTGTCCCCTGCAACTGCGGATAAATCAGCAGGAAAAAATAGATGCTGCCTCCTTTGTCCCTTGGGAGAAGATATTATGAGGGACGCTGGAAATATTTGCATATTCTAGAAGGATGGAAGTATTGTGACGACTCCCCCTGATGAATCAGGGGGCTTCTCAGGGAACGCATACGGCAACCCGTTACGTTAGCCCCTGAAGGCTCCGTCCGAGCCATAGGAAGCTCATTTTAAAGATGTCGGCAAAGCCGTCATCTTTTGACACCCGTTTCGTTTTACATGATACAGGCTGATTTAGTATCAAAACCTCATACGAAACTATATCAAAGATTTGTCTTGAATAACGTTTTTCGTTTTGGCTGCAAGAGAGACTGGACTGTCAATGGCATCAATACCATTAAAGGTTTCCGCTCAGTTGCACCCAAAACAAATACACCTATTCAAGACAGAGACAGCAGACTGCGTTAAGCAGTAAACGTCGGTACTTTCAACCTTACGTTTGGTAAAATTATACCATCCCCAATACCGAGAAGCAAGACAAAAAAAAAAGAAGGGGCGTCAAGGGGACACCCTGATTTATCTGGGTGTCCCCTTGACGTAAATATTATGGATAAGGACGATGTAATAGACGGTAAATATAGAATTGAAGAATTTGTCGGAAACGGCTCTATGGGAATTGTATACAGGGGGGTTGAACTTAGCACCAGCGAAGATGTAGCCATCAAATTCAGGAAGGGGGACGTGGACGCTGACCGGTTTGTACGGGAAACGCAGGCGATGGCAAAGCTGGCGGAACATCCCAACATCATCGACATCAAAAGTATTGGCTCTCACAAGGAGGGTGATTACTTTGTGATGCCTTTTATCAAGGGTGAAACGCTCAAAGAGTTTTTAGAAAAGAAAGGCCCGCTCAACTTAGAAGAAGCAGTTCACTATCTTTCGTACATCTGCGATGCGCTGGATTATATGCACAATGACGGAGTCGTACATAGAGACTTGAAACTCAGCAACATCATGATAGATGAAAACGGAAGAGTGCTGGTAATGGATTTTGGGTTAGCGCTTGACGTTGATGAAAGCAGGTTGACAGTAACCGGACAGCCGCTTGGAACGGCGCTCTACATGTCTCCTGAGCAGGCAGCGGGAAGGATGTCCGACATCAGCCCTGCTTCGGATATTTACTCTTTAGGTATAATCTTATACCAGTTCCTCACAGACTGCACTCCATTCACCGGTGATTTTTACGAAGTTCTACTTGCACATGTCCAGGAGACTCCACAGCCGCCCAGTTCCAAAATGGCTGGATTGGGCAAGGAGGTAGATGAGATTATTCTAAAAGCTCTGGAAAAAGAACCAGGTGATAGGTACTGGAGCGCTGGACAACTCTTCAGGGGAATTAATGAGCTTGCATGGAGACAACAGCGTGAGGAGAATAAGGAGATAGAGAATACTAAAGGCACCATACAACATAGAGATGATAAAATCGAATCGCTACAAGCAAAAATTGCCCAACTTCAAGATGAATTCTTCCTTGACGAAATTCATGGAAAGGTTTTAAAACAGTTGGAAACAAAAACAATAGGATATAATCAGGCAAAAAAAAATCTGATTGCTGCTGAAAAAGAGATAGAGAAGAAGGAGCAAATTATACACTGCCTGAAACGGGATATAAACTTCATACGCGCAAAGTGCATAGTTATGAGCAGGAAAAGGTTTTTCGCCTTTATTGCGCCAATCTCAACCTTCGTAGCCGGCGCATTCATTTATTTATTATGTTTTTAGGTTCGTTTCATAAATTGGGATTGTTCAGATGCCCCGATTTTACTTCTGGAGATAGCGTGACAGTTTATCCCCATATCAGAAGGGGTTTCCGTGGTTAGGGTTCAGGCGCACAATAAGAAAGAGGGGGTTTGGGGGTGGCAATTGACGACAATCTTCAATTCTTTTGGCTTGTCTCCCCCAAAATAGAAATGAAAAAAGCACCTCGAATACCACTTGGTGAAATGCTTGTAAAAGCAGGCGTTATCACGCAGGAACAATTGGATGAAGCCTTGGAAGCGCAGAAATCATGCAATGATAGAATTGGTGAGATATTAGTACAACTGGGATATGCAACTGAAGATAAGATATTCTTACATCTTGCCAGACAGTTAGACATCCCCTATATGTCCTTAAAAGTACAAAGGATTGATGCTAAAGTATTGAATTTGGTACCGGTTGAAATGGCAACAGAATATAACATCATTCCGATTGATAAAATTGGCAAGTTTATTACCATAGCTATGTCGGACCCGTTGGACGATGAGGTTACCGCTCAAGTGGAAGAGATTACTGGCTTGAAAGTTCAAAAGGTGGCTTCTACCAAGGAGGATATAAGAGAAGCCATTGAACGCTACTATCTAACCGGTGTAGCGAGAGATTCAGCAAAGGAGAATCAATCAGATTCGGACATAAAACTCAATGAGACGGTATACGTCCTTACACAGGAGGAGTCTGAGGAACACAGTATGGCGGTTGGAAAGTCTTATTTTGGTTCTGCCCAATCGGTAAGTTCAACCTTAGAGCGACGGCCCAAAACGGCAATAGTCGAAGAATTTTTTGTGCCAGAGTATACATTCGATAACTTTATCACAGATGATAACGCAGAAGCCCTCCAAGCAGCGATACATATTTGTAATGCCGAACAGGCTTTGTATAATCCGCTTCTTATCTATGCCGAAAGAGGTTTGGGAAAAACTCATCTCCTTCACGCCATCGGAAACAACATAATCCAAAATGCCCCTCAAAAAAAGGTAAAATTAATCAACTGCTACGAACTATCCCTGCGTATTATGAATCCCAAAATTTATAAGGTTTGCGCTGAAATGTGTGGAACCTGGGATTCGTTTGACATTCTGCTATTCGATGATTTTCACATGTTGTGCGCTGAAAAGAGTAATCAGGAAGTATTCACATTCATCTTTGATTTTTTATATCGGAGAAAGAAGCAGATGGTTATTGCCAGTATCCCGTTTAATGCTGTGGATTATGAAATTGAAGTTACTTTGCTATCTCGTATAAAATCAGGCTTGACAGCAGAAATTAAACCACCCAACTTTGAAACCCGACTGGCAATCCTCCGTAAACGGGAGGAGATTGAAGGCAATACTCAACTTGCGGATGTTGACCTGAATAATATCGCCGAGCAGACTTACGAGGATGTCCGTCAACTCTTCGCCGCCCGCAACAGAATCTGGTTTCAAACATTACCCTTAGATGTTGAAGAGGTTGACGATGTTAATGAAGACACCAACAGTGTTACAGACGAGCCAGCAACTGAAGAACTGAGATTGGCAACCCTTACTTTTACAAGCGGTAGTCGGGCAGGTGCTGTTGTAGAGGTAGCCCAATGGGAAGCATCCATCGGCAGAAGCGGGGATATTCAGGTAGTTGACCCGAAGGAATCCCCGATCTCCCTTATTTCCAGAAAACATGCTTTCCTCAAGTTTGCCCCCGGAAGCGGCAAATATGAAATTGAAGATACCAGCAAACATGGTACTGCTGTTAATGGTGAGTTGTTAGAAGGCGGAAGCAAGTTGTTGGATGACGGGGATACAATTCAACTGGTAAAGTTGGGTGGCGATAGATACCTTTTGGAGATGAAACTTGAATATCAAGAATAACGTGGCGGAAATGCCATATTCTTAACCCCTCCCGTAGAACGGGCAGCCTTGCCCGTTCAGATTGTCGGGCCGAACGAGTAAGGAACCACACGTTCAACGGGTCAAAGATTTGCACCCACATGTACTAGTGCTCTGCGGCGTAAGTTTACCTACCTTTACAATATGTCGTGGATTTAGCAATCCACGACGAGCAACGTAGGTACCGCTCCCGCTGGATTGCTAAATCCTGCGGAAATGGAAAACGCAAATGGTAGGAGGATTTACGCTACGCTGCACTAGCGACGCTGTCGCCAAACGTCACGCTGCCTGTCCCTTGCGCACCGCCAAAGTTAAAGCCACTGATGGTCACAGATGTGCCGCCGAAAGTGGAACCAGTGACAGGGGAAATAGAGGTGATTACCGGTGGTGGCTCCGTTGGTTCTTCAATCTCCACATTGTCCAGCCCCATTGTGCCACTTGCATCCCGATAGTCCTGCCATAGATTGATGTACCGGAGCGCTCCTCCTTGGGATACCGGTCCTGAGAAACCCACGTCTTTCAACGTGATGCTGGACACAGGATTATCATCTGTGTCGCGTAGAGCTCCTGTTATCGTAATATCAAAGAGGCTGGTTGTGGGATTGACAATCAAGGTTACGTGATAGAAAGTGTTCGGGGTGTAGTATCCTATCTGAGGGTTATTCTGAGCGGATAAAGAGATGTACCCAACACCCGTTGTCGCACCGAAGTTAATACCGAACATATTGGTCAGGGTTTCATCGTGCGTCAGGTGAGGGGCTAACTCTCCCACAAAAAAATGGTGCCATGTCTCTCCTGGAATAATGTCAAAGTCCAGTTGGAAGGTAGTGGTAAGGCCGCCGAGTTCAGGACTACTAACAATGGCTGAGTTACCAATTCCCGCCTCTCTGGTAAACTGTAGTCCGAAGTTCCCGGACGCTGCTGCATATTTCGTTGCAGTGATGCTTGGAGTGCCGGGCTGCTTTCCGTCTAGTACTCCGACAACTTTTATTTGACGGATGGCAGAGGAAAAAGCATAGGTAACGTGAATTCGGGATAAGAACTTGGTTATCCCGAACTGACGTTAGAAGTATTATACCCGCTTGTTTGTTTTATGTCAAGGGGAAAAAGGACAAAAAATGTCACCTTTGCGATATTTTTATCACCGGTTCATGTTAAGAAATAGCGTAGAAGAAACCGAGTTTTTCCCAAAAAACTTGGTTTCTAAACTACAGGAGACTTGAGCATTTCATACGTGCAGTGCGAAAATTTAATTTGCCAGGTCAAATTACCCCACTTCCGCATTCTTCTTTGCTTATTCACGTTTCAACACCTTCAAAATATTTTGAATTTCCAGTGGAATGGGAGCGGAAAATTCCACGAATTCCTCCGTAACAGGATGATAAAACCTTATCGTTTGAGCGTGAAGCAGATGGCGATTTAGTTTTGCGACTGTGCTTTTTAGTTCGGGCGAACGAGCCTCTTTTATAGAGCGCCTGCGTCCTCCGCCATAAGTTTTATCTCCTACTACTGGGTGTCCGATATACGTCAGATGAACTCTTATCTGGTGGGTTCTTCCCGTTTCGGGGACGACTGAGAGCAATGCAAATCCATCATATCGTTCCAAAACCGTAAAATTGGTGATGGCTTCCCTGCCACTTACGCCTGTAACAGCCATTTTCTTTCTATTACGGCTGCTCCTACCGATAGGCGCTATAATGGTACCCACATCCTTAGCTGGTACGCCACAGACAACTGCCAGATATTCTTTTTTCACCAAATGTTCTTTGAATTGAGCGGAGATGTTCTGATGAGCTTGGATTGTTTTGGCGATTACCAAAACCCCTGAAGTATCCTTGTCCAAACGGTGTACGATACCTGGGCGTTGAACGTCGCCTACAGTGGCTAAATCGGGATAGCGTGCCAACAGCGCATTTACAAGGGTGCCAGAATTAATTCCCGCTGCCGGGTGAACTACTATTCCAGCGGGTTTGTTGAGTACGACGAGCACACCATCTTCATAAATCACGTTCAATGGAATCTGTTCGGGTAGTGGTTCATGCGTCTCTGTTTCAGGAATGACAATCTCAATCTCATCGTTCTCGTTGACGCGGTAACTACATTTGCCCGGCTTGCCGTTGACTTTTGCCAGTCCGTCCTTAATGAGTTTTTGGATAAATGAACGGGATAGCGATTCTTTCAAACTCAACAATCGGTCAAGTCGCAAGTCGGATTCATCCTCAGTGACGATGTAGGTGCGTTTTTCGGGTATCATGTTTTACCCCCTTGTATAACTTGACTTTGGTGAATCGGATGTAGCCGTAGCGACAACCCGATGTGGTTGTCAAGCGACTACCACTACTATTTTACGACAAAAGAGCCACAAGATTGATTAAAGAATGAGCGACGATACAAGGTATCAATGAACGTGTGCGTTCATAAAGATATGCCAGGCTGAGTCCTATTAAGAATAGCGGCAAAAAGTAAAATATAAACCCGTGCAGAGCGGCGAAAAAAAACGCGCTGAAGAACATACCTTTGATTTTGCCAAATTTATCTTTTAACGCTATGTAGGTGACACCCCTGAAGAAAATCTCTTCGGATACAGGCACAAGGATAACTAATACAAATCCCGCCAGCAACAAAATTGGGTCAAACGAATCACCCGGCAAGTATCTCCGTTGTTTTTGTATTTCCTGTTGAATTAGATTTTCAATTTTGGCATTCCCTGACAATTTTGCAATCGAAGTGGTTGTACTAATTATAATATTTCCAGCCAGCACCAACAATAACGCCAAAAGAATAGCAATGCTGATGTCTTTAATGTAAGTTTTTCTCCCAAGTCCCAGAGATTTCAGTGACAAGCGATATCTTCCTGTCACGCAATAAAAGCAGGTTCCGAGGAGAAGATTGCCCGATACCAGTCCAATTAACCATCGAATAGAGGAACCAGCCAAAACTAACTCCTCCAGCGAAGTACCCTCAGGTACATTTGCAAAGACAGCGTATGATAACAACAAAAACGCTGTTACAAATTCAACGACTATCAGTATGGAAACTGCATCGGAAATATCCCAGTAACCATAGAGACGTTGCTTAACCTCCGATTCTCCGAACACAGTCTTGCATTTGGGACATTGCCGTCTGCGCGGGAGATTCCTGCGTTTGCACTTTGGACAATCCCAAAATAGGTACGGGGACTGCATCCAAAAATAAACGGGAAACAATACCGGCAAAAAAAACAACCCGCTCAAAAATACACCGACAGCCCATAAATTACTGCGTCTGAGGTTGATTTTCGCATCTTTATAAACCCAGATTGCCAGGATTATTGCGATTGCTGTATAGATAAATAGTCTCATTTAGAGCATGTGTTTATGAATTTCCTTGACAAATAATATCTGTGAATGTACAATTTATCAAGCATCCAGCCTTGTAGGGGCAGGCAAATGACACTATTATGATAACACATAACGATTAGAAAATCAATGAAAATTAAGCTCTCCAAAAAGTATTAGCCCTCATATTGTAAGTTGATTTTCTAACATCAACATCTGCCGTAAAAAAGATGAATCTAATGATATGGAGTTTAAAAAAATGAAAGTTGCATTAGCAGGTTGGAGTTTAGTTTCTCGTTTCAGGGACAAGGAAAATCCACTTTTGCTCTTAGATTTTCCACGCGTTGCAAAAGAGGAATTTGGCATTGATGTCATCGAAATCAACAACGTCTTCATGGAATCCCACGAACCCGATTATCTCAAAAAACTGGTGAAAGCCGCTGACAACTGCGATGTTAAGATGATTGGCATGTCCGTTGATGGCACAGGCAATTTGAGTCAGTTGGATGAGGGAGGAAGGAAGCAAGCCGTGGCGAACGCAAAAGCCTACTTCCCAATTTCCAAAGCACTTGGGCTTGGATACTTTCGTGTCAACACAGGAGGAGATGTGAATGGACCGGAGGAGATGATTCAAGCCTGTATTCGCAGCTATCGGGAGTTAGCGGAAGAAGCTGAAAAAACGGGAGTCAAGATTACCATTGAAAACCACGGTGGACTCTCCGGCAACCCCGATATTATCGTCCGCATTATGGAGGCAGTCGGAACGCCGTGGATTGGCACGTTGCCCGATTGGGGGAATTACCCTGATGAAATACGATACGAGGGCATAGCAAAAATGGCACCTTATGCGGCAGCCGCGCATGTAAAATTCCGTAGCTTCAACGAACAGGGCGAAGACACAACTATTGACGCTAAACGCCTCGCCGGTATCATGCGGGACGCAGGATTTGACGGATACCTCTGCATCGAAATCCTCGACGTTCTCAAAGCAAAAGCGTTGTTAGAAAAGTACAT
>CAZRLY010000237.1:0-9985 GCA_964601015.1 uncultured bacterium
CTTTCTTGAACGGACTGTTCCATCTCGTACTGGAATTTGGAGGTTTCTGCTTCCTGTTCATAAGAAAAGGTGATAATGTTTCGCTGCTGTTCGGCTTGTTTGAAAGCTAAATCCTGTTCGTGTGCGAGTTTTGCTTTTTCAGCGTTGACATCTATTTCCTTGATGTTGACGTCCTTGTCCATGACGAGCTTTTCGGTTTCTACCGCCATCTGTGTCGTAATCTCTCTGATATCTCGAATACCCATCGCGTTGAACCTATCCTCTTTGTCGTAAACATCCAACGGTGTCTGTGCTACCCTGATAATACCGACATTTTCGAGCACTAAGCCGTTTTCTTCCAGCAGGTTCTCACCTATGGTTTCATTAACGTTGTCAGCAAACTCCTGTCTATTCTGGACGAGTTCTGTAATTTCCGTTTGTGCGGCAACAGCACGTAGCGCGGCGTCTAACTTGGGCTCCAGTAAGTCTTTTAGCGTTTCCGGCGTGATGGTCTTCTCGCCGAGACTCTGGGCGGCTCGCAGAACGCTTTCTTCCATTGCATCTACCCGGATGTAAAATACGCATTCTACATCAGCAAGGTTGAAGTCAAGGGTAATAAGGGCATCCTGGGCTTCGCGGGTGACTTCAACATCCATTGTGTTTAGAGATATTTCCCGGATTTCGTGAATAATGTTGTTTACCCACATTCCAGAGCCAATCGTTATTTTGGACTTGCCACCGCCGGTTCTTACCAACGCCTCGTCAGCACCCGGTTTTTTATATCTGTAGACGGCTGCTACAAATGCTATTGAACCAGCAAAAACCGTCATCAATGCTACCCAAATCCACCCTAGATTAAGGTTGGTGACAGGCGTCGATGTGATAGCAAAAATCAAGACTAAAACGATAACCCCTAATGTTATTCCAATAGCAAGTAAAAAACGCATCTTTTTCTCCTACCTATTTTCGTGCCGTTAATAGTCGGGCGCGTAACGCAGTGAAGCGCCGTTGAACGCCATCCACCATATCGTAATGTTGATTTTGGAAAATCAACCTACGATGCAGGGGGCAATTTAGGAAAATTGACCTACTGGTTCATTTCATAAATCCGTATAGGGTTTGACAGAGGATGGACGGACAGAGTAGCGGCGGTTCTCCGTCCCGCCACTACGACGAGGAAACAACACGTAGCGTCCTCCCTAATAACGACATTTTCTAACCCTACTTAAAAAATCAACCACTACAAGCGGCGTTCAGCAAATGGTGTGGCGATAGTTTTTCTTCTACTGCTTTTCAACGGTTGTCTTGGGGAGGTTTGCCATGCGAGACTGGCAAGGTAACAGAGCGCATTTTCTATGAAAGTTTTGGATTGTGCAGATTTCACAGCGTCTCGTGTATCTATGGCAAGCGCTATGTAGTAGCCATCTCCCCATCTTAATTGGATACCCACTGGTTCACCATTGTCCTGACGCGTTGCTAAAATTCTGTATCTACGACGTCGATTTCCGAAAACCCAGTGGTCATCGGTTATGAGGGCGTTTGGGTCAATTTTATGGGGCCAGGTGAATATTCCTGTTTTATGCCCATCTTCCGTGATATTAACATTAATGTCGCCGGAGTTTATAACTTCAATCGGATATTGCTCAATGGGCAGCCAACCTCCGCGCCATTTTCCTTCGGGGGTGTTGTTGTTGTCCATTGCCGATGCCCAAACTACGCCGCCCCTTTTGACGAAATCTTTTATCAGCATCTCAGCATCGTCTATGAAATATTCTCCATCATGTCCAATGGCGTTCCAGGTGAACCAGATGATGTCATAAAAAAATAAGTCCTTTTCGGATAATCTTTCAGCATTGTATGGGTCACCGGCGTTGTCGGAATTGGAATTGACCTTAATCACTTCGTAATTGAAGTTATTACCCTCCAAATTTTTGAGGGTGCCAAGGATGGCAGGCTCGGTTGTTCGGTTGTCTCCCACGACGACAAGGACGTTGAAATCCCCTGTAGGCGCAATTTTAATTGATGAAATAACATCGCCAAATCGGTTTTCGTAATCGTGTAAGTTAGGTATATCTTTGCGGTATGCGCGTTGAGTAAGGAGCAAAGGTAGTTTATCGCCTTCAAAGTTTGGATTTGCGTAAAAAACAATTTGGCAGCCGGAAAAGGGAAAATTCGGCCCACGATGAATTCTAACCGAGGAGACAGCGTTATCCATGCCGACATCTGCCATTTGACTGACATCTCGCATGATAGTACCTTTGGTGCCTTTATAATTTGTATCATCAAAAAGTTCTACGATGACAGGGATTGCGCCGTATTCGGGTGGTGTTGGCGGCAAAGCTGGCGTAAAGTTAATGGATGAGATGATGTCTCCAAAGTTATAAGGAATTTCGTGGATGTTGGGATAATAACCGGGTGCCAAAACCAGCCTTCGTCCCTGATGTTTGGGATACTCGTAGAAGACAGCTTTGTAATTGGGAGCGACGTCGTATCCGGGGCCTTTGTAAATTTTTATGGATGATGTAACATTGTTAGCGCCAAGAACTTCGGTATTGGACACAGAATCTATAATCGTGATTCTCTTGCCCCGATAACGAACGTGCTGGAAAAGTTCGACGATGAGACGCGGGCTTACTGGCATTCCTTTTCACTTCCTTGTTTCACCCTGTAGTAAAGAGTAATGAGTAAAGAGTAATAAGAAATAAACCGTTAGCTCACTCTTTACTCTTTACTATTCACTACGGTCAATTTTCCTTACAGAAGATGGTAATGTGATTATCAAACACTGAAGCTCTGCACGCCTGGTAGATAATACACCAACTACCCACTTAATTGCCGTACCGCCATCATCCTTTCCATAGTTGGGACGATATACGGTTCGTGCTTGAGAGTGGGTTGATAAAGTTGAGCATCCTTCTTACGCTTTTGGAGTCTGAAATAATCGAATCTGGTGGTGGTGGGCGGGATATTTCCGGGTGCGAGCGTGTGCAAACCAACCTGTACCGGGTCACCCATTCCTATGTAGGATGTACCGCAGGACACCCACCTCGTCGGGTCAGTTGCGCAGAATGCTGTGAACAAGTTTCCACGGCGTTCCAAGCGTAGGTAGAGTTGGGGGACTCTTCTCCAACGGCGTCTGCCACGAAGCTGGAATACCCGGTTGACATGTTGTTCAAAACGCACGTCACCTCTGAAAGCATGTGCGCCTGAAGTTTTCTCCAACCTCACGAATGCTTCGGGGTTTTTCCATATTAATAGCCCACCGTGTTCTCGCAATTGATTGGTAACTCGGATACGGGTTTCGATTGCGAAATCTCCACTGGTTTCCATTAAAATTCTCGGCGCGTCCATATTGCCGCCTCTTCCAGGCGGATTCCCCCACCAAAGATCTTGTCCTGGTTCTGCGCTCATTTCAAGATACCCTTGTCTCTCTTGCCACAGCCCGCCTCCACCTGGGTCTTCCCACATCCACTCAGGGTTCATATTGACACCATCGAACTCGTCCTCGAAGACAACAGTGTCAAACTCACTGGAAGAAGACCAACCTTCAATCTTAACGGAGGAAATCATATCTCCAAAGCTTTGCGGGAGGAGGTGAAGATTCGGAATCTCTATTTTGAATTCCTTCGCGGAGAGCGATAGCGGTAGACGAGCGCCTTCGTAATTCGCGTGGTGGTACAAAAATACGTGTATTCCTTCGCGGGGACAATGAGGGCCTTTGATAACCCGAATAGATGAAATTGTATCGTTGGGCAAACCGAGTATCCCTGTGTAGGGAACATCTCTGATAATGGTAGCCATCAATCCTTTGTAGTCAATGTGCTGATAAACTTCGACTATCGCAGGAATTGTCCCCCATTCTGGACCGGCTGTGTCTAAGCTCGGTTTGATGTTAATGGACGAGATTCTATCAGCAAAGTTATGGGTTACATCGTGGATATTCGGGTAGAAACCAGGCCCCAAAACTAAACTTTTTCCCTGAAAATTAATATCTTGATAAAACCACGCTTTCATATTGGGACTAAGCTTAAATTGTGGCCCTTTGTAGATTTTCATGGATGAGATATTGTCTTGAAATCCTATATCGCCTGTGAATTTTACAGGTTCAACAACAAATCCTCTTCTGCCTCTGAATCTTGTATGTTGGTATACTTCAACGATAAGTCGAGGCATTAACAATGGCATCTTTTTTCACCTTCCTTATTAGTTTTGCGGGAGGTAATTTTCAGCATTAAAGTTTACATTCCGGGTAGTTGGTCCCCATTGGCATCAACTTAACGGAATCTTGACCCGCTCCGTAGGAGCATAATGTTTATAGCAATGAGGAATACAAATTGCCCAAAGATGTCGCTCCTCTGGAGCTAAGATACTGATAGGCTACTGATTCTATAAACATATCGCCCGTATCGGGCTAAAGTTGATGCGCATAGCGTTGGTCCCTGACCAATGCGGTGGCAGTCAGGGACTGCTGCTACCCAAAAGGTTAGTGCTCTGCGGCGCAAGTTTACCTACCTTTACAATATGTCGTGGATTTAGCAATCCACGACGAGCAACGTAGGTACCGCTCCCGCTGGATTGCTAAATCCAGCGGGAATGGAAAACGCAAATGGTAGGAGGATTTACGCCGCGCTGCATTAGGTTGTTTTTGAAAATTACCTAAATCAACTGTCTCATTGTTTCAAAGGTTTCAGCTTCTTGAAGTTCCTCTTCCATCTCTGGGTCCGCCAGAATAATCGGTTGATACATAGCAGCTTCGCTTGGGCGTTTTTGCAGTCTAAAATATTCAAATCTGGTCAATGTCGGTGGCAGATTGCCGGGACATAATGCGTGTACCCCTACCATCACCGGGTCACCTACGCCAACGTAAGTCGAACCGCACATCGCCCAGCTCATCCCGTCACTTGAGGCGAAACCGGAGAATTGGTTTCCGCGACGCTCAATACGCAAGAAAAGGTACCTGTTCAGTCGCATACCGGGCCCTCTCCCCACCAATGAATAGACCCGGTTTACGTGTCTTTCAAAACGCACATCCCCTCTAAAATGGGAAGCACCGCAGGTTTTCTCAAGTCTTAAAAATGCTTCAGGGCTTTTCCATACTAACAGCCCGCCATGTTCACGCTGTTGCCTGGTTACAAGGAGGCGCGTTTCGATAGCAAAGTCGCCGCTTACCTGCATCACAAGTCTGGGGGCGTCCATATTTCCAGAATAAAGATCTTGACCGCGGCTGACGTTCATTTCCAGGTAGCCCTGTCTCGCTGTCCACACGCCTCCGCCTTTTGGATCTATCCATTTCCATTCCGGTTTCATCGTGTTACTGTTGAATTCGTCATCTGCAACCGTTTGGGAAAATTCAGTCGAGGAAGACCAACCTTCTATCTTAATTGAGGACACCATATCCCCAAAGCTATTAGGAAGCGCATGCAGATTCGGTACTTCCTTGATAGTGTCTCTGGGGAGAATTTCTATTGGCAAACGCTCTCCCCAAAAATCGGCGTGGTTAAATAGTACTACGCTCGCGCCTTTGGGGGGACAGTTGGGTCCTTTGATAACCCGAATAGATGACATTCTGTTGCGTATACCAACCCAATCGAGATTGGGTACGTCTCGAAGGATAGTAATCTTCCTGCCTTTGAAATCCACATCATGATAACAATGAACGATTAACGGAATTGTGCCCCACTCAGGACCGGGGACATCCAAAATACTTCCAAAGCCAATGGACGTAACTCTGTCGCCAAAGTTATAAGAAGTGTCGTGGAGATTTTCGTAAAAACCAGGGCCTAAGGCTAAACGTTTCCCTTGAAAATCTATGTGTTCATAGAGTATAACTTTATAATCAGTGCTTCGACCAAAATGCGGTCCTTTATATACTCTGACAGATGAGATATTGTCCTGAAATCCAAGAAAACCAGTGTATCTGACAGGTTGCCAAATAATCCCTCTCTTGCCGCCGAAATAGGGACGCTCGAATACTTCGACAATAAGTCGCGGCAACACCATGTTTTGTACCATCATTTTCTCATCATCTCACTTATTTTTGTATTTTTGATTGCTAATTTTTTATTTCACCAGAAGCCGCTTCAATTTTTTTGCTAAAAAAATCTACCCGCTAATTTACGCCACTGCTTCACGAACATCCGAATTCAGATATATTTTAACAAACATAAATATAGAAGTCAAGAAAAATCTTTAGGAAAGATTGAAATTCTGAGTTTCCGCTGCCTTCTCTTTGTGAAGGAGCAGAGCAATTAGATTAAAATTAAGGTGGGAAGTACATAGAAGCATATAATAGTATGCCATAGAATGTGTTATTTGTCAAGCGGAAAATTAACGGAGCAAACGCCGGTTGAGTAGGTTCTGAACGGAGTGGAGAGTCTACTCAGCCGGCGCTCACTCATGTCCGTCCCTTAACTCCCACAAATCGGGAGAGGGGAAAATCGCCTTAAATTGATGCACATGAGTATAATGTTTTTTGGCAAAAATGTCAAGTATTTTTAGCTGACCACAGAGATGAGTTTTCTCTCCGCCAGCCTGCTAATATCTCACGAACTTGACAGAATCCAGTCCGTGTCCTTTTGCCAGGACATCACGGGCGTATTGGATTCCATGTTGAACGGGATTACTTGGCTTTCATCGTCCCCCACAACGTAGCGAGTTTACCACGAGAGGTTACTGCCGCGCCCAAAGTCAACGCTTTAATCTCAGATTGACTTAGAACTTCGCCGTAGATTCTCGCCTCTTCGATGAGAGCGTCGAGATTGCCCGGCCCGCCGGTATCAGCGTTACCGTGACGGATACCAAAAAACACTTCAGCATCGTCTTCCGTCCAGGAACCGATAGCACCCTGTGTATAGTCGTCGATGACATCCCCGTCATGGTATATCTTGATATGCGCTTGTCCTCCGTCATCTTCATACGATATCGCCATATAAACCAGCACATCCGTTTTCGTTTCCTCAAACCCAGGTACAGGATCCTTAGTGCGTCCAAAGCCACTGCTACCGGGCATCCAACGCCCTACCTGGCGTTCCGCAAAGATAATCCCGTCAAAATGGTCGCTACTGATTCTATCAATGGTTATTATGGAGCCGGCCCGTACGTTAAGGGCTTGTATATAACACCAGCCAACCAATGTCTTATCTTTGATATCCGGACCTTTATATCCACTGGCGACTGCCCACTGCCCGTTGTTGACATCCAATTGTCCATCTTTTACTTCTGCACCCTTGAGCGTAATATCAACAAAATTGCCCGTAAGGTCAACCAGTTCTGAGCCAGGCTCAAATGTCCAATGTCCAACGAGAGGCTGTGCCTGCGTTAGCATTGGTAGCGCCAGCATAAGCAGCACAGAGCAGGTTAATGTGAAATAGTGTTTTAGGTTCCTCATGGTTGTTTCCTCCATTCTTAATTCGTGTTTAGATTTGTCGGCTTCCGCTATACCAATCCACAAAAAAGATTAGGGTAATAGAAACCGAGTTTTTCCAAAAAACTCGGTTTTTTTAGCAGCAAAATATTCTGTGGAAAGGTATACTAACTTAGGAAACCAACTACCGAAAAATATGCCATAAGAACACTCTGTTTGTCAAGCAAAAAAGTAACGTAATTTTCCCGCACTCCAAATTTTTGTGGCTTCCTTTTTGCACTATCTCTTGAGATTTTGTGCATACATAGAACCTCTGGTTTCTGAACCGAACTTTAATTTCCGCTGTCACGAAGCGCAAAACTGGAGTGTCGTTACTTCGTGAACGCCCAAAAATTAATTTCGCAGTCCAGAGCAGAATGAGGTGTAAGGATGTATTCAAACACAACAAGCGGAAAAATTTTCCCGTTTATAGCGTTAAAAATCATCTTATTGATGTTTGCTATCTCTGCTTCAGCCGATTGGGCTGTAGTCATGCGCCAGGTAGGTTGCGATACCTCTTCCGATGTTACCGACATTTTTTTCTTAGAGAAAACACCAACGCAGGCAGATGGTTGGGCTGTGGGTAAAAACGGATTGCTCATGAGACTCACGGATAGTGGGATATGGCGGGTGGAAGAGAATGGTGTCAAGAATGATTTGAATGGAATTTTTTTTATTGATTCGCTCAATGGATGGGTTGTCGGCAATAGAGGGGCGATGTTGCATACTATTGACGGTGGGAAAACCTGGCTGCGACAAATGTTGCGCGGGAATTCAACCCCTGCGCCAACGGACAGTGATGTTGATTTATTCGCCGTTCATTTTATCAGCGAGACTGAAGGCTGGGCTGTTGGAAAAAACAAGGACAGTGGATTAATTTTGCATACGGTTGACGTCGGCGAACATTGGCAGAAGATAGAGATAGGTTATCCAACAACGCTTGACGACATCGTCTTTATCAAATCTAAGGGCTGGGTAGTAGGAGACGGCGGGCTAATTCTTTGCACAAATAACGGTGGTTCTGTCTGGCTGCCGCAACGCAGTAATACCAATGTGTACTTGCATTCTATCAACTTCGTTACTCCGTTGATAGGTTGGGCTGTTGGAAACAACGGAACAATCTTAGCGACGACTGATGGTGGTATCTACTGGCAACAACAGAAAGCACCCTGTTTTGAGAATCTTTACGATGTGAATTTCATCAACGCGCAGGAAGGCTACATCGCTGGCGCTTCTGGGGTTATCCTCCACACCAACGACGGGGGCGAATCATGGGAGATTCAGCATACCACTACAGATGTTGCTTTTCGGGCTTTAGCAGTTGTAAAAAGTGAATATCTGTCGGGTGATATTTGGACCGAAAGGAAAAACGGCTGGGCGCTTGGCGAGGAAGGCACCATTTTTCGCCTATCCCAAAATGGCAATTGGGCTGCCTACAGGGGCGCGCCTGATATTTGGTTTAACACGATATTCTTCGCTGATGATAGTAACGGTTGGATTGCTGGAAGTCACGGCGCTATTTTGCATACCAACGATGACGGCGCATCCTGGATGCAACAGATAAGCGGTACGCGCAATTGGCTCAATGCCGTGTATTTTGTATCTGAACAAATCGGTTGGGTTGTGGGAGAGGACGGGCGGATACTACACACAGATAATGCCGGCGAAACATGGAACACTCAAAATAGTGGAGTTACCAACTGGCTGACATCGGTTGAATTTCTGGATTACCAACATGGCTGGGCTGTCGGACGCGGTGGGATAGTGTTATATACAAAGGATGGAGGGCAAAATTGGCATGATGTAAGTCATATAATCAGATACCAGGAGGTATACAAGGATTTCCATCGGATATATTTTTTTGACGGAATGAATGGCTGGCTCGTAGGGCGTAGCGTATATCAAGGACAGCCGAACGGAATAGTTCTGTTCACAAACGATGGCGGATTCACCTGGCGCTCCACTCAAGGCGTAAATTGGTCGAGAAATTCGGATGATGTTATACCGCCTCTGTGGGATGTCGCGTTTCTTGACCGATATCGAGGTTTTGCAGTTGGCGAGGAAGGAACGATTCTCCAGACTCGAAACGGCGGAAGAAGCTGGAATCGGTTGCCAAGCCCAACGAGAAAACACCTGCAGAGCATCTGCTTTGATGAAATGGGAAACGGTTGGATTGTGGGACAGGACGGAATTATCCTCGAAAGTAAGGACGATGGCGAAAGCTGGACAATCCAGAGAACCAACGCAAGACATCATCTGAAGAAAACTGTGGTATCCCAAAACAACGTTTGGGCTACAGGTTACGGTGGGGAGTTGCTGAAATGTGAGAATATTCTTCCACATCGGGTAGCCCAAGCGTCGAAACGCCAACCCGTTTTTGAAGACTCGCCAAACGTTGTTCAAGATGCAAATCCCTACGTTGTTCAAAGGGCAAACCCACGAACAAACAACACAACCTACAACAACACTATCCGTAAACGCGACACTTCGTCGAATAAAGGCGACGGACGCCTTACGAACGAACGTCCAGATATTCTGAGCATTCCTGCGCGTGGTTCCCAAGCGAATACATCCCCACAATATCAAATTGAGAAGAAGGAAGGA
>CAZRLY010000238.1:0-7724 GCA_964601015.1 uncultured bacterium
GAGAAGAGTAATTCCTTGGAATACCTCTAAAACTTATGGAACACACCACTAAGCTATTTACTGTATTCTTCCGCGTTAGCTTCCCCACCTACCCGCCAATTAACTCAGCAATAGGTAATTAAAATAGAACGCGGATGACGCGGATTGGGCGGATGCTCGCGGATAAAAAACTAATATGATTACAACAGAATGGCAGGTGCAAAATTGATGAGACATCTAAGTACTATCCACGATATTTCCAATGATGAAATTGAAATGCTCTTTGATGCTGCTGACGAAATGTCTCGGCAACTTGAGAATAACAAATCTTTGGATGTTTGCGAAGGTTATGAGATGGTATCGCTCTTTCTGGAGCCGAGTACGCGCACCAGACTCTCTTTTGAGGTGGCGATGCACAGGTTGGGCGGGAATGTTACGAGCGTAGTTGATGATAAGAGCATTTCCATTGCGAAGGGTGAGACTATCGCTGATACGGCTAACATCATCGGTGGCTATGCGGATATTATCGTCGTGCGCCATTCTTTGCAGGGGACGCCAAAGGTAATCGCTCAAAATGCCGGCGTTCCTGTAATCAATGCAGGCGATGGCGCACATCAACACCCAACCCAGACGCTGACGGATTTGTATACTTTAAGGAAGGAGAAGGGGAAAATAGAAGGCTTGACTGTCGCCCTGTGCGGAGATTTGAAATTCGGAAGGACAGTTCACTCATTAGCTTACGCTCTGGCGAGATTTAAAGCGAACATCGTTTTGATTTCCGCGCTTGAACTGGATATGCCAGAACATATAGTAAGACGATTAAGAACTGAATACGACTACCGAATAGAAGAATTTTCGGATGTAAGTCAAGCTGTGGAGAGGATAAATGCTTGCCGTGACAAAATGGATGGGAAAAAGCGAGTTTTTGCGTTAAACGGTTTGTGGGGGGATTTCTTTGAGCAGTCGGACAAAATTCGGGGCATTGACGTTTTTTACGTGACAAGGGTTCAAAAGGAGAGATTTTCGTCGAAGAATGAAGCAGCGGGACAATACTCCACAGTCGATAGCAAAGCTCTGAAAAAAATCAGGGAAGATGCGTTGATATTGCACCCGCTTCCGCGCATTGATGAACTGGCTTACGAGATAGATTCTGACCGACGCAGCGCGTATTTTCGACAGGCTGAAAACGGAATCCCCATACGAATGGCTTTGATAACTTTTCTTTTGGGCGCGGGTAGGTTTGAAGGAATTGAAACAAAACAAGAGTCTGAGGCTATTCGATATAAAAGTCGTCTGGGCGTAAAATGCCACAATCCAAAATGCGTCTCTACACAAGCAGAACAGTCAGGGCAGATGGTTCCTGAATTTTATGTGATAAACACCAACGACAAACCAACTTTGAGATGTATCTACTGCGAATGGGAAGTGGAACCACAGTATGCAGGGAATACGAATTCTCGCAGGTATTCTAAATATGAATCTGGAAGCGTTTCGGTGGGTGATGATACGGTTTTTTTTGAAAGTGCGGAGGAAGCTGAAGAGGCGGGATTTACTAAGATTTGTTAAAGGAGTAAAGAGTAAAATTGTCACTTTTTACTCTTTACCCTTTACTCTAATCTTCAGCGAGCACTCCGTAAAGTTCAGGACGCCTGTCAGTTATCATCTGCTCGGTTACTTCATCCAACGAAATATCGGCGATAAGCACACCCGGAGCGTTGGATTGCAACTTTGCCACAATATCTCCCCTCGGGTTGGCGATAAACGCCACATTCGGATGACAAAAACAGTAGAATGCCTCGTTCTCCTGAAGCTCTGCACGCATGAATGCGGCAGGTTCTTAGCCCTGATTGCTTCTCCCAGGCTCTCCCTAACATGAACATATATCGCAGGTACTCTATCACCGGTGTTCTGGGTGGGTACAACATCCTGGGCCTTGGCATCAGGTGTCTCTCTTTCGAGAGCATCAGAACTTTGCAGGCGAGCCGCTCTGTCTCGGGTCCTAAGACCAAAGCTGGAAGGCAGTTGCCTTCCATTCGCAACTTGTAATTGTTTCCCTTTTTCGTTTTCTCGAAAAAGGGTTTCAATTTGAAAAGAAGGGACACCGCCTGCAGGAGAACAGCTTCCGTACTCCGTCAACGTTATCTACGTCAACTGTGTCCAAGAATTTAATGAAATGATACCGTATATCGCAACATAAGTCAAGAAAATTTTTCATAATTATTTCGTCCCAATCAAAAAATTCCTTGGGTTGACGCTACTCAACCCGGCGGAATGCGGGAGCTTTCTCGGGGTTTTCTGTAAGCTCTCGTTCGGAGCCACCATTCATTTGCCTCCCCCCACATCCCATAGCTGGGGTTCAAAATTAGCTCCGCACCTTTAACCCTCAGAGCGCGCACTGCCTCTGGCCAGCGTCTATCCGCACAGATGACTATGCCCACCTTCCCGAAATCCGTTTCAAAGACGGGCAAGTCCTTTCCCGGCGAGTATTTTAAATCTTGCGACTGCAAATGCGTTTTGTAGTAACGCCCGATTATTTCGCCTTTGCGGTTAAACAACAGCGCGGCATTGTAGCAATCGCCTTGCACCCTCTCAGTACAACCGAGCTAGATGTTTTGTAAACGTTTATGGCCACTGATTATCAGACAACACAGAAAATTCTTGTATTCTATCCCTGCGTATGCTAAAATAACAACGGAGGAGGAAGAATTTGGATAAGAGACGAAAAGATAAACTGGGAAACGTCGCCTACGAGTTATTGCTGCGCATGGGCGGGACAGAGGCACCGCCCCCACAAGCAAAATTTATGGAGTTGTATTCAAAATACAAAAACGGTGAAATGAGCAGTCGCGCTATTGCTAAAAATCTCGGTATTTCTTACAGGGATTTATATGACTTGATGGAAAGAAAGGTACTGCCCTTCTAAAAGAAAGAACAAACTGTTCTTCTACAAAGCCGCGTTATAGTTACAGGAGGAGAATTTATGACAGGTGGACATCTCGTAGTTGAATGTCTAAAAGCTCACGGCGTAAAGGTTATCTTCGGAATGCCCGGCGGACATACTACGGGGATATACGACGCTCTTTACGATGAAAAAGAAATCAGACATATTTTGGTGCGAAACGAACAAGCGGGCGCGTTCATGGCGGACGGCTATGCAAGGGCTACGGGCGATGTCGGCGTATGTTTGACCACAGCCGGTCCGGGCGCAACGAACGCTGCCACGGGTATTGCCGCTGCCTACGCCGATAGCATTCCCACGCTCTTGATATCCGGGGAGATTCGTTCAGGCGACATGGGCAAAGAACGCGGTTATTATCACGAAATGAACCAGTTGGATTTTTTCAAGCCGATTACGAAGTGGAACGCGTGTGCGAAAACCGTGCGTGACATACCGAAAGTATTCGACAAAGCGTTTGAAATGCTCAGAAGCGGACGTGCGCGTCCTGTGTATGTGGAAGTTCCGATTGATGTGATAGCGGCGGAAGTCGGCGAAGAAGATGCTTTCGCCCTCAAAAATCCCACCGAAAAGGGGGATTTCACCCCCAAAAAGGCTGACAAAAATTTAGTCAAAAAAGCGGCTGAAATTCTAACGAACGCCAAACTCCCGTTGATAATAGCAGGCGGCGGCGTTATTTCCGCTGGTGTGCGCGAAGAGTTGATAGAATTAGCCGAGTTGTTAGACGCTCAAGTCATCATGACGCCGATGGGCAAGGGCGCTATTCCGGCTGACCACCCGTCCTGTGCAGGACTTACATGGCATCGAATTACATCGGATTTGAGCAATATGTCTGACATGCTGTCGTCGCTGCCATCGGTTGCCGACGCTGTTTTAGCCATCGGTTGCCGCTTTACCCAACTCGCTACCGGGGATTGGACTTTGCGCATGCCCGAAAATCTGATACAGATAGACATTGACGAGACAGAAATAAGCAAGAATTATCCAGCGAAAGTAGGCATCGCAGCCGACGCAAAAGTCGCTTTGAAGCAGTTGCTAAGGGAACTGAGAAACTCCATTTGTGCGAAACCTGAACGTGGAAATTGGGAGGCGGTCAAATCTCAGATTCCAGAGCAGGAAAGGTGGATAATGCCTGGCTGGGATATAGTGCCGACTTTACGCAAAGTTTTAAGCAGGGACGCTATCGTGGCTGCGGACATCACCAGAATCGGATACATGATGCTTGCTAATTTTGGCGTTTATCTTCCCAGAACTTTCCTCCACTCCACCGCTTTCATCGCAATGGGACACGGCTTCCCTGCCGCACTTGGCGCAAAAGTCGCATACCCGAACAGGCAAGTCGTTTCAGTAAGCGGTGACGGCGGATTTATGATGACAGCACAGGAATTGGCTACAGCAGTGCAACACAATATCAACGTCGTGGCGATTGTGATAAATGACAACTGCCTGAACGCAATTAAGGCGATACAGGATAGGAGCTATGGCGGAAGACATATCGCTATCCACCTGCGTAATCCCGATTTCGTTAGATTCGCTGAATCCTTCGGCGCAATCGGCTTACGGGTGGAAAAACCTGAAGAATTCCAGAATGCCCTGGTGAAGGCTTTGGATGCGGATGCGCCTGTGCTGATAGAGGTTGCTGTGACATAAGAAACACGTTTATGTTAGAAACCGAGTTTTTGCCAAAAACTCGGTTTCTGGTACGCAAGAAAAGGAGAAGATGACTATGACAGTAAAACATACACGACAACAGGTTCTAAAACGGCTCAGAGATGTACTTTCCAAAGGAGAACCAATAATTACAGCGGGTGCCGGTACAGGTATATCGGCTAAGTTTGCGGAGGCCGGCGGGGCAGATTTGATTGTCATTTATAATTCGGGTAGATTTAGAATGTCCGGACACGGTTCGATGGCAGGGCTTTTGGCTTTCAGCGACGCCAACGCTCTGGTTGTAGAGATGAGCGAAGAGGTGTTGCCTGTAGTTAAGGAAGTGCCTGTTATAGCTGGTGTCAACGCAACTGACCCAATGAGGCAAATGCCCTATTTCTTGAAGAAGTTGAGCGAACTTGGCTTCTCAGGTGTGAACAACTTCCCGACTGTGGGCGTGATAGATGGCAATTTTAGGGTAGGGTTGGAGGAAACGGGCTTCGGTTTTTATAAAGAGGTTGACATGGTGAAGATAGCCAACGATTTGGACATATTCAGCATTGTTTATGTCTTTAATCCTGATGAAAGCCGGCGAATGGCAGAGGCCGGCGCAGATGTCATCATAGCGCACATGGGGACTACTGTTGGCGGGGCAATAGGTGTCGCAACAGCGATGGGATTGGAAGAAGCCGCAACAAAAGTTCAGGCGATAATTGATGCGGCTAAAGCTGTCAACCCTGGCGTTATTCTTCTATCGCATGGCGGGCCGATAGCCACCCCCGCAGATGCCGCGTATATTAACCAGCACACTGATGCAGTGGGGTTTGTAGGCGCATCCAGCATAGAGAGATTGGCAGTTGAGAAGGCGATAACAGAGATAACAAGGGAGTTCAAACAGATACCTGTCAAGTGATTCTTAGAAACCGAGTTTTTGGCAAAAACTCGGTTTCTGACATTGTACTCTACGGAAAAATCACAGCTTTCATAGCTTCTCGATTTTCTACAACTTTGAAAGCTTCCAATATTGAATCCAATGGAAATCTATGCGTAATGAGCTTGCGTACGTCGATTGCACCTGAGGAGATGAGTTCTAAGGCTATGCGATGATGTCTTGGTACGCTGCCGTGAGAGCCAAGTACAAAACACTCTTTGTAATGGATTATGTTGCTATCTATGTTGATGTTGCGCGAACCTTTCGGCAATCCACCGAAGTAGTTGATGCGTCCACGATGAGCAATGACGCTCAAAGCTTGTTCTTGAGCGTCGGGGGAAGCGCAAGCGGTGAGAACGACATTTGCGCCTTCGCCGTTTGTTTCATCCAACACCCTTTGGACAAAATCCTCCTCTGTTGCAGAAATGACAACGTCAGCGGAAAATTCCTTTTTTATCATCTCCAATCTCTTTTTTGACCTTTGTGAAACGATTATCTTCGTGGCACCTGTATGCTTCGCCAGTTCCGCTAACAAACACCCCGCCGGCCCACCACCGATGATAACTACCGTGTCTCCAACCTTCAGGCTCGCCAGTTCCAACCCGTTGATGCCACAACCGAGAGGTTCTGCCAATGCCGCTTCCTCAAAATCCAAATTGTCTGGGATATGATGAATGGGCCCGTATTTTATCATCAGAGGATTAATTAGGACGTATTCCGCAAATCCCCCCGGGAACTGGTATCCCATCGCATAATTTATCGGACAGTTATTACCTATCCCCTGTTGGCAGGCTGGACACTCCCCGCACGGCACATCCGCCCCGGTGGCTATTCTATCTCCCTCCTTGAATTTTTTTACCTTTGAACCCACCTCCACTACTTCCCCAGATATTTCGTGCCCCATAATCTGTGGTGGTTTTACCCTCGGGCTGCCATGTCGGTATATTCTGATGTCAGAACCGCATACCGCGCAGGCTTTCACCTTGAGCAGAAGGGATTCTTCATCTACCTTCGGCGTTCCTACTTCTTTTACGACAATTTTTTCCAAATCCTCTAAAACTGCTGCTTTCATGATTTTCCTCCAATTTATCGGAAACTTGCAAAAATACACACAAAGATTTTTGCACTCCACAATTACAGAAATCATGCCCTCTTGCCTCTAATCAAAAACAAAAACTACTCGATTGAAAAACTCCTTTTTATAAAACATCATTTCGATAGCTTCCTTTGCGCGTTCCAAAGGAAACCGATGACTGATAAGAGATTTTATATCCAATCCATTGTTCATAAAGGCGAGCGAAGTCGTCCATTCATTTTTAGGGAGGGAAGTAAAACTGGAGTTCCACGTCCCATACATGACAACCTGCTTGCGCAGGATACTTGATACTGTCTTCGCGTCTAAAACCACATCAGTTTCAATGTTTCCCATGAAAATGACTTTGCCCAGTTTTCTTACCACCTGTATGCACTGGCGAAAAGTAACGGCTGTGCCTGCGCTTTCGATGGCTAAATCCACGCCCTTGTCGTTAGTTGCGTCCATGATGGCTCCTAACACATCCCTTTCCTTCGCGTTGATGCAATCTGTGAATCCCAACTTTTGAGCTAATTGCAGTTTTTCCTCTACAATATCCACCAAAAATATTTTCCCCGCCCCCATTATCCTCGCCCACTGCGCCAGCATCAAGCCAATGGAACCAGTCCCCAAAATCGCCACATTATCGCCAGCGTCCACGCCAGTTCGTCTCAGAGCGTGCAATGCTACAGAAGTTGGTTCAGTCAGAGCCGCCTCTGCAATATCCACATTTTCAGGCACAGCAACTAAGTTGCTGACAGGAACTTTTGCATATTCAGCAAACCCACCATCGCTACGAGAACCCAGATAGTCGTAATTATCGCACTGGGCATATTCACCAATCTGGCAATAATCGCATTTTAAACACGGGATAAGAGGAATGACAGCCACCCTGTCACCCATTTTGACGCAGTTGGCGTTATCCCCTAATTCGACCACCTCGCCAGAGAATTCATGTCCGGGGATTAGAGGGAATTTGTAAGTACCCTTTTTCATAATCCTCGGAACATCCGAACCGCATACTCCCGCCGCTTTTACCTTGACCAGAACTTCACCCTCTTTTATGCAAGGAACAGCCACATCCTCATACCTCAAGTCAGTTATACCATGCAAGACGGCTGCTTTCATCTTTTTCCTCA
>CAZRLY010000238.1:7824-9963 GCA_964601015.1 uncultured bacterium
GATAAATAATTTACCATTTTTTCACCCTCATGTCAAAGAGGAATAGAAACTTTTTCGTTTACATGACGGAAAAAATATGCTAAACTTTGAAAAATGTGAAGTTTAATAACCGTGTTATTGCAGTTCGTTTAGCACGTCAGGAGGAAGAAAAATGGAAAAGGACATAGGCGTTGGAGTAATCGGCATAGGCATGGGAGTCAATATGTTAGCTCTCAACGAGAATTCTGATTCTCGACTGGAAATTCGAGGGGTGTGTTCCGGGACGCAGAGCAAGGTTGAAGCCCTTGCGGATGAGTGGAATATTCCGCTTGCCACGACTGATTATCAAGAATTGATAAATAGCCCAGACATTCAGGTAATCGGCGTTTATTCGCCTGACCACTTACACGGCGAACATGCCATCGCTGCATTGAAAGCAGGAAAGCACATCGTCTGCACAAAGCCGATGGTAACAACGATGGAGGATTGTGAAAAAATTGTCAGGCTGGTGGATAAGACCGGATTGAAGTTTTTGGTGGGGCAGACGATGCGTTTTGACCCGGAGTTTTTGAATGCCAAGCGACTCTATGATGACGGGGATTTGGGCGAGATTATCCTCGCCGAAGCCCACTATGTACATGATCTGCGAGATGTGGCAGAGTTCACGCCCTGGAGGGTGGAAGCGCCACAGGATTTGATGTTTGGCGGCGCATGTCACCCGATAGATGTTTTGCGGTGGTTTTTGGGCGACATAGACGAGGTTCACGTCTACGCTCGGAAAAGCGACTTGATTCCTGAATACCCGATAGAGGAAAATTTCCTCATAAATCTCAAATTCAAGAACGGAGTCATCGGGAGAATTTTAGCGGCTTATGGTATTGTACACCCACCGATGCCGATGATGGGACTGGGATTGTACGGAACGAAGGGAAGTTTAGTCGCTGACTACACCGACTTCAAGGGAGGACACATCAAAGTTGTCTTCGACAAATTGCAGGGATTACCTGAGATGAGCGCGAGCTTTGAGCCAATCACGGAAGGGGCTTATGGACACGGCAAAGCGGTCAAACAGTACATGGAGCATTTGGAGGATTGTTTGATAAATGATAAACAGCCATCCCCGGATTGCCGGGACGGTGCAAAATCCATTTCGACGGGCATCGCCGGCTGGGAATCAGTTCGCACTGGCAAACCGGTCAAGGTAAGGAACGAATTTTGAAAATAGTAATGAAAAACGAAGCCTTCGAATAAATTCGAGGCTGAAAGCCAAAGTCCACTCAAAGTGGACTAAACCGGTTTTAGTCGTCTTGAGACGACTTTAGCTTTTAGCCTGAACTTGAGTTCAAGGCTTTGGATAATGCGAAAGGTCAGATGTTAGACAGATTATGTTACATATGGGGAATTTCTGAAGGAAAGGAGAATGACATTATGACAACCGAATCATTCATCGACTTCCTGACATCCTACGGTACAGCGCATCCCCCTCGAATGTCTTGGAGCGCATTGACTGAGTCAACACCGGTCAACGAGGACGGGGATGACTTCGCGCAGTGGCAGTCCCGTTTCCGTGAAAAGGTTGAGTCACTGCGCGGACCGTTGCCTGAACGGGTGGAACCGGCGGTGGACATCGTCGAATCGGTGGAGGACGTTGACCACACCCGTCATCTGTTGCGCATACCAGTCAGCGATATTTCAACTTTGGTAGCCTATTTGTTAGTACCACACGGATTGTCAGCTAATGAACGCCGTCCGGGTATTGTCGCCTGTCACGGCCACGCTACCTATGGAATTGACTCTATCTGCGGCGTTCGCGGCATGGACAATGATGACAACGTCCGCCGCGCTTACGCTCTGTCCGCCGTGCGTTCAGGATACGTTGTGATTGCGCCAGCCTGGTGGGGATGGGCGGGCAGAGATGGACATCTCGACAGGGTAGGTAATCGGGACAAGTGCAACGTAATCCAGATGGCGGCAGGCATGTACGGCATGAACATAGTTGACCTACACGTTCAGGACGGACAGGCTGCGATTGACGTGTTAGCCACATGTCCAGAGGTTGACGCCGAACGACTTGGATGCATCGGCAACTCTTATGGCGGGCGGATGACAATGTGGCTTACCATCTTTGATGAGCGCATCAAGGCATGTATCCCGGCGGGC
>CAZRLY010000239.1:0-9925 GCA_964601015.1 uncultured bacterium
CTCCCCCAGCGTCCATACACGTTTCCTCCGCCCCCATTCTTGAAAAGGCTGTGTCTACAGGCATGCCCATATACGAAATGCAAGAGGCGGAAGATTGGCGATTGGCTAAGGAACTCAATACACATTCAGTTATTGCGTTGCCGCTTTTGGGACATGGGAGAACCGTTGGAGTGGCAGTAGCGGGACGTTCAAAAACCTGGCATCTTAGTCCAGAGGAGAAACATTTGATTCAAGCTGTAATCGCCCACATTTCCGCGTCCGTTGATAACGCTTTGCTAAATGAAGAGAAAAACCGGAAAGTGGAAGAACAAATGGCTTTGTACGAATTTGCTAAAATCTTGAGCGTAGAGCAAAAACTGGCTGAAATTGTAGATATTATGTTCGCAAAACTGGAAAAACTCTTCCCGCTGATGAAAACCTGTCTGATTCTAAAATCGAATGAGGAACTAGGACGCCTGGAAGTTATGTTTGCTTACGGCATCAGCGATGAGTTCACGAAAGATATTTCAGACAACGTCGTAGATGGCATCGAAAGCTGCTGGGCGATAAAGACAAAAGAGCCTTTCGTGGTTACTGATAGCGAACATGCCGTGCTTTGCAAACACATCATTGCAGAAGAACTCCCGCGGAGTTATGTCTGTGTGCCTCTTAATTCAGGCGGAAAAAATTTGGGAGCGATTAGTGTGGCAAGTGATAAACCTGATATTTTTTCGCCCAGCGATGTGAAATTGTTTGAGGCGCTTTCGCGGCTACTAGCTACGGCCATTATGAATTTTGACCGCTCTCGTTCGTAGCGTAGGAATGATAATATGCGGGATAAATTTCAATATCCACCAAAATCCTTTCGTCTTCTAAAATTCATCTACCATCTGCCAAATTTTATAAGGTTGTTCTGGAGGCTTTTTCAGGATGAGAGGGTGCCGATATATAAGAAGGCTGTTCCGATACTCTTCGCGGTATTTTCAGCAGCGCTTGCCGCGGTTATCGCTACAATCTATTTTATTTCGCCGATTGATATAATCCCCGATTGGCTCCTTCCATTTTGGGGGAAGTTAGATGACTTAATTGTTTTCATCATACTCGTTATTTTTACCCCCTTTGGATGCGGTGTCTGGCTTTTCATCAAAACATGCCCCCAAGACATCGTGATGGAACACGTTGATGAAATAGCGGCAGGAAGATGAGCGTTAATTCAGGCAAACACATTGGTCAGCGTTTACGGGGAGGCTGGGCCATCAATACTGCCTATTGGCTGCCAGATACCGCCTGTGCGTTTGGCTAACATTTTTTGGAAAGGTTCATCAACGCCAAGTACGTCAACTTTGATGTCCAATTTACTGATGTGACGAATCACTTCCACGCCTGTAGGGGAGCCGCTGACGTACTCGTCAGTAACTAAAATGAACCGTTTTTCCGCGTCCGTGCGAAATTTTACATTTGAACAGGCCTGCATCAGCGCGTCCAAAGTTTTCTCGCCGCCGCGACATCTGATGGAACGGAGAATCTCCCTGATTTTCTCAATGTCGGTTGTCTGCGGGAAAATATTCACATCCCAGCCTAACAAAGAATAAACCGTACCATGTCGAAAAGTTACAATGCCAACCGTGAAATCCAAACTTCCTTTCTGAAGAATATCCGTCATCCTGTTAAGGTGACTCACCACTACATCAATATTATCCTGCATACTTTGACTAACATCCAGAACAAACACAATGTCCACCTTCTCTAAACGTTTATGCGCTAACAAACGGCGGGCTATCTTCTCCAGCGCCGTATGCGGTAGCGATAGAGGAGTAATCCGTCCTATAATCCCACCGTCGTCAATTTTTCGTATACCTTTTGTCCCTGGAATTTTTCTTCGTAAAACGGGGAATGTATAACGTTTCTTAGTATCTTTGCCGACGGGCGGCGAACTGCGCATAACTTCAGGCGTTAGCAGTACGCGTTCGGAATAAGTTTGGTCAATTGAATCGGTACCGATGGCATCTTCTGTATACGGAACGCTAACGACGTTAATGAGTGGAACAGGCTTGTATGATGTTGCAGCTACATCAACATACTTCCAGTTCTGCGCTGGCAGATTGTGGGAATTCAGAGTTTCCTTTGGTTTAAGCAACCTGAGTTCTCGCTGTATGATGCGATGTCTGCTTTCAGGTATGGCGCGGATTACATCGGTTAAAATAAAGTCCTCTGATTCATAGTCGGGTTGCGATAAAAAGAGGGCAAGAACCGCCGCTACAAGCAGATGAATAGAGAATGATATGAGAAATGCGTTGTGGTATGTTCGCTGTAAAATTATGCTACGTTTCATTTCTCCTTGTTGGGACACTTCATTATGGGGCTTTCTCAGTATAGAACGAACGCGCCATATTAAAAACAGAAATTCCCCACGTTGGTATTTAAAGTAGCGGAATGTAACGCAAACTCGGATGAAGCCCCTTCACTTCGTTACGGGTTAGTTTGCCCAAAGTGGCTTTTCACAATCTAACAGATTGTCGGATGAGGCCCCTCCGATAAAGCCCGCCGACGTCGTCTTACGGCGCTTCGCTACGGGTTACATATGGGGAATTTCTGATTAAAAACAAAATTGTTGCGTTTATTGACGCAATCTGTTATCATTTTCCACAACTTTAATAGATGGTCAAAAACTTTATTTTCGCAGTCGCAAGGAGGTTTTTTTATGCAAGTTGACATCATCCGTCATGCTCTTGACCGAGTACCCTTATCAATCATCTTCGACGACTCAACCGTGCTGGTCAACCTGAACTATTTTTGGATGCGCGACCGAAATCTCGTAGACGGTCAAAACCGTCGGTGGGAGGATGTCCCCGTCGTTCATCCTGAGTCCTTTACTCGTGAATTTGCCGAATGGTGTCTTGAAAATGGCGTACGAGGCAAGTTCAGTGTCGTGCCTTGTCCTGCTGCTATTGGTCGCATTGATGAGGGACTTCCCCTCTTCAGCAAAGCCCAACAGGAGAGTTGGCTACAGATGTGTCGCGATTTGATTACCCCTGCTTTTGATATTACGCCTGAGATGATTACACATTCTTGGGTAGTTGATGTGAAAACCCTCCAGCCTCTTGAATCTGGAATCTGGGAGCAATACGAATGGGCTACGCTGCCAGTAGAGCAGGAGGAACTCGTCATTGACTATATCGCTACGTCCTGTCGTATCCTGGACAATGTTGGCTTGACTCCCGAAGGTGTTACCTCGCCCGGGGGATTCGGCGGCCGTACGCTCGAATTCTACGCAAAAGTCGCCGGGCTCGCCGTCCGAGAGGTAACAGGCAATCCCACGCCCTACTTCTTCAAGCGCGTCTCCGGCGGTGACTCCGTTGAAACTCCCGTCTGGTATGTTGACCGCGACGCTGGTACCGCCGTGGGTGAGATTATCGCCTCTACTGGAGACTGGACCGGCTCCTGGACTGGTTATGGCGAGGTAAACGCGGATAAGTACATTACTGTTGACCTGCGGAACGGGCGTATCCCTGCTCTCATCAATGCTGGTGAGCCAGTTGTTTTTTGCAGCCACTGGCAGGGATTTTACGGCATGCACAACGATGACCGACGCGGTTTCAATGCGTTCAAGACGGTTGTGCGTCGCCTGAAAGAACTTGACCCAAAAGGTGAACGGACGCAGTGGCGCAAATGCAGCGAGATAACTAACTACGCTTGCGCCCAAAAGATGGCTGAAGTAACGGTGGAGGGACATGCTATCAAACTTGACCTACCTGTTCGCGTCCCCGATTTCACCCTCTGTCTGACCGATGTTGGCGTCAAGGGAGTCTCCGTGGATGGCAAACCCCTTATCAGAGCCTCCACCCGCGCTAACTTCAAAAGTGGTACCTTCTTCACGGAAAACAACGTCACTTTTGTAGCTTTCAACCCGACGGAATGCCAGACGACTGTCAATGTCCACGTTTAGCCAGTGTTTGATTTAACCTTCTCATCGCAGGAGTACCCTTCTGATTCTTTAGGACATCAGTTTTATTGTACCAAAAATCAGCGATTCTGTCAACCGTTTTTTGCCGCTAATTATCCAATTTGAGAAAGCAAAAGCAGCGTGAATCCAAAGAATTTATTATTTACTTTTCGCGGACATCATGATAAAATATTCGACAATTTAAAGTCATCAACTTCTTTCAATGTTGATAAGGAGCTTGCAAGAATGAAAACTTATCGAGTCGGAGTAATTGGAGTTGGCGGAGTTTCCTCGCTTCATACGGATGCGTACATGGCTCTGCCGCAGACAGAATTAGTAGCTGCCGCAGATGTGAGCGAGGCTGCCTTAGCGCGGTTTACGAATAAATACGGAATAACAAATGTCTATACAGACTATCGAAGCATGTTGGAGTCGGAGAACCTGGACATCGTGAGCATACCCACCGGGGCTCATGTACGGTGTGAGATTCTCCTTGCCGTTGCTGAACATGGCGTCCATGCGCTTATTGAAAAGCCGATGGCCATTGACCTGACGGAAGCAGACCAAATGATTGCCGCCTGTGAAAAAGCGGGCGTAAAACTTGCCGTGAATCACCAGAGACGGTGCGATGCGCAATATCGCCATGCAAAACAATTGGTAAATGACGGTGCTATCGGTGAACTAAGGGTTATTCGAGGGATGGGCGTGGAAGCAGGTTTTGATATGACCAACAATGGCACACATCTGTTTGACGCAGTGCGCATATTTGGTGAAGATGCCGAATGGGTTTGGGCATCCGTAACCATGAATGGCAGAGACATCGCAACCGATGATGTGACATGGGCTGACCGCAAAACAACAAGTCAAAAAGAGGCATTGGTAGCGGGAAATAGAGTGAGTGCGGTTTTGTCGTTCAAAAACGGCGCGCGTGGTTTCTTTGAGTCGTGCCGCGAAGGGGTATTTGGAGTTGAACTGACAGGTACTAAAGGGCGATTAGTCTGCGTGGATGGTAGCGCAGGCCCTTATCGTTATCCTTTGGCGATTTGGTCCCAGGACAGCCCGCCAGGAGAATGGACGCATATTGAGACACCTGCCGATGAATTGAACCAACACGGTTTGGGACGTTGGCTGTGTGCGCGTATGATTACAGAACTTATCCGCTGTGTCGAAGAGGGTGACGAACACCCATCCAGTGGCTATCAAGGACGCGCTGCGCTTGAACTAATTATGGCAATCTATGAATCTCAAAAGCAGGGAAGGAAAGTACCGTTACCTTTAGCGTGCCGAGAACACCCGCTGGAAACGCTATGATATACCCCTCCATTTCTGTTTTTAACGTGCCAAACTTTCTCAAGTACCCTTCCTTTTGTCAAATTCTTTGACTAAAGGTACATGCTTGTGGTAATGGGCAAGAAAATGTTCTTAAACATCGTGAATCTCAACTATCTCTTGCGTTCCGTCCAGAGTTATGCGCAGTTTGTTCATAATATCTCGTCCCAAGAGGATATTTCGGCGTTGAGTAGTCGTGACTTCAATGTTCTGGAATTGACGAGAACCGATAATAACATCAACTAAATAAATAGGACGCATAGATTCCTGTCCATTGTACGCCCGCACTTTGACCGTTCCTGAGGGGGGAATACGCCACCGTTCTCTCAAATTTGCGGGAATTACAGTAAGCGACGCACCTGAGTCTAATTTAGCCCGCCGCCGGATGGATTTCCGACTTCGTCCAGCAGGAGCGATTTCAAGGACAATGTAAGGCGCAGGAGGACGCTCACTTTTGTTGTAACGAAAACGTAACATAGCAATTTTCCTATTCAGAATCAATACCCGGAATGTCGACAATCCGGTAGCGGGTATCCACAACCATCTCAACGTAGATGGGTGTCCGTCGGCTAAATTTGGTGTAAATCCGCTCTATCAGCGCTTCTCTGTTCCTATCAATGTCCACTATTTCGCCCCCGTGAACGGCAACCCATTTTCCCTTGTGGGTTTTAAGAAGTTCCGGCCACATAGTATCGTAAGCGGCAATTTCTTTCTTCCATTTGCGGTTGTATGGGGTATCGGGCAATGTATCTAAGGTTACTCCAGACATAACAATCACCTCAACTAAAATTGTAACATAAAGCTCTGAAAGAGGCAAGTCATCTTAAAGCATTGCTGGATAAAATGCAGTGAGTATCACCATTATTTGAAGGAGAATACAGATGCGAATAGATTGTCAAAGCCACGTTTTTCCCAAAGAATACGCGGAGGTACTGGCTCGCAATCCTCGCCCACCAAAGGCTATTCCTCAAGAGGATGGATACATTATTACTTACGGGGATGTGCAGACGTTTCGGCTCAGACATGAAGTCTACGACATCGAACGCAAAATCCGGGATATGGATGAGGCAGGGATAGATGTGAGTGTTTTAAGCATAAATATGCCCGGCCCGGAGAGGTTAGTCCCTGAGTTGGGGTTAGCGGGGGCAAAAGCTTGCAACGATTTTGTGGCGGAGGTTATTCATAAATATCCTGACCGGTTTGCAGGTTTGGCTTGTTTGCCGTGGCAGGATGTCCCGGCGGCAATTGAGGAAATGGATAGAGCCGTAGATAAATTGGGGTTTAGGGGAATTGTTCTTTATTCTCACATTGAGGGTACCCCGGTGGATGCGCCTGTCTACGAGCCAATATACCAACATGCCGAAGAACGGGAAATGCCCATAGTGCTGCATCCAACCGTTCCCGCATGGGCAGAAGCGGTTAAAGAACACTCCATGATTCCTATGGTAGGCTTGATGGTTGACCACAGCTTTGCCATGTTGCGGCTAATCTTGAGCGGCGTTCTGGAAAGGTATCCCAACCTTCAGGTTGTGCAACCTCACGCGGGGGGAGTCCTGCCATATCTTTGGGGACGAATCCGAAACCAGACAGAGGTAATGGGCAGAGGGATGGAAAATATCACTCAGCCTCCCAACGAATACTATCAACGAGTATATCTGGATACGGTGTCGCCGTCGGCTCTGGCTCTGCGGTTTGCCTACGATTTCGCCGGCCCCGATAAACTGCTCTTTGGAAGTGACCATCCGTGGGTGAATATCAACACTTTCGTTAAGCTGATAGAGGAGATGGACATCCCTCAAGAGGATAAAGGCAAGATTTTTGGATTAAACGCTCTGAGGTTGTTTAAGATTGGTTGATTTTCTGATGGAAGTTTTTTGAGGTTACATCTATACGAATTTTGCAGTTAGATCCTAATCCTTTTTTACCCGGGGGCGCGGAGATTGCAGAAATTTATATGTATAAGGAGTACCATACATCATGGCTAAGTGGGTGTACCTATTTGATGAGTTTGACAAAGCTGAAAAACATGCTGAGGGACGGAAGGGTATGCGTGGATTGCTCGGTGGCAAAGGCGAGTGGCTGGCCGAGATGACGCGTATCGGTGTGCCAGTGTCGCCCGGTTTCACCGTCACTACCGAAGCGTGTAACGAATATATTTCTTCGGGAGGCAAGTTTCCCAAAGATTTGTGGAACCAAATACTTAAAGCACTTTCTCAGGTCAAAAAAGACCTGGACAGGGAGTTTGGCGATCCGAAAAATCCATTATTGGTGTCGGTACGTTCTGGCGCGCCCATATCCATGCCCGGCGTGATGGATACCGTTTTGAACCTTGGGTTGAATGATGAAACTATCAAGGGTTTGATAAAACAGACCAGTGACGAACGATTCGCCTACGACGCTTATCGCAGGTTCATCCTGATGTTTTCCGATACCGTGCTTTCCGGCGATGAAGGCGCGGATGTTTATCGGCCGGGACTGAAACGTCATGCCTTTGAAGAGATTTTCGATGAAGTCAAAGAGGCAAAAGGTGTCAAGGAAGACACTGAGGTGGATGCCGATGGACTGAAAAAAGTCGTCGCCGAATCCAAAGAACACTTCAAAAAAGAATACGGCGAGGAATTTCCTGCTGACCCGAGAGAACAACTCAGGTTAGCTATAAACGCTGTTTTTAAATCATGGAACAACCCACGCGCAAAAGCGTTTCGCTCTATCAAAGGTATCCCTGATGATTTGGGCACAGGCGTCAACGTGCAGACAATGGTATTTGGCAACATGGGCGATGATTCTGGAACGGGCGTCGCGTTCACCCGCAACCCTATCACTGGCGAGAAAGTATTATACGGTAATTACCTTGACAACTCTCAGGGCGAGGATGTAGTGTCTAGTATTCGCCCGCCTAAATCAATTTCACAGCTTAGAGAGGAGATACCGGAAGTATACAACCAGCTTGAGTTGTTGGGACACAAGTTGGAACGTTACTATCAAGATGTACAGGATTTAGAATTTGTCATTGAACGTGGCATGTTATGGTTACTACAGACGCGCGCAGCACGACCTACGGCCACAGGCCGTGCAAATCTACGATTTGCTATTGATTTCTTGGATGAGAACCTAATATCAGAAAGAGAAGCAATATTTTGGGTAAAGCCATATGATCTCGAACAAATCCTTGTTCTGAAGCTGCCGCCACATTTGGATAAACAACCCATTGTATGTGGAGTAGATGCATCTCCGGGTGCAACTAGTGGAATAGCTGTTTTTGATGCTGACACGGCTGAAAGTCTTGGAAGTGCGGGAAAGAAGGTCGTTCTGATACGGCACGATTTAACACCCGATGATATTCATGGAGTCAACAGTGCGCAAGGTATAATATCGAGCCGTGAAAGCTCAACAAGCCATGCTGCACTCATTTGTCGGGGAATGGGCAAACCATGTGTCGCATCAGAGACAATTCAAATCGATTATGCACAAAAGCTGTTCAGCGTTTCAGGCAAAGTAGTCAGAGAAGGTGATGTAATCACCATTGACGGTACGTCAGGAACCGTCTATATAGGGGAAATACCTCTTGTTAAAGTGAATATACAGGACGCCCCTTGCCTGATGCGCTACGCCTCACTGGTCTATGATGTCAACCCTGACGACTATGTCGAGGATGGTGTAGGTACCCTTTGGCAATTGAGGGATGCAATTAGAGACAAGTCAGTTCCCAGATTTCCGGGCCACACCTCCCAATTATCAGAATCGTCGACAGAATCAACCATATCTAAGATTGACGATGAAAGGTACGTGAGCTTTATTCAGCCGCCCGATGTTGTGATTCTGGACGTTCTGAATACTATGCATCGAGATTATGATTCAGATACCGAAATAGTTGCCTGGGGAATCATGGATAACTTAATGAGACTCTTGCATAATGAAGTGGGAATCGGCAATCATCACTTCGCTATAAGACCGCTGACAGATCCTGAACGCTCATTTATTAACCGGGAGGTTCAGTCAGTGGTTTTGAACAGCAGTGAGTCACCCTATCAATTTATCGGGATAGAATTTTTTGCAATAAATCGCTTCTTTCGCAACTATCTGCCTTGGGGATGTGTGCAATGGTGGGGTTTGGTGGAATTATGGGAACCTACGCAGTTTTGGAGATTGGATAAGATTAACCCACAGGGAGAAAGTTTGGTAACTGGAGAATGCGATTTGGTCGGCTTTACCGTAACGCTTAATGGCAAGTGTTTGACTACCATGGAAACCAGGGAGTTTTACAACGAACTTCGTAAAAGAGAATATGGGTGGAATTGGTACAAAGAAAACAACACCAGTTGGCGAGAAATAGTAGGAACCTTGCAACGTGTTCAAACAGGACAACCCACCAATCAAAACATGTTGACTAAATGTCAGGCTGTAGGCTTGCTGACCCAAGATTTCCAATTATCTTCTGTGGGTTACTCACTCCTCTGTGAACAAACCGCGGCTGGTAGAAGACATATCACCTTTGCAGGGAGGGAATTACAAGATGAATGATAGCGTTATCTGGGAAGAAACAAAGAATAGCATAGAATATACTATCACCGAGGTAGCGAATAGGGGATGGACAGATAATCGTCTCAATGTTGATTGTTTTGCTGACTTGCGGAAAGAGCGAAGAATCCGCGAAGCACAAATTGCCGCTTTGTA
>CAZRLY010000240.1:0-4946 GCA_964601015.1 uncultured bacterium
AACTTGCTAACATCCAACGTAAACTCGCTGCCCATCGAAAATCACTCCATGGCAACTTAGCTAACCGAATTCTGGCGAATTCGGCTACGACAGAGCGGCTCGCCTGCGAAGTTCTGATGCTCTCGAAAGAGAGATACCTGATGCTAAGAACCGGGATGTTGTAGCAATTCAACTTTGGTTGTTTTAACAATCAAGGTTGTTCTGTGAGAGCCCGTTAGAGGCATTCAGGACTAAGAACCTGCCGCCTTCAGGTGTGCAGAGCTTCAGATATGAGGTGAAGGGGTTTCACAGAGGAAAATACAATGCTGATTGATGCAAAAACAGTTAAATTGATTGAAGGACGCCTGCGTAAATGGTTTGATGCCAAAGAGATTGCTTTTGTGGGATACGCCATTGAGGAAGATGGAAGCATTACCGTCTACGAAAAGGGAGCCCCCGCAAAGAACGCCGCAGACAAATATCGCATCCCCGAGTTTCCCGACATCCACATTACCGTGAAAAAGTACACAGGTTTACCCCAACGTAGCAAACAACATCAGCGGTTTCAGATTCATTTCATCCCCGACAAAACAGCGGAACTCGGCACAGGGTTGATACACATTATTACCGGCAATGGGAAGGGCAAAACAACATCTGCGTTGGGAATGGCAGTCCGCACCATAATGCACGGAGGCAAAGCCGCAGTGATTCAATTTATGAAGTCACCAGACAGTTTATCAGGGGAACATCGCCTACCCGATTATCTTCCCAATTTTCATATCAAAGCATTCGGCAGCGACTTTTTTGTGGACATCAAACACCTCCAAGACGCCGACAAAATTGCAGCGCAACGCGGTTTTGAATACGCAAAGGAGATTATCAATTCAGGCGAATATCATCTGGTCATTTTAGACGAGATTAACGTTGCCGTGCGCTGGAAATTGCTCCCGCTTGAATACTTGTTGGATTTGATTGATAACAAACCGGAACATCTGGAACTGGTACTCACAGGCAGGCAGGCACATCCAAGCGTCATAGAAAGGGCGCACTACCATACTGAAATCAAATCGCATAAACACCCTTATCAAAGTATGGGGATTCTTGCTCGAAAAGGCGTAGAATGGTAGACTGGAACGCGGACAACCGGAAAGCCAGAAAGCCGGAAAACCGGACACGGTTATTTAGGGCAGAGGTTTTTCTTCCCAACAACATTGTATTTTTGCATAACGTTGCGGGGAAAGAGAATACTGGGGTGTGGAACAAACCTGTCCGGTTGTCTGGTTGTCCGGCTTTCTGGTTGTCCGGTCCATAGGAGGGATATTATGAACAGGTTGGAGAGAGTATTAGCTGCGATAAACCATGAAAAACCCGATGTCATCCCAAGTCAGGATGGTTTTTTCGATACAACATCCGGTGAGAAATTTATGCCCGGTTACCAACTCAGGATTGCAATGATTCCCATTGGCGTAGATGAACCGCTGGAGAAACAGATAGAGTACGCTGAATTGATGGATTACCATATCACAGGTGTGGGCGACGGCGGATTGCGTTCAAAGGTGGTCAAAAGGTGGCAGAACCACCACGTCTTAGAGTTTGAAAACGGTGCCCGGTGGCAAATTAGAGAACACCCTTATGACCGGAACTTCATCCACCTGCCCATAAACACCGAAGAGGATGTTGATAAAGTGATAATGCCTAATCCGGCGGACTCCACAAGGTATGAAGGCGTGGAGGAACGGGTAAAGTTCTTCAAGGAAAAAGGGTATTTTACAACCGCTGGAATTGATGGATTCTTCGCAGGAGTTTGGTACAGGTTCCGCCGGTACGAAGATTTTATGATGGATTTAGCGTTAAACAGGGATTTCGCCAAACGTGTGATAAGAAAAGTTGCCGAATATAACCTCGCGGCGGCAGAGGAACTGTTGAAGCGCGGCGTACACAGCATCAGCTTTCCCGATGATTTGGGTGGAAGTAGAAGCATGTTCTTCTCCCCAGAATGTTACAAAGATTGCTTCTACGAATGGCATAAAAAATTATTTGACCTTTGCCACAAATACGATGCTTATGTAAACATGCACGCCCACGGAAACATCAATCCCGTCATGCCATTGTTGGTGGAGGGTGGTGTGGATATACTGAATCCCGTTGGTCCGACGGACAACATGGATTTGGCTGAGTTAAAGGAAAAATACGGGGACAAAATAACCTTCATGGGCGGAATAAGCAAGTTCATCGGAGAAATGAGCAAAGAGGACATCGACAAACACCTTGAAGAGGTAATACGAATCGGAAGCAAAGGCGGAGGCTTTATCACCATGTCTGAAGGCGGACTTCCTTACACAATGAGCCATGAGAATTTCAAATTTTACATGGAAACTTCACGGAAATACAGAGAAAAGTATGGAGCAAGATAAAAGGAGGAGATGCGGATGCGACGGGTAACGATACCACGATTAATAGTAGAAGTTTTTGACCACTGGGGGTTCCGGGGATGCAGAGCAACAATATTAGCGCCGGTTCGAGCGACTTCTGAGCTTGGTTTTGAAAATAATATCTCTTCTATCAGGATTTATAAAGGTGCCGACTATCATTTCGCCACCAATGAGAGAGCTATTTTTTACGAGGATGACAATTTTCAAGGTAGAAAACTGGCTCTTGGCCCCGGATTATATCCAACTATCCACGATGTAGCTTACAACTTCGGGGATACAATTTCATCAATAAAGTTAGGAATCTCGCGGGATGTAACTGGCCCCGAATGGGGGACTATTCCTGTTATCATAGAACTGTATGAGCAGCCATATTGCAGGGGACAATTCATGACTGTGTTGCGGGACGTAGCGAATTGTGAAGAAATGACTTTGAGCAAAGCTACTTCCTCCATAAGAATTTACAAAGGGCCCGATTTTCCATCTGAAGGATGCAGGGTAATTTTCTTTGAACGGCCGGAGTTTGAAGGTGCTTCTTTACCGATTGAGATAACCAGAAAAGATTCAAGGCGTGATATTCCAAACCTTCACGCTCTGCCCAAACGCTTTGGCAATGTTATCTCCTCAATAAAAGTCGAAGGTTGGTCTTCTTCAACGGAGTTCTCTGAGATTGTTTTTCAAGATGAGTTTGACCAGGGGCAATTAAGACCGGAATGGTTCTGGGAAGACCCATTTGGTGGCGGCAGATGGCAAGCGCGTTCAGGTTATATCGAACTTGCAGCAGAACCCGGACAGACGTTGGAACCGGGACAAAATTTCGACGCCCCGCGTTTGGTACAGGAAGTAGCGGGCGATTTTTCACTGGAAACGCGTATTCGCGTCTCACCGAATTTACAGGAACACGCCGGACTACTTGTATGGAAAAATGAACACCGCTTCTTGAGATTTGAGAAAACATCAGGCGAACATGCCTACAAAGGCGATGTGCAGTTTAGAATGCATTTCTGGAGAAGACATTCCCTTGTAGGGCGTGCTTCCGATTTTAAGAATGTCAAAGAACTCTATCTCCGATTAGAGCGACGCGGGCAAGTCTTTGAGGCATTCGCCAGCAGCGATTCTGTCAACTGGTTGAGCTGCGGCACTGTCGTAATGGGCGTTGGTGACCCGATTCATGTGGGTATCTACAATTTGTGTCCAAATAAAGAAGGAAAACCCACCGTGGCAAAATTCGATTATTTTCGCACATCTCGGAGAAAGAAAGAGATTGCCAAATATCGCAAGATTGTCCCTCAAACACTGGATGCAATAAGCGAAACGGATAGAAGAAGAGCAGTGAGGGAAGTAATGCGTTGAACGAATTGCGGGAGAGGTTTCATGGCAAAGATACTTTACATAAGCAACACCGGTTCGATGATAGGCGGTGCAGAGAATCAACTCTGCCATCTGGTAAAAAAGCTGGATAAACACAGATATAATCCCATCGTACTATGCCCCGGTGATGGCGAATTTGCCGACAAACTCCGCGCAGAAAAAATTCCAACTGTTGTATTGCATCTACCCGCCTGGCGGAAGGTAAAGTCCATGCCCTTCCGCCGCATTGCTTCAAATCGGCTTGTTGATTTCGTTGTGCAAAACGAAATTGACCTGATTCATTCTAACCTTTGGATGAATTATTATATCTGGAAAGTAAGTCAGAAAACGGGTATTCCAACCGTATCGCATGTGCGCGACTTGATTCGCACTCAACGCATACACAAATACCTCTTCGATAAAATTGACCGTATCATCTCAATCTCGTCCCAATTGAAACAACCACTTGTACAAGCTGGAATCCCTGATGAGAAAATAGATGTCATTCCCAATGGCGTAGACTTGTCCGAGTTTACTTGCGATGGAAGGGAAAGGAACGTCCTGCGGAGGGATTTTCCTCATTTAGAAAATCTCTTAGTGGGCATAGTCGGTCGAATAGAACCTTTCAAAGGGCAAAAGGAATTCATCCAAGCGGCGGCAGAAGTGCTAAAGGCGAGGCAAGATGTAAGTTTCCTCCTTATCGGCGTACCCTCCGGACGAGACAGATACGCAGAGGAGGTAAAAGGCATTATCGCCGAACGTGGCATTGAAAAACACATCATCTTCACAGGTTTTCGGAGGGATATGCCAGATGTAATGGCATCGCTGGATATTTTGGTTTCAGCATCTGCGGGAAGCGTGATAATGGAAGCGATGTCCGCCGGCAAACCTGTCATCGGCACAAGGATAGCCAGCGCGCCGGAAGTGATAGAAGACGGCGTAACTGGACTATTAATCCCTCATAAAGATACATACGCTATGGCGCAAGCTATCCTGCGGTTGCTAAATGACCAAAATGCACGTCAGAGGATGGGGCAAGCCGGTAGAAAACTCGCAGAGGAAAAATTTAGCTTTGAACGGAATGTCCAACAAACCCAAACCATCTATGATATATTGTAGATAGAGGTGATAGAATTTTATGATTAAGAAAATAATGGCTGCCCTCGGCCCAGAGCAACATGACCGGAT
>CAZRLY010000240.1:5046-9913 GCA_964601015.1 uncultured bacterium
ATTTTATGATTAAGAAAATAATGGCTGCCCTCGGCCCAGAGCAACATGACCGGATAGCATTGGAATATGCCTGTCAATTAAACCGTGTTCTGAATGCTCACTTAGTATGTACTGTGTTTACCAATATCCCCAAAGTAGAGCCAAAAGATAGCAAGACGGGAATGCCCACGTTACCCTCTGTGCCTGTGCCTATTATGAACGCGGCGCGTGAAACTTGCGCTAAATATCAACTCGAACCCGATATCCGTATCGTGGCAAATCGAACTCCGCAGAAGGTTTGCGAGCGTGCGCGCACAGCCGACTTATTAGTGCTTGGAGTGCCTGAAGCCATAAAAACCGACGGACTGAAATTGGTCTATTACAGGCTGGATTCCATTTTGTTGAAGATAAACAAACCGACGATTGTGGTACACGAAGGCGCGAAAACGTTTTCCAAAAAAATCCTTGTGGCGCTTGAGGGAGATGTTCTTTCAGACAGGACTTTGGAGGTTGTATCGGAAATTGGAGAGAGAGCCGGCTTGCCCATAGTTTGCCTATCAGTAGCGAACACTGAACCGCTTGCTGAGGAAGTATCTCAACGTGCCAAAGAATATCTGGAATTCTATCCTTATGAAACGGAGTTTTTGCTTCAAACTGGTGCATCGGTAGCAGGAATTCTGGAGACAGCCCCAAAATATGACTGCGATTTGATAGCAATCAGGGCAACCAAACGCGGTAAATTGTACGAGATTATCTTCAACAGCATCACCGAGAGCGTAGTAAAGTTGGCTAATCATGCTGTGTTAGTATGCCGGTGAGCGGATTAGATTTTCAATAATAAACTTCATATAACCACAGAGGAATAATTTCGTAGAGCGTCTTTCTCGTAGAGCGTAAAAGCGTGAAGCGTAGAGTTTTTTATCGCTTCCCGCTTTACGTTTTTTCTCACTTTTCACTCTTATGGAGGACAAGTTTTATGCACATACATAAAGCTGTTATACCTGCGGCTGGACTTGGGACACGGCTTTTGCCTGCTACTAAATCTCAGCCTAAGGAGATGTTGCCAGTTGGTAGAAAACCTGCGATTCAGTATGTGGTAGAGGAGATTGCCGCAGTTGGGCTTAGGGATGTGCTGATTGTAACCAGCCAGCAGAAACGCACCATAGAAGACCATTTTGATAAGGACGTTGCTCTGGAGGCTTCGCTAAAAGGAAAAAATGCGTCGCTTGACTCGCTTGACCACGTTAATCTCGGCCTCCGTCTTTTTTACACCCGCCAAAGCGTCCCCAGGGGTTTAGGAGATGCTATCGGTATGGCGGAGCATTTCGTTGGCAACGAACACTTTGTTGTTTCTCTTGGTGATGCTATTATTCATTCCAAGCAGAATGGCTCATTGTTAAAACGCCTTATGGATACTCACATCGCCAAAAACGCAGGCGCTACCATCGCTTTCAGAACTGTCAAACGCGAGGATGTGGTAAAATACGGCGTTGCATCTCCCAAAGGCGAGGGCGGTTCGGAGTTTCAACTTAAAGATATTATAGAAAAGCCAAGCGTCGAAGAAGCGCCCAGCACACTGGCAATCGCCGCGCGATATGTATTTTCACCGGAGATATTCGCATATATCAGACGGACTCCCCCAGGAGCAGGCGGGGAGATTCAGATAACAGATTCTATCCGTCTCATGCTTGAAGAAGGTTTCCCCATTTGGGGCGTCAAGTTAGCACCCGATGAAACCCGATATGACATCGGGAATTATCAGAGTTACTTTGAATCTTTCTTCGATTTCTGTTTAATTGACCCGGAATTTGGCGTAGCTTTCAGAGAATACGCAAAGAAGAAATTGGCGAAATCGTGAGATGGAGAAATTAAGATGCAGGAGAAGATAATTCCAAGTCAACAACCAAGTAAATATCAAGTGCCCAAAAAACGATTTGAAACTGCTGGCACTACAGTTCCTGAAGAAAACTACTTCGTTGAACGAAGGGAGGTAATTAGTGAAGAGGGAGAAAATATTATGGATATAATCAAGCATCACCGCTTCTTCACAATTTCTGCGCCCAGACAAACTGGAAAAACGACATTGATTCATGAAATCTGTGAAAAACTAAATCAAAAGGAGAGGCACATATCCGTTCATCTGGATTTTCAAGGGTTTGAGGATGAAACTTTTTTTGACCTGCAAGAACTGTTTGAACACTTTCAATTACAATTCTTTCAAAAAATATATTCGATATTAAAGGTCAAAAACGAAGAGACTGCCGCCGGGTTTTTAGAATTTAATGAATCATCAAAAATCACATCCTTCCACAGGTTCTATCTGCATTTACTGAAAGTATGTCATTTGTTGAAGGACTTTCAGATAACCATATTCTGCGATGAAATAGATGGCCTGAGGGGAACCGAATTGAAAGCATTTCTAACAAGATTGAGAGCGTTATATTTGCAAGCAAAACAGAAAGAACTCCCACAAATATTCTCCGTCGGGTTAGTAGGGATGAGAGATATCGTTGAATTGACAGGCGGCGATAGCTCTCCCTTCAACATCGCCGATAGAATAAGACTCCCAAACTTTAGCTTAGAAGAGACTGCTATCCTTTATAACCAGTATACAAAAGAAACCAATCAACCTTTCACAGAAGAAGCCATTAAGTTAATTCACGCAAAGACGGATGGACAGCCTTTTCTCGTTAATCGCCTTGGACAGATTTTAACCCATGATATTAAACCCAAAACCGTAGAGCCAATTGCAAAGGAAGATGTTCAAAAAGCTGTGAAAATATTGCTTCGCGAGAGGAATAATCATTTTGACGGGTTAGCGAAGAAATTGTATGACAATGAAGAGATAATAGCTAAGGTTATTTTCGGAGGAACGATTGACAGGAGTATCTTTAATGAAAGAATACGATTTTTGGATTTGTGTGGGATATTTAAGGAGATTGCCATTGATGAAGAAAGTTGTGTTATTATAGCCAACGAGATATACTTTGAACTTTTTTATAACTATTTTATCAAAAAGATAGGCAACCAGAGGCTTGTAGATATTCTCAATGACAGACACCCATCTGAAAAATACTTGAGCGCGGATGGAGCGATTCAAGTAGAGGAACTCATCCTGGATTTCCGTAGTTTTTTAGTGGAGGAGGGTTTGGGTATGTTTGGTGCCGTGGAGGGCGAACACGAAGTATTGGGGCAGATATTGTTTTCTGGATTCATCAAGCATTTCTGCGATAGGAACGATATTGAAAGAAGCTTAGAGAGATTGTCAGGCGGAGGCTACATAGATACGTTACTACAAAAAGACGGCAGAAACATAATCATTGAGTTTATGGTATGGGATGGAGAAAAATATTATCAACAAGAACGCAAAAAGCTCGTATTTTACCTGAATACGAGAAGGGAAGAAACAGGATATATAGTTATTTTCCGTTATTACAATCCTAAAAGTAGGGCAGAAATAGACTTTTATCCCGCCCAAAAAGGGGAAGAGATAGACGGGAAAAATATAAAAGTGTTTGAATTGTATGTGCCAAGAAAGATATAGGGTTTTGCAGAAAAAAAATCGCCCAACCGCTCAGTCTGGATTGGCAAATCCAGACCGTAACCGTCGGATTTGCCAATCCGACGGGAGCAATGGAAGGAGAATTTTATGAAAACAGTCAATTTTATCAACGGTAACACACTTTTACAAATTCTCGCGCTGGCATCGTTACTCTTAGTTGTTGTATTTGCTGCGCGAGCGGACGACAAGGACATTGTCATCAACGAAATTATGTATCACCCGCCGAATGATTTGGAGCATCTCCAGTATGTCGAGTTGTTCAATCGTGGAAATGCCGAAGTAGACATCTCCAACTGGTCATTTAGCAAAGGCATCAAGTATACTTTCCCTTCGGGGGCGAGAATGGCACCGGGCGATTATGTCGTCGTTTGCCGCGATGTTGATGCGTTTGTCAAGGCATATAGGTGGGAGATTGCGGCTTATGGAAATTTTAAGGGGCGATTAAGCCATCGGGGGGAAACGCTACAACTTTCGGATTCGCAGAAGAGAGTAATAGATGCGGTAAAATACGCTGACAGGGCACCCTGGCCGGTCGGCGCAGACGGCTATTCTTCATCGTTAGAGCGTATTAGTCCGTTTGTGGAGAGCCAGAGGGCTGACAAAGGTGTATCGTTTCCGTCGCATAACCCCACACTTAAGTATGGGGCTAGCTTTAGCGACGGAAACAATTGGGCGGCTTCCAAACTCCCCGCAAAGCGGACTCCCAAGGGAACGCCCGGCAGACAAAACGACAACTACTCTGCAAATCTGCCACCTACCATCAAGGATGTCCATTTTTCACCTCTACGTTTCCGTCGCAATTCCGCCTTAGTGACGGAAACAAAAGAATGCCCTTCGCCGGAGCAAGCGGTAACCGTTCGCGCAAATGTCTCTGACAGCGATGGGCTGGCAGCGGTAACTCTTCTTTACCGGGTAGCCAAACCCGGCAGCGAAACAACGGAAACTCAAGTGCCGATGAAACATATCTCAGGGGAAACTTATGAGGCTGTCATTCCCGGTCAGCCTGACAAACACCTTGTGCGCTTCAGAATCAAAGCGGTAGACTCAAACCATACGGTAAGAATACAACCATCGGAAAACGAACCGCGTTGGACTTATTCCTACTATGTTTATGCCGACTTTGTCTTGAGCGACGGTATATACCCGCTCAAGACAGAGAAAACGCAGAGGGGTAACATCCCCTTTGGATTTATCGTTCACGTTGATGAAGCGGAATACCACGCTGTCATGCGGGAGAGAAATCGTGAGCTTGAGGAGATGATTCGTAGAACGATGAACCTGGAAACCCCCTGTTATCATCTGATGGTTTCAATTGACCTGGAGGCT
>CAZRLY010000241.1:0-9701 GCA_964601015.1 uncultured bacterium
CTGGCAACTTTAATCTCAAAACTAAGAGTGGTACTATCCAGGGTATTGGCTATCGACACTGCAATATGTTGCATCGAGCCGATGGTTATGCTTACGAACGGGGGGCGGCATTCCTCCCCGCCGTAAGCCGAAGGCATCGGGCTTCATCCGCTGATTTGGAAAATCAGACGGGGTATCCTGCCGCAAAAAAAGATGAAAAATTCTACTGTATTGTTAGAGGCTAAAAATCTAAGGAAGTACTTTCCTATCAAGAAGGGTTTTTTGAGCAAAAGTCGTGGCAGTGTCAAAGCGGTTGATGGTGTGAGTTTTACGGTGAATCGGGCAGAGACGTTGGGGCTTGTGGGCGAAAGCGGATGCGGCAAGACGACTACGGGCAGGACACTGTTGAGATTGATAGAACCTACCTCAGGAGAAGCGTTTTTCTACGATGATGAAGAGGGGATTAGCATCTTTGATTTGGATAAAGCTCAACTACGCAGTTTGCGGAGGAGGATGCAGATTATCTTTCAGGACCCATTTAGTTCGTTGAACCCGCGCATGAGCGTCTTCAGTATTGTGAGTGAGCCGCTACGCATTCATAAATTAGCATCCAAAACCGAATTGCAGGATAGGGTATATTGGTTGTTGGAAGTCGTGGGGCTGAACCCTAAGCAACATGCAAAGCGATACCCACACGAGTTCAGCGGGGGACAACGGCAGCGAATCGGGATTGCGCGGGCGCTGGCGGTACAACCCGAACCCGATTTAATCGTAGCTGATGAGCCTGTATCAGCATTAGATGTTTCCATTCAGGCGCAGGTTATCAATCTGCTACAGGATTTGCAGGAACGATTTCACATAAGCTATCTTTTCATCGCCCACGACTTGAGCGTTGTAAGACACATTTGTGACCGAGTAGCCGTCATGTATTTGGGAAGAATCGTTGAATCTGCGGAAAAAAATGAACTATATGAAAATCCACTTCATCCTTATACTCAAGCCTTGCTCTCCGCTGCACCAGTACCTGACCCAAAAATCAAACGGCAACGGATTATCCTGAAAGGTGATGTGCCCAACCCCGCTAACCCACCTTCGGGTTGTCATTTCCACACGCGCTGCCACAAGGTACATAGCGATTGCGCTCATACTGAACAAAAACTTGTGGATATGGGAGATGGGCATTTTGTTGCATGCCACCTGGTGGGGTGAGTGGATTGAATATTGCAGATTGACGATTGAAAATTGACCCCACGCCCGTAGCTATGAAAATATCGCTTTTGTTTTTAATCACAGACACCCTTCCAGCGTTTGAATAACTGATTTTCGATACCAAATTGGTCGAAAATTTTGGCGACTATAAAATCTGCGAGGTCAACAATTGTTTTCGGTTGATGGTAATATGCTGGCATCGCCGGCAAAATGCAGACACCCAAATTGGAAAGTTTTAGCATGTTTTCTAAATGAATGCTGTTCAGGGGGGTTTCACGCGGTACCATGATTAATTTTCGGCGTTCTTTTATGCACACATCCGCCGCTCGCTCAATGAGATTATCCGACAAACCTGCCGCAATAGCGCCAAGAGTGCCCATGCTACACGGCACAATCACCATACCTTCCGTCTGGTGGGAACCGCTGGAGATAGGCGCAGTGATGTCGGTGAAATTATGGTATTCAATGTTGTCAGTGTGAAATCCAAGCAATGCTTCAGGTTGAAAGTCCGTAAGGTTAATTTTGACCTTTAATTCCTCCTGAATGGTGATTGCCCCGGCTTCTGAGATTGTAAGGTATACTAAAAAATCGCTTTGAGATAGTATTTCCAGCAGGCGTTTGGCGTAGATTATACCGCTTGCGCCTGTTATTGCTACAATTATTTTTTTCACTTTGCTATGAGGGGGCGAGGCATTCTGCGATGATATAGCGTGCGGCATCTCTTATTTTACGTTGGAATGTAACGCGAACATATCATCCTCCAAAAATGCCTCGCCCCTACTTTGTTTATGTCCTAAATGAATTGTCACAATCCCGAAAGTTTTCGCATAGATTTTTACATTCTTCAACCCGCATTCTTCCATAATCTCTTTTAGTCGTCGTCTGTTGGGAAATTTCATGACAGAACTGGGCAGATAGCCGTAGGCGTCGTCGTTGTTGTTTGAGATAATATTTCCTATCAACGGGAGGATGTTTTTGAAATACAAATAATAAATGCTTTTAAAAACAGGGTTTTCGGGTTGAGAGAATTCTAAAATTACAACTCTGCCACCAGGTGTTGCGACGCGCATCATTTCCTGGATTCCCTTTTTCAGGTCAATTACGTTTCGCATTCCAAACCCCACGGATACCACATCAAACGAATTATCGGCAAAGGGTAAATTCAGCGTATCCGCAACGATAGGTAGAAAGTTATCAGCGGTTCCCTGTTCTTCAACCTTAGCTTTGCCCACAATCAACATCTCGTTACAAAAATCCGTCCCGATAACTCGTGTGCCGTTCCTTAACGTTTTAGCATAAGCTAACGCCAATTCGCCTGTGCCTGTGCAGACGTCTAAGACTTTGCTTTCGGGTTCAAGTTCGCTGACTTTCACAGCGAATGCGCGCCAGCGTTTATCAAACTTCAGACTGAGCAGGGAATTCAGAAAATCGTAGCGTTTGGCTATGGATGAAAAAATTGTGTGGACGTATTGCTTCTTATCCATCAACTCAAAATCCATATTCTTTCCAGCGTTTATCAACCAACTCAACTATTTCCTCGGGCATATTCATCTCCTGCGGCCAATCGCGAATGAAGCCCTCTTCCTTCCATTTTTTTGTAGCGTCTATTCCCATTTTGGAACCTGCGCCAACTAACGGAGATGAGTGGTCAAGAATATCGACCGGCCCATCAACGAAGGTGATGTCCCGTTTTGGGGCGACGTTGCTTCCCACGATGAAGAGGACTTCTTCGACATCTTGTACGTTCACGTTCCTGTCTACCACAACGATGATTTTGGAAAACATCATCTGCCCCATCCCCCAGATACTGTGCATCACCTTTTTGGCATGGTAGGCATACTGTTTGTCAATTGACACAAATATGAAGTTGTGGAATACGCCGAACATCGGCAGGTTAATATCAATGACTTCAGGCAACTGGATTTTGATGAAGGGGAGGAATATCCGCTCTGTTGCTTTGCCCATGTAGCAATCCTCCATCGGCGGTTTTCCTACGATGGTGGTTTGGTAGATTGGTTTTTTGCAGTGCGTTATACAGGTTATGTGAAAGACGGGGTATTCGTCGGGAAGCGAGTAGTAACCCGTGTGGTCACCGAATGCCCCTTCCAGCCTTGCTTCGTCGGGTTCCACGTATCCTTCCAGCACTATGTCAGCATCGGCAGGTACCTCCATGTCAATGGTTTTGCATTTCACAAGGGGAACGCCCTCTTTGCGGAGAAAACCTGCGAACAACACCTCGTCGAACCCACTGGGCAACGGTGCTGATGCTGCGTAAGTCATCGCCGGTTCGCCTCCTATTGCGACGGCGACGGGCATCCGCTGGTTGGCTTTTTTATATTCACGGAAGTTTGCCGCGCCATCGTGGTGTATATGCCAGTGCATTCCGGTGGTGCGCTCATCGAAAACTTGTAACCGGTACATGCCCACGTTTCTCTGATGCGTTAAGGGATGTTTCGTGAATACCTGTGGCAATGTGATGTATTTGCCTCCATCTTCTGGCCAACATTTGATTATGGGTAATTCATCTAAGGAAGCATCTTCGCCCTTGCGAACCACCTCCTGGCATTTTGCTTTTTTGACCATTTTGGGCGGAAATTTCGCTAATCGGGCAAGAGTTCCGAGAATTTTAAATTTGTCGATGATGGATTCAGGGGGGGCAATACGGATAAGGCTTTCTATTTCTCTGGCTATATCGTTGACGTCATCAACGCCCAATGCCATCGCCATTCGTTTATCCGAGCCGAAAGCGTTTATCAAAAGCGGCATTTTGGAGCCACAGACTCGCTCAAATAACAGAGCCGGTCCGTGGGATTTGCTGATTCTATCTGTAATTTCCGTGATTTCTAACTCTGGTGATACCTCTGCCCTGATGCGCAAAAGTTCCCCTTCTTTTTTTAGCTTTTCGACGAATTCTCGTAAACTGGTATACGCCATTTTGCCCTTTTGCAAAAATACACACAAAGATTTTTGCGCTCCACATCTCCCTTTTCCTTTCACTCAAAGTTCATTTTCCCCTCACTTATGTCACTCTCAATCGTGTTTAACAGGACGCGCGCATCGTTGACTGGAGCGCATCCTCCCCTACCATTCCACACATCAATAGCGATTCGGCAGCATTTTAGAGAATCTTCGAGATTACCGTTTGAATACAGGTTTTTGGCGATATTGTAGTATGAAGCAACAGCCTTTTTCAGGGATGTTTCAGATTTATCCGGTTTGCCTGCTGATGCGTAAGTTTCGGCGGATGTCTGGAAAAGCTGGCCTGCTTGGTACCAACGACGTTCCTTAGCGTAATTTTCAGCTAACTTATAATGTATCGCCGCGGCTTTGGCATAGTATTTCCTTGCCGTCCTGTATTTTCCGCCAACCTTATAGCTCTTAGCAGCCTTCTTGTAACAAAGAGCTGCTTCTTCCAAACAATCACCCTTTGAGAGTACGCCAGCGTACTTTCGATAAGCCCCTCCACTCTTTCTCATACATTGTTGCATTTCACGGTTTTTCTTCTGCTTTGCAAATTCGTCTGCTTCCTTCTGAAATTTTTGAGCTTCCAGAAAATAATTTTTTCCCATCGAGGTTGCTCCCAGTCGCGCTTCTGGTGGAGTCTCTTTGTGCAGTTCCTGAGTTTCCTCCGTTTGGGGTTTACTTCGCACTGCTTCATCGTCCAGAGATGCTCTTAGTAGCTTCAGTTCCTCTTCTGGCAAACGTTTGATGAGTTCTATCAATGATTCATAATTCATCCCCCCGTCTTGTGTTCTCATCCCAAGCCTTTCCATTTTTATCCGTGTAAATATGTCTTTCACCAGTCCCTTAGGTTCTCCCTCATCCAGATTGATGTCAACCATCTGTTGGAGTTCTGCAAACGCAAGCTGCGGTTGATTTGCAGTGAGATATTTTCTCGCCTGCTCATAGTGTTTCATGGTGCGAACTTTTGCCTCTTCGCGTTCGCGCTCCTGACTCTTGTTTACAGTTTTTTCCCAGGCTTGTCGTGCTATGTTTTCCGCTATTGGTTCTGGTATTTTAAGTTCCTCACGCCTTGTGGTTATAGCGGTTACTGCCGCATCCGACTCAAGTCCGTTTTCCATAACTTTTACAACATAGCTCTCGAACATATCAGAGCGGATTCTGTATAGTTCGTCATACATGCCAGAGGCGGTTATGTCTCTTTTTTTCGGGTCGCGTTGCAAAGCTTTGTTGAGGACAGCCGAAAGTTGTTCAGGAATGCTATCGGGAATTACTAAATCTTTTGTCTGTTTTTCGCCTTCTATCTCTCCATTGATATCGCCCTTAAATGGGTATCGTCCCGTAAGCATCTCATACAATACAAGCCCTGTCGCATATACATCAACTCTCTTGTCGTAATTTTTCGTATATTGTTCAGGTGCCATATATCTTCTGGTGCCCGTTACCGTTTTCGCATACTCAGTTTCTTCTAAAATCCTCGCCACGCCAAAATCAGTAAGTTTAGCTGCAAAATCTGAGGTTAAGAGGATGTTTTGCGGTTTGATGTCTCGATGAATGATATTGTGTTCATGCGCGTAAGCCAAACCGTTACAAATATCCAACCCGATGCTGATTGCGGTACACAGGGGGATTTTTCCCTTACTCATCTCTCTCTTCAAACTTGGGCCATCAATATACTCCATGACGATATATGCCTCGTATTCATCATCGCCTGGTTCGACGGTGTGAATAGAAACTATGTTAGGATGTCCCCATATTCTGCCAAGTGCCCTTATTTCGGCTTCTACATATTTTGAGGCACCCTTTTTATAAATCTCCTTGTCCAATGCTTTGATGGCGACTATCCTTTCACATCGCACTTCTTTAGCCCTGAATACCACGCTAAAAGTTCCACTTCCTATTACTTTTTCAATTTCGTATTTTCCTAAGACAATCCCGTTCATTAACATAAAGGCAACCCACGCTTTCCGGTAATTTTTATGGACTGCGAAAATTAATTTTCGCAGAATATGTGAGTGCAAAAATTGTTTACAGTAGATTATCATAAAAATGACATTCTGTCAATACGAAATTTATTCTATTATTTTTGAGAATTTCTGGCAGCAAAAGTATAGGCTTGACGATAAAAGAAAATTATGTTAGAATTCCCGCTAAAATGGGAAATAGCTTTAGAGTGTTTGAGATAAAAACTCGTAGGTAGAATTTCCAAATTCGACAGCAGCAGTCGAGGTATGAATCTTAACCTACGTTACTAAGGTGAAAGATGAACAGGAAAATTATCAAGATAGGATTAGTTGGCGCAGGTATGTTTGGGGGAGACGTTCACTTGAGGACGTATGCTGATTTACAACGTTGTGGTATATCTCCCTGGTTGGGAAGGATAGGTTTTGACGATTTTGCCCGCGCTACTTCAGATGTATATTTTGAACTTGTCGGGGTATGTACGCGTTCAGAGGCCTCTGCCAAGCGCGCGCAGGCTGAATATAAATGTCTGACGGGTGCAGAAGTTACTCCATTTTATGGAGAAACTTCTTGGGTTGATTTGATAAAAAAATTCCCGGACGTGGATATTTTAGCAATTGCCACGCCCGATAATCTGCATACTCCACCCGCACTCGCCGCCCTCGAAAATGGCATTCATGTCATTATGGAAAAACCGATGGCGCTTGACATCAATGAGGCAGACAACATTATCAGGTTATCCGGTGAAAAGGGGGTACTTGTGGGTGTGGATATGCACAAGCGTTTTGACCCTGACCACATCAGGATTTTCAACGAACTCCTGAACGAGATGGGTTCGCCGATTTACGGCAGAGCAGTGTTGGAGGAGCCGCTTGAAGTCTCCACGAAAACCTTCAAGTGGGCGACTCAATCTGACCCATTTAGCTATGTGGGTGTTCACTGGACTGACTTATTCATCGCATATCTCAAGGTAAAACCGCGTTCAGTTTTTGCCGTGGGGCAGAAGAAAAAGCTGGTCGAAGAATACGGCATTGACGCTTATGACGCTGTTCAAGTCAGCGTCGTATTCGACAATGGTATGAACGTATACTTTGTCAACAATTGGATAATCGCGCCAGATTTTGAGTCAAACGTCAATCAGGAAAGCGAAATACTGGCCACCAGAGGAAAAATCGAATCGGATACACAATATCGCGGCTTGCGCTATTACATTGAAGGCAAAGGCAGCCGCACCGCCAACACGCATTTTACCCGAAATGTACAACGCCCGGATGGCTCTGAGGCTTATGTAGGCTACGGAAAAGATAGTTTGGTAGCATACATTCTGGGGGTTGTCCGCATGAAATACTTAGGTGCTTCCCTCGCTGATGTTGCCGGCACCTACCCGAATGCCGATGAGGGCAGATTGTCCGTAGCCATTATCCACGCAGCGAAATTGGTGAGAGATAAAAATTTTGATTACTTCCAACAAGGCTTAGGTGCGCCAGTCACAGCCTGCCTTGGCGAAAAAGGCATCGCAATTCTTGACCCATATGGGGAGAATGAAGTAATTTATGATAGGGCAATCTGAAATTTAACATCACAGATTAAGGAGTACGCAAATTATACCTTTCCACAGAATATTTTGCTGCTAAAAAAACCGAGTTTTTCGGAAAAACTCGGTTTCTATTACCCCAATCTTTTTTGTGGATTGGTATAAATTCTCGCACTCCAAACTGCAAAAAAAGAAAGGACATTTATGAAAACCTGGAATCGCGACTTTGTACTGCTCGCCATAGCAGTATTTGGCATTGGGGCGTTTTTTGGGATACAGTTTTCTCTTTTCTACAACTTTATAGTTGAGAAAATTAAGATAGAACCGCATGAGCTTGGCTACATGGAAGGTTTACGGGAGACGCCGGGTTTTTTGAATGCGTTTTTTACAGCAATTACGATGTATATTGCCCCGACTATTATCGGCGGAATATCGTTGCTTGTGATGGGTTTTGGGATGGCATCCTATTCACGGGTTACTACAGTTCCGGGCTTGGTAGGTTGTTCGTTGGTCTGGAGTCTTGGATTTCATTGCTGGGCTCCGTTACAAAACGCTATGGCTCTGGCTTATTCTCCTTCAGAGGATAAAGGAAAACCGCTGGGGATACTACGCAGTGTTCATAGCCTCGCTAATCTTGGGGCAATCCTATTGTGTTTATTCGCAATCAACGCCTTGGAATTTGAGGGGCTGTTTATTATAGCCGGGGCAATTGTAGCGTTTGGCGGGCTGTGCATCATGTTTGCGTCGCGGGATTTGACGGGGGGCATGCGCGAAAGCCGTTTTGTGTTTAAAAGGCGATACGGACTGTATTATCTGCTTTCATTCCTTCAAGGATGCAGGAAACAGATATTCATTACCTTTGCCATGTATCTGCTGGTAAAAGTGTTTGAAACTGACCGGGATGTAATAATCAGGCTGGTGCTAATAAACCAATTTGTGATTTTCATTTTCTCGCCGGTTATGGGATGGTTGGTTGACAAATTAGGCGAGCGAATAATGTTATCGGCAAGCTACATCGGGTTGGCTATTGTGTTCATCGGCTATGCCTTTGTTAAAGACATCAACGCTTTGTATGTGTTGTATTGTGTTGATAACTTCTTGTTTGTCGGCGGAATCGCATTGACCACATACTTGAATAAAATTGCCCCACCAGAAGACCTAAAACCCACGTTGGCTATGGGTGTAACGATGAATCATGTCGCTTCGGTGATAGCGCCCCTTGTAGGTGGCATGATATGGACGGCACTGGGTAGATATGATGTCCTCTTCTACGCAGGAGCGGCAGTAGCGATTATATCACTAATTGTAACCCAGAAGCTCAAAGTCGAACAAAATTAAACTGATGGCTGTAGGTTGGGTTGGTCAGAGACAAGGTGATTACCCAATCAAGTTGCTTTTGACCAACCCAACCTCAACTAGGGTTGGTCAGAGACAAGGTGATTGCCCAATCAAGTTACTTCTGACCAACCCAACTTACAACTGGTTTTCATGTACTGTTCTTTGCGTCGGCAGCTACTTCATCAGAAAATTGCTTCAGCATTCGCACATAGAGTTTATAGTCGTCCACGGACACTGCGGGTGGCGTCTGATGGTCGCAACTTGGGATGCAATATCCTCGGAGGACAGCGGGTTTGATGCGTTCAAACTCTCGGCGTAGAGCATCTTCGCCAAGGTGCATGACGGTTTTGTCGAAACCCCCAATCATATTCCATTGTGGGTGATTGTCTCGAATACGGTTGACATCCACGCCTGCCATCCGCTCCAACGGGAGAATCCCCTGTGTGTAATCAGATCCGGTAGGTAAATCTTTAAATACTCCTGAATTGGCCTCCCATGTGAGACCATCATCAATACTGAATTCATAATAGCTGCCTTCACCCCGGCTGAATACCAGGATTTCGCCGTCAGCCGCTCCAAAGCAACTGATGTCGTGTGCGACTACCGAATCTATCCGGAGTGAATCGGGACTATTGACAGCAATGATTATATCGTCTGAATTTGAACATCCTTCCCGTGTGACCAACACTGAGTAGTTACCTGAAAAAGTCGCTGATAC
>CAZRLY010000242.1:0-9686 GCA_964601015.1 uncultured bacterium
CAAATTTAAGCCCCAAGAAACTATTGTTATAACCATCTAACCTGGAAAATGACCTAATGCAAAGCTCCATGGCTTTGCGTCCCACTCTTTCAAGTGGTTTGCCTTTGTCGTGTATTCATGCACAATGAGCAATTTGCATGCCATACCATACGAGTCATAAGAACGCAAAAACGGTATATGATGGCTTGAGAGTGCTTCACAACTTACAATTAACAACAATTAAAGACAAAAAAGCGGATTGCCAATCAAATTGTTAATTTGTAAAAAATGCGCAAAAATTTGCATACTCATCTCATGTAATTCATTGGCTCGCAAAAAATGTTTCAATTGCGCTGAAACCACCCGCCAACGAGGTTCGGGGTATGAAATAATTTTAAAAATTATGAAAACAGGTTCCTTAAATTTATTAGCAGAAACCCAGTATTCATCGAATACCAAGCACTACTACGTTAAATATGTGCAAAAAGACTCACATTACTATGCAACTTTTTGCATAGTGTCACCGCTGAGAAAATGTGACTGTAGATATTAGAAAAGTCACCCCAAATTGCGCGTATTGAATGATAATCAACTTAAACACACTGGTTACAATTTTTCGCGAACAAAACATACACAAAATTTATGAAACTGGATACTGCGCAAGGAGCGCCAAAATTAAAACGCCCCTATGTCTTTGGAACACAGGAGCGTTTTAAAATTTTAGTAGCTACTTAAAAAAGAGTTGCATTTTATTTGAAAAACTGCTATAATTTATCGCATACGAACAGAAGTAAAAGCAGTTTTTGAGTTGCTTGTTACAAGGAATAGGCTACACAATTAGCGTTTTATCTGTCATCTCTATCATCATCTTCCTGAGATTCCGGGAACTCTAAATCAGCATCAGCAACACCGTCATCGATAGTGTCCAAATCTTCATTTAGGTCATTCCATATATCCATTATTTGATCACTAACGTTCCCGACAGCGACGACCAAAGCAAGGGCCAAGAGCCCGACTATTATTGTGTACTCAATAAGGGCCTGCCCGTTCTCAAGTTTCAACAGAGCTTTCACTTTTTACACCTCCTCCGAGAGAGCCTGAACGACTATCAAGTGTCGTGAGCTAACGCGACAGGGAATCAAGTTAGCTAACTTTTGATAGTTATGCAAGACTCTTTCTGAACGCGCCCGGTCATTAACCTCGCAAGATAATGACTGGGCAAAAATCTGAATGTTCCTTGTTAAAACACCCAGAATAATTAAATCTGACTTTTTATTCAATCATCTTAGCCGAGGTTTCAAATCTGCGAAATTCTCTGTATTAAAAACAGAGGGTTTCAATGTCATGAAACTTCGGCATTTTGTTAATAGACAACCAGTCAGATGTTGTTTCAATTTTTACCAATCGCATTTGAAATGAAGTTGTTTTAAGTTATCCATCATTTCTTTGTAACTTGTGTCCCCCAATAAAGCAAGTAATATGCCAATCAACAAATGCCAAAGGTACTCTAAGAAAACTCATGCTATGTCTTGCCTGTCAAACCCCCGTAAATACTGGCTTCTACATACTCCAAATTCTTTTTGCTTTTCGCTTTTTCCCACTCCAAAACTGATTTTTCGTTTAGTTTTTATTAGCTTGAATATGCACGTTATTGCAGAAAAAGGGCAAATCGCTGCAATAAATTGCGGACATAGGATGCACATATTCCTCGCTGTTTTAAATGTTAAAAAAGATTGACGGGAGTTTAACATGCACATCGCAGCACCTTATTGCGCCTTGATATAGAGGAGGTTGCAAAAAAAGCTGGATTAAATGTTGTAATAAATGTTATCATTAAAGGAAGGGGTTTTCATGGCAAAGACGGACAATCCGCTAAAAGTCATCGTTGACAGACACGCAGAAGATTATGTTTCCTGGTTACTTGGGAAAGACTGTCAATTGATTGCGAAACATCCGACTGAACTATCTGAAACAGAACGCCGAGCGGATATGGTTTATGAAATTCAGAATCAGCAAGGACAGAGTTTCATACAACACATAGAATTTCAACAGTATCGTCCATCCGATGAGCCGATGCCATTTAGGATGACTGAGTACGCCGTCAGGTTATGGAAAAAACACCATTTACCCGTATGCGGCACAGTCATCTACCTGCTTACTGAGGCAGATGTAAATGACCGGGGTTATTTTGAAATGGTTTGCCCACTCGACCAATCCCAGATTCTTAGATGTCACTACAAGGTAGTACGTCTGTGGAAAATAGACGGACGACATCTCTTGGAGGGAGATTATCTTGGATTATATCCGTTGGTTCCTTTAACGCGCTTAGAAAATCCCAAGGAAACTCTACAACAAGTAGTCCAACGGATTCGAAGTATTCCTCAAGCCCAGACAAAAGCGGACTTATTGTTTGGTGTCTGGCTCATTTCTGGCTTGAAAGAGGGAATCCGCAGTTGGTTAGAAGGCTTGATAAGGAGGGAAGAGATGATAGAATCACCTTTGTATCAGGAAATTATACAAGAAGGTAAATTAATCGGTTTAGAAGAAGGTGAATTAATCGGTTTAGAGAAAGGTTTAGAGAAAGGCAGACAAGAAGGTGAATTAATCGGTTTAGAGAAAGGCAGACAAGAAGGAAAATTGAAGGCGTGCCGGACAACTATTTTAGATGCTTTGTCTGCGAGATTTGAATTGTCCTACCGAAAGCGAGAAGAATTGAGAGAATATCTTGACACTATCTCTGATGTAGAACAGTTACAAGAACTACATTCCAAGGCTGTTACAACAGAATCCTTAGATGATTTTGAGGATTATATAAAAATCAAACTACCGGGGGAATAAACTTGAACATTGACATTGTTGACTTTGCCGTGCGCTTTGTAGCACGGATGCGATATAGCCGAGAGGTAGCAAATAAGCCTTCGACGAGGCAGGCACTTTCTATTCCGAAGTTGTTGATTGCAAGGGCATTGAGGACGGGAGGCGAGATAAGGACGGAAGATTTGCTCAAAATGGCGGTTGCCACTTCCGCCCCGGAGAACCAGAGTATCGCTCGAGAAATCGCCGAGCAGGTAATTTTCGGGATGGGGCCTGCCAGGGCAAAGCTTTACATCTGGTAGACTACGATGATTTTATGGTGCTGGAAACTTATCACGGCAGGCGGGCCGTCGTCATCGAACTTGACGTTTCAGGTAGCATGACGGGTGAAAAGCTGGCGTATATGTCCATCTGCGCGACGATGCTGGTTTACGGAATGCGTAGAGAGGAACTGGCGCTCTGCTTCTTTGAATCATCTGCCCACAAAGTCAAGGACATCGAAGAGGAAGTCGATATGGATGAACTCGCTGAACAACTTCTAACCCTGACAGCTATGGGCGGCACAATGATAGGTGCTGCATTAGATTGGGCGAAGACCAATCTGGACAAAAGCGACGCACGAGAAAAGTTGAACGTCGTCTTCACCGACAGTGAAATCTTTGACTTTGAAGAAGCCATTCCCAAATTCCAGGAAATTCACGGAATGGGCGTCAAGTCTGTCCTCGTCGTCCCGAAACAACAGTTCTCCCAATCTTTCGTTCAACGTTTGGTGCGAGAATCGAAAGGCTATTTGGTCAAAGTGGACAAGTGGTCGAATTTTCCCGATATTATTTCAAAGGTAGTAGGGCAATTGTAATTCCGAGTCATTTTCGCTGGACAGGGATACGATGGGACAATCGCGGATTTTGAATATTCATGAGATTAGGGATTTTTGAATATCGTAAAATAAACGGGTGAAACATGGAATATGACCAACTTTTTAAAAATCTACTGAAAACATTTTTTCAGCCGTTCATCGAACTGTTCTTCCCTGAAGTGGCACCTCGGCTGGACTGGTTAGAGATTGAATTCCTCGAACAAGAGAAATTTACGGATATACCGGAAGGGGAGAGTCGATATGTCGATGTTGTTGCGAAGGTTGCAACGGAAGAGGGTGAGCCGGAGATAATCTTAGTCCATGTTGAGGTTGAACATCCGTGGCGAAGCACCTTACCATTTCGGATGTTTGAATACTACGCGCTATTGCGATTACGTCACCAATTGCCCGTTTTTCCTGTCGCCGTCCTACCCGAACGAAGGGTCAAAGGTTTTGAGCCTGAGACATACAGTGAAGGATTATTCGGTCACGAATTTCTCAACTTTAACTATTTTCACATCGGGCTTAAAGGCATATCGGTAAATGATTATTGGGATGATAACAATCCGATTTCTTGGGGATTTGCGTCATTGATGGACAGCGGCGAACGAGAGCGCACGCTGCTACTCATAGAGTGCTATCGCCGTGTCAGGGATAGTTCCTTAAACGAAGCTGAAAAATCGTTGTTGATTAATTTTATCGTCACTTGCTTTCAACTTACTCCTGAAGAGGAGGCGGATTTCCAACGTCTGCTCGAACAGGAAGAATACCAGGAGGTGAGGGAAATGCGGGAAACATACTTTGACAAACTCGAACGGCAAGGAAGTTTGAAGGGGATGCAGAATATTTTGTCCCAACTTCTGCAAACCAAATTTGGAGCATTGCCAGAATCAGTTGCAGATAGAATTCAAAAAATTAAATCAGAGAATGAGTTGACCGAACTGGCGAAAAAAGTTGTCACGGCAACATCATTGGCTGAACTTGGTTTGGACAAAGCGTAATTCCGAGGACGGGTTTACTTCGTATCACAAGCAGCTTCTTGTGATGGCAAAGATGCAACGGGTGAATCTGTGAGCAGTGAATTTGGCAGTAGTCAGGCAATTGTAATCAGGCGTAGCCCAATTTGTTTTGATTTCTAATCGGAAGTGAAATCAAAACATAGACAGATTCTATCTTGGCCGGCGTTGAACGATGTACGAACAGAAGGAATAGTATGAACGCTCAAGAGTATGATAATGCGGTGCTGAAAATAATTGCCGAAAGTGAAAACTGGGCGGCAATGTGTCGCGCTGACCCAGAATTGCTGGATTATAATGGTAGCGTTAAGCTCTGCTTAATAGGTTCAGATGGAATAAACTGCGGCGCCAATACGAAAGTATTTGCACTGGAGACGAAAAGCGCTCGATATTTTTTTGCTGTCGATTTGACTGCAAGGAAAGTTATAAGGTACTCCGTTGCCGTAGCGAAAAAATAATTCCCATTCTGCTGGGTTGCTATATGCCTGCCCGGAGGGTGAGGCATGGGGAGTTGATGTTGTGGAGGGTGAATGATGAACACAAATTTGGAGGTGGGTAAAATGAAATATTTGCTGAGTATTCTAATTTGTTTGATGCTGATAGGAAGCACAGCATGGTGTGAAACCGTTTATGTCAACGGGACAACAGGTAATGATGGCACGGGCGAACGGGGGAATCCCGTTAAGCCTTTTAAGACCATTCAGGCGGGCATTAATGCCTCTGTCAATGGAGATACTGTGCTTGTAGCAGATGGAACGTATGCGGGTAGCGATAATAAGAACTTAGATTTCAATGGTAAGGCTATCACTGTTAGGTCAGAGAATGGGGCGGGGAATTGCACCATTGATTGTGAGGGCAGTGGGCGTGGATTCTACTTTCATAATGGTGAAACATCTGATGCTGTTGTGGATGGCTTTACAATAAAAAATGGGAGCGTAACAAGTCCAGGTTCAGATGATGGTGGCGGAATTTACTGCTTCAGTTCATCTCCCACGATAAAAAACAACATAATTACGGGGAATTCATCTCCCGACGAGGGTGGTGGAATTTCGTGCCAGGGTAGCGCATCCCCCTTAATAGAAAACAATACAATTACGGAGAATTCAGCTTTCAATGGCGGTGGGATTTGTTGTCTCAGTGCGTCCCCCACAATTAAAAACAACACGATTATGGGAAATTCAGCTAAATGGGCGGGCGGGATTAAGCTCTACAACTCGTTTTCCACAGTAGTCAACAATATAATTACAGGAAATTCTGCTACTCAAGGTGGTGGGGGGTTCTCTTGCAGTGACAATACGTCTCCTACGATAAAAAACTGTACAATTACGGGGAACTCTGCTTCATGGGGGGGGCGGACTTTCTTTCTATCGTGGGGGATCTACTACGATAACAAACACGATTCTTTGGGGAAATAGTCCACAGGAGATAGGTTTTACGGGTTGCGATTCTAGCAGACCTATCACAATTACTATTTCTTATTCTGATGTCCAGGGAGGACAAGCTGGGATTGTTACTGGTAACGGTTGTACGGTAAACTGGCTTAACGGCAATATCAACTCTGAAACACTCTTTGTTGACCCAGACAACGACAATTACTACCTTCAGTCTGGTAGTCCATGTTTGAGTGCTGCCAATTGTGATGATGCGCCAACAACCGACAAAGATGGCCGTCCACGTCCATTAGGTAGTGGTTGTGATATGGGAGCCTATGAGCAATACGATGATGGTACGCTTGCTGTTGAATTGAGTTCCTTCACTGCGTTCGCCACTTCCGATAGTGTTATTATAAAGTGGCGTACCGAGGCTGAAGTAGGTAACATTGGCTTCGCAATCTATCGTAGTAATGCTGAACATAGCAAATATACCAAAATAGCTTTTATCGAGGGTGCAGGTAATTCAGGAATGCCCATAGACTATCAGTTTGCCGACAGGAATGTGGAGCAAGGTCAAACCTACTTCTACTGCCTTGAGGATATTGACATCCTTGGTGAGCGTAGCAAGTCTGAGATTATAAGGGTAGTCATACAGCCTGCCAAACCTGTGCCAAAGAAATTTCAGTTATTGCAGAACTACCCAAATCCCTTCAATCCAGAGACATGGCTGCCATATCAATTAGCCAAGTATGCACCTGTCACCATACGCATCTACAACGCCAAAGGTCAACTTGTCCGCATATTGCGTCTTGGTAATCAGAAAGCTGGATACTACTTGAACAAATCACAAGCAGCTTATTGGAATGGCAAAGATGCAACGGATGAGTGTGTGAGCAGTGGCGTCTATTTCTATCAGTTGCAAGCAGGAGAGTTTTCTGCCATGCGCAGAATGGTTATTATGAAATAGGCGCGCTCGGACCATAGAAGTTATGATTGACCTAACGCTTGACGAGGTAAATGAGATGCTGGCTTTGGCTGCGGAGGAAGATGATGAGGAGGAGGATTTTTCGGGTTTTGAAAAGTGTCAACGTAACACTTTGCGAAAAATGAACCATCCCCAAAAGGAAGTGCTAAATGAATTTACCGGAACTGAACGCTGATGGATATTTAGAACCAGGCATTTACCTTGCTTCGCTCAATGAAGTGTTACAGCGGTTTGGCACAGGAACCCCAACACGACAACGGCAAGGCAACTTGCTACGTCTCATCGTAGAAAACGCAAGGAAGTATCCTACCATTAAACGGGTTTTACTATGGGGTAGTTTTGTCTCCGCCAAACCGGAACCTGGTGATCTGGACTACTCAATTGTCGTAAATCCAAGACACCGCTTGGCCACGATTGAACCAGAAGACAAACGCTTTTTCGTACCATTCGATGCCAGAATTCACTACGGCGCGGATGTGCGTTATTTGGCGCTGTTTGAGTATCCACCGGAACAATTTGCAGAAATAATCCTTTTTCTCTGCGAGGATAGAGATGGCAGACAACGTGGAATTTTGGAGGTGAGTTGTCATGGGTAAAATTGAAAATGACCATCAGTTGCAAGTCTCTCTTAAAGCGGCCAAACGGCTTCAGCGTGCATTAGCAGGGATTAAAACGATTCCGAGCGCTGACATTCGTCAGATGTGTGAAGATAGCACCAGTTTTATGCTCGAAACGATTGAACGGGAGATTAAAGAATATTTAGCACAGAAAGCAGTGGAAACGTCTGCAAAGAAACCATCAATCCAAGCGGCATCTGGGTAATTCTTTGGCGGGCAATGCCCACCACTTCGCAAGCTCAGGGAAAGCTTTACAGGACTCAGTGTTTTGGAATTCTAGGAAAGGTTGGAATGGAAGCAATAATTTCCATTGCGTTCATCGCAAATAACAGAAAGGATTCATGTAGAACATGATTCATATCAACGAAGAACTCTGTGGATATTGTGGCTCATGTGTGGCTGTATGTCCAGAAAACATCATCGTGTTGGTAGATACGCATTTGAAAATTGACAGCAAAGGATGTATCGAATGCGGAAGATGCCCGAAGGGATGCCCTGTGGGTGCCCTATCATTGGAGAAAAAGGGCAGAATTTATAAAAACGTGCTGAAGTGAAACAGTAGTTCGCAATCAGCGCGGTCTGAAAATCTGGGCTGCTATAGAACGGAGGATAAAGGTAAAATATGAGGCTGAGTTATGATGTTGTAGTTGTGGGCGCAGGACCGGGCGGTTCAACAGCCGCAAGGACAGCAGCGGAAAAAGGATTGAGCGTTTTACTGCTTGAGAAACGACAGGAGATAGGCACACCTGTCCGTTGTGCGGAGGGTACGGGAACGTCGGTTCTCCAGCAGTACATCGAACTTGAACCCGCCTGGATTGCTCAAGAGATAAACGGCGGGCGAATATTTGCCCCAAACGGTACTCCTGTTGTGCTCGCAGTTAAAGGCGCGGGGGTTGTACTTGAGCGCAAGATATTTGACCGACGGTTGGCGGAACTGGCAGCGCAAGCGGGCGCGGAAATTCGGGTAAAAGCGCAGGTGACAGGCGTTACGACATCGGAAAACGGCAAAGTTGATGGCGTCCATTTCCGTTATCTGGGCAAGGATTGTATAGCAAAAGCTGAGATTGTCATAGCGGCGGATGGGATAGAATCTCAGGTAGGACGTTGGGCTGGCATTGACACCACACACGATTTAAACGATGTTGATGTTTGCGCTCAATATCTCATGTCAAACATCAACTTAGAAGAACCAGATTACTGCGATTTCTACGTCGGAGGCGAAATAGCCCCAAGAGGTTACGCGTGGGTATTCCCAAAGGGAGATAGGACAGCCAACGTAGGCATTGGCATCAGCGGCAAAGTTTCAGGCGAGGGTGGCAAATTCGCAATAGATTATCTTAACGAATTCGTAAAACGGAAGTTCCCTAAAGGCAGCATTCTCTCTCAGGTAGTTGGCAGTGTCTCCGTAGGTAGTGGATTGCCAGAAGTTGTCGCCGATGGAATAATGTTAGTAGGCGATGCCGCCCACCACGCGGACCCACTTTCAGGAGGCGGTATCTTGAACGCAATGATTGGGGGAAGGTTAGCCGCAGAGGTTGCAGCAGAAGCTATACAAAAGGGCGATGTGTCCAAACAATACCTGAAGGAATACGAAAAGAAATGGGATAAAGAAGTGGGCAAAACTTTCAAACACCTTTGTCGAATCCGAGATGCGGTACTAAAATTCAGCGATGAAACTCTTGATAAGTGCGCCGAAGTGCTCTCGAAAATCCCGAAGGATAAACTTACAACATTGCATGTTTTTAAGACAGTCCTGTTGAATCAACCTAAACTGTTACTGGAACTGAGACATCTCATCACTGCCGGTTGGCTGTAATGGTACTAGAAACCGAGTTTTTGCCAAAAACTCGGTTTCTTGAGACATCTTATCAGCGCCGGTTGGCTGTAGGTCGAAATTCAGATTTCGACAGTCGATTTATGAAAATCGGCCTACAATGCTATACATTCTACGTTATGCCAATTCTTGACCATTTAAGCGAAGAAATTACCGATATTATCGAATTTCAATCCTTTCACAATGCCTGGGCAGTATATATCGCAGGGGAA
>CAZRLY010000243.1:0-9502 GCA_964601015.1 uncultured bacterium
AAGGAAAGCTGGACTTACGAGTCCCTTTACCCCTCTGCTGAGAAGCAGTTCAGCTTAAAAGTCCGAGCTACCGACAACGCGGGCAACGTCTGGGAATCTCCCCAGGTAATCAAGGTAAACTTCTTTCGCAACTTGCCGATGGCAAATATCAGTTCTCCTTTCGACCACAGCGAGGTTGCAGGGGGATTGGTGGAGATTTTCGGCAATGTTGCAAACAGCGGATACAATCCGAGCGAGAATCTCACCTACATACTTGAATACGCCAAAGGTGTGGATGCGACAGGCGGGTGGCAAAACATCTGTCAGGTTGAGAACAACGCTGTTATTGATGGATTGCTGTGCAACTGGAATACATCCAATCTGGACGCTGGTGCGTATACTTTGCGTTTGCGCGTGAAGGGCAACAGCGAAGTCGAGGTCAAACGCCGCAACATTACCGTTGGCGAACCACCACAAATTCGATATGGCGATGTGAACAACGATGGCCAAATCACGGCGACAGATGCTACGTTAGTCTTGCAGCACATTGTGGGGCTTATCACCTTAGTAGACGATGAAGGCTATGACCAAATTACAGCCGCCGATGTGACGGGCGACGGCTCGATAAGCGCTCTGGACGCCGCCTTAATCTTGAGGCATACCGTCGGGTTGATTGCCAAATTCCCTGCCGAGCAAAACCGGTGAACACCCGCACGGAGTTTATCAAGGTGTTTCGCTGAAAGTTTTCAGAGGCATCCCCCGCTACTCTACAGGCGTCGGATAAAGCCCGCTCAACCCAAGCGTTTTCTCGTTTTCGTTTTTTTACTCATTAAGTATTTCAGAGAGACGGACAAATTCGGTTGATGCTTCGGAGGCGATATTGACGTTTTCGATTATATCATGTTTCAGGTCAAAGAGAAGCGGCTTCTCAGTAAATCCTCGAATCAGTTTGTATTGTCCGTCGAAAACCACACGCCATGCTCCCAAACCTGAAAGGACATACTCCCGATGCGACTCCACCTTACCTTCTAAGAAGGGTTTCAGGGACAAACTGTCCATATCGTTGGGGACAGACAGCCCGGCATATTCCAAAAAGGTAGCTGTCAAATCAAGAATGGTTGTAGGGAGATTACAGACTGTGCGGCTTCGTACGCCCTGGCCGCGAACGATGAGGGGAACACCAACAGAGGGTTGATAAGGAACGCCCTTGCCCCATCGGTTTTGGTCACCGAGCATCTCCCCGTGGTCAGCGCTAAACACAACGAGGGTATTCTCCAGTTCGCCGCGTTTTTCCAGTTCTTCAAGGTAAATTTTGACCCAACTATCAATATTTTCTACCATAGCGGAGTAGTTCTGACGGATAGCATCGTGGGTTTCCGGGGACAACTGAGTGTTGTCGTTGGGCTTGGGGAACGTCACCCCTCGGTATAGCTCAACCATGCTCTGGGTGATGTCCCATGGTTCGTGCGGCCCGGTGAAGTTCACCTGCATGAACCACGGTTTTCCCGTAGGTGCGTTGCGTATCAGTTCGAGTCCATTATTAGCCAGCCAGTTGTCGCAGTAGGAGTCATCTGGAAGCGGCGTCGGAAAGGTGGCATCCTTTTTTCCTCTCCGCCTGGCGAAGTCCTCAATATGAACCTGTCGCAGCCCTTGTTCCTCCAAGTATTGCAAATACGGGCCTTTCGGTACCTCCTTGCCGCTGTTGACACCATCCCATTTACCTTCGTTATCAACGCCATCGGAGAATCCCCATTCGCCCAGGAGCCGCTTGCCGTCCAGCCCCCAGTCAAGAGTAGGTTTGTGCAAATCAAACTTCCCGCAGCCCATCAGATGGTAGCCCGAATCTCGCAGGAGTTGGTAAAAAGTCATCTGGTCAAGCGGATAATCCACCCTGTTGTTCGTAACCCGACAGCGGGCATATTCCTTTCCGGATGCCAGGCACGCTCGCGAGGGGGCGCAAAGTGGCGAAGGGCAAATCGCTCTTGTGAAAAGAACCCCCTCATTTGCTAACTTATCAAGGTTCGGGGTACGCACAGGAATATCCGGATTTGTCCCGAACCAGTCAAATCGGAATTGGTCAGGAAAAAAGAAGAGAATGTTGGGGCGTTTGTCTAAACTACTTCCGTGTTTTGTCATTTCGTAAACACCTCTATTTTATGGATAAAGAGTAAAGAGTAAAGAGTAACTTTAGCGGATAGCCGCTTACTTTTTACTCTTCACGCTTCACAGGGCGGCTGCGTCCTTCCAGCTTATATTTATCCAAAAGGGCTGTCAGACGCTCTACAATTTCAGGGTGTTTTGACCAGAGGTTATCGGACTCCGCTAAGTCTTTTTCCAGATTATATAACTGTCCCTGCGGTTCTCCCGGCGCAAACTCAATGCGACGGGGCTTGCTGAAGCCGCCTGAACCTCTGCCCAAAATCAGTTTCCACATGCCCTGACGGATGGAAAACATCCCATCCACCGAATGGTGTACGATAGCCTCACGTATGGGTTCGTCATGCGTTTCAGCGAGGAGGACGGGCAGGATGTTGTAACTGTCTTCAGCGGCGTTATCAGGTAGTTTGGCATCGACAATCGCTGCACAGGTTGACATAAGCTCTGACAGACAAATCATTTCGTCGGATGTTGAGCCGGGCTTGATTCGATTAGGCCATCTGGCGATGAAAGGCTCACGGTGCCCGCCATCCCAGATGTCAGCCTTGAACCCCCGTAAGTCACCACATGACTTATGCCCATAGGTATTCCCGTCCACATCACAGGGACGAGCGCCATTGTCACTTGTAACGATGAGGAGAGTGTTGTCAATGATATTCAGTTGTTCGAGGGTTTGCATCACTTCTCCCACCATCCAATCAACCACGCAAACCATGTCACCACGAGGGCCAGCCTGACTGCTTCCTTTGAGAAAGTCTGGAGCCACGCACGGGCGGTGAGGTGCGGAGGGAGTCAAATAGAGAAAGAAGGGCTGTTCCGGATTCTTCTTTTGGCATTGCTCTATGAAATCTACAGCTTTCCTTGTGAAATGAACATCAACCTCCTCATCCTTCCAGCCTGGTGTCATGAAGCCCTCTCTCTGTTGGGCGTTGTAAGGGGCTTTCTCCTCAGCGGGGATACCAACAGTCCTGTCATTTTCGATAAAACAATACGGTGGCATATCCAGAGAGCCTGCGATGCCGAAGAAATAGTCGAAACCGAGTTTTGTCGGAGCGGCGATAATGGGTTTGCTGTAATCAACTTTTCCTTGGTCAGCCCACGTTTCCGTCTCTATGGATTGGCCGTCTTTCGCCTGCCATTCCAATCCCACATGCCACTTTCCAACTGCGGCGGTTGCATACCCATGTTTTTTCAGCAGAGAAGCGACGGTCAATCGAGCCGGGTCAATTAGCGGCAGCGAGAAGCCACCGCCCACGCCCCTTTTTCGAGAAGTCCGCCAACAATACCGTCCGGTTAGGACGCTGTATCGGCTGGGCGTACACACAGCAGAGGACGAATGTGCGTCCGTGAATTGTATCCCCTCACGAGCTACGCTGTCCATGTTGGGAGTGGGTATCTTAGTTGCGCCATAGCAACCCAAGTCGCCATATCCCATGTCGTCAGCCATGATAAAAATGATGTTCGGGCTTTTATTGTCAGTATTGCGGGAAATCTGTTGACCAGTATTCATTATCATTATCCTTTCTTCGTATAGAGTGCGAAAATGAATTTTCGTACAGCCTACCTACCTATTTTTCCAGCTTAACAATTCCAATATCCTCTGCGCATCCTTAGCGCGCCTTCCTTTTTTGCACATTTGCTCTAAGTCAGACAGCGCATTTCGATACGCTCGGTTCTCAGGGGAATCGGTCAATTTGAACGCTATCTTGTACTCCTTCTCAGCGCGTTTGGTGTCACCCTTGCACAAATACGCCAGAGCCAAATTATACCGCGCAAGCAGTTCATCTGGATGTTTGTTCAAGATTTCTTGATTTATCCTGATTGCCGTGTCGTAATCGCCTTTTTGGTGGTATGCCCACGCAAGGTTAATCTGGATGTGGACAAACTCCGTCCCATATTTCAATGCCTGCTGGTATTTTGCGATGGCACCATCTACATCGCCAGCCTGTAACAACGCCCAGCCGAGGTTGTTGTATGCTTCGGGATAGTTTGGCTTCAGGCGGATAGCTAACTTATATTCACGCATGGCGTTGTCCAGCAGTCCCTTGTCCTGATAAGCCACGCCGAGATTGTTATGTCCTTCGGCGAAATTCGGAGACATCCTCAACGCTTTTTCGTAAATTTCAATCGCCCTGTCAAGTTGCCCATCCTCATGATATTTGTCTGCACTCAAAAATAATTCAAAAGCGTCCTGCCCTTGAAAATCTGCCTGGGGACGTGAATCCCGAATCCTTTGCGCTTTGTCGTCCGACAGCTTGTGAAAGGGCGACACAGCTACCGTTTCGCCGCTGGCAGGGATGTTCGATGTGGCATTGCAGACGAACGTGATGGATTTGTTTGTCAAACGGGTTTGATGTTCACGCCCCAGAATGCTGTAGAGGCTTGGAATCTGAGAGATGTCCACGGACACGACTACCTGATGTGTACCGATTTCTTTGCCCATCTTTTGGACGCAAATTCGCCCCTGTCCTTCTGCATCAGTTTGAAGCATAACCTTCTCGCCGATTTGTCCGCTTGGGACGGCTCGCAATTGTACGCCTTTGTCTTTACACTCCGCTTTTATCGGCAACTGCTTGAGCGGTTTTTCCGAGTTGAGCGTTGCTTTAAACACCAACGGGGAGGCAAGTGCGGTTTGTATTTCTCCCGTCTGTTTGTCGCCGGAAACTATCTGGAGAGTCACGCCATCGACAAGGTTGTCCAAACGACGAGTTAAATGGGCGGTATACCGGTCAGTCTTTTGCTCGTCCATCCAATCGTAGCGAGGCGGGAGCGTTTGCGCCTTTTGCAACCCCTGCCCAAATTCACTTAATGCCTGTATAAGGCGTCCCTTTTGTATAGCGCGCTCGCCTTCACGCAAATGATGCAGGACATCAGCTTGCGTTTCCAAAAAGGGTGCTTCCACCCACTCCCGAAACTGCAACTTCGACAAGCTCGCCAGCGTGTAGTGTCCTTGAGCATTGCTGTAGGTAGCCTTAATATCCACGTCCTTGAGTTTTTGTCTCACATACGAACGGCTCTTGGCTGCAAACTTGCTCTCCGACTTCTCATTTGTCTCAACGATGATGCTTGTCATCTCCGCTTCGATAGTTACTTCGATGCGCTTTGCCAAAGATGCCCTGGCGTGTTCTTCTGCTTCTTGCACCGTAGGAGCCGGCCCGCCTACGCCATAGTAATACAGTTCATCGTTAGCCTTGCCGCTAATCCAACCGGGTTCTCGAATACGCGCCTGTCGTGCTGTTTTTGCCCCGCAACCAATGAAAATGAACGAGCAAATCAGTATGATTGATAGGATTTTGATGTAGTTCATTTTGATTTTTCCTTTGTCATGCTGATTTATTCACAATCTAACCACTGGTAAAAAAACGAAATCGGTGTCTTGAAAGTTTTGCTATTGCCCACGGGCACCAGTCAGAATAATCTTTTCCATAATGTTGGATTTGAACACCGGCGTCTGCTGATAGCCGCTTGCGAATCCCCACTTAGGAACTTCAGTCTTCACATAATTGGCAATCTCTGTTAAGGTAACGATGCTATCAGCATTTCCGTCGGCTTTTCCCTTGAGCCCCTCCAGCAGGAAATACGTGAAAGCGCTGTGTGTTTTTTCAGCGCGGTCATATGAAGATTCGTTCAAGCCTGAAGATGACAAGGTAGCCCTGCCGGTAAGCTCGACGAAAGCCTTATCTTTAAAATCCGATGTCATGGTTCCAGAACCGCCTTTATCCTTGATAGCCCCACTATGGCAAGCGTCCAATATGAGTATCTTGGAATCTGCTTGGCATTCCGACAGGATGCGATTGACCTCGTCCAGTTGGATTGCCGTTCTGTTGAGCATGCTCAATCTGGAATCGCTTGCCAATAGCCAGGTTTTGTCGCCTTCTTCAACGCCGTGTCCTGAGAAGTAGACAAACACCTTGTCGCCCGGTTGAGCCGCTTTTACTACGCTTTGCAGACTGTCCAAAATATTGGGGAAAGTAGGCTCTTTCAACAACATTGGTTTGCCCGACGCAGGAGTTTGCTCAAAGCCTTCTGTCAATAGACGGACGTGTTCTTTGTCAAATGAGCCTGTCTGTTGGTCAGTAAGCATAGAATATACGGCCTTCACGTCATTGACTGCGTATTTGAGCGAACTAAGTTTGGTGTCTTGATACTGGTTTATCCCTATCAGAACAGCCCAACGCTTGCTTTTCTCACCTTCAAGTTGCCTGAGAACACTTTGCGGGATTGCGCTTGGGGTTTCAACTTTTGCGTCTCGTTGTGCTAATTCTACCTTGGTTTCTGCCATTGAGACTAAATTGGTTGTGAAAACTGTGTCCGCATTTTGGATGAATAGTCGTTTGACAGATGAAGGCTTCGCCCGTGTACTACTTGCGCTTGGACTTGAGAGAGCCTGTGTCCAGACGGAATCAGCATTGTTGATGAAAAGCTTGGAGACCAAAACCGCTTGCGTGGGAACGTTCGCACTCTCCAAATCCGTCTCGAAAACAGCATCGGTGCCAATGATTTCAAGCCCTGCGAACACCGCGTTCACCAGCACCATGAAAACAATCGCCAAAATCACAAAAAAGACTTTCATTTTTCTGCCTCCTTCAATTTGTCTTATATATCAACACTGTTGCAACGGTATTACCGCATGCTACATCAGGTGCTGTAAACGTTGGGTTGGGATAGTTTATCTCTATCATATGAAGAACTCCCGCGGCAATTGCCCCTTGATACGAACCGAATTTTGTTACGCCTCCTCCCGTTCCGTAACCTTCTTTCAAATCACTAATCTCTGCACCATCTACTTTCAATAGCACTGGAACCGCTACTACTCCTCTACCGCCCGACACAGCGCCACCGTAGCCGTAGTGGTAGTAAGATGCTTCATAAAGCGTGTAATCGGTTGGAACCTTCACTTGTGTGATTGCTGCTGCCCGATCCTGACTTACCATTCTTGCTGCTTTCACAAATAAGGTCATCTCATTCGCGTCTGGAAACTTAAAGTCGTAGTATTTTATCTCGGCTGAAATTCTCACGAAAGCAGCCTTTCCAGCGTTGTTTAAAGCCTCTCGAAGCGTTGTGGTTGTTATTTTAGTAATTGGGGAGAGGTCGTAGTTCGCAGGCCACTTCATTATCTTCGCGGCATGCTCCTCTTGCGTAAGGTAAGCTACAAGCCAGCCATCCGTGTCCGCATACAGATGTACTTCGGTGTCACCGCCCAAGTTGGGAATCGGAACGATGCCGATGATATAATTGTCGCCGACATCTACCACCTTCGTGAAGATGGTTCTGACTTTATCAAGGTCAATCGCCTTTTTGACCTTTACATACGCCGATATGCCCGCTTTATCCGCAGGGAAAGCCGTTATGCCTGTTTCGGTAGCTTCCGCAGAGGAAATGAAAAACGGTGCTTCAAGGGATATTGCGCCATTTCCTCCATCAGTTTTTGACCTGTTCGTCGTGCCGTACAACCCTGTCGCAAGGGTAACGGCGACCAATGTGATACAAATAGTGAGTTTTTTCAAGCTGAGTTTGTTTCTCATGTTAATTCATCCTTTCTTGGTTGGTTTTGATGAAAAGCCATAAACAGGGACTTTGGAATGGAGGACGATGACCGCCGCTACATCTAAGCAGGGCGATCTTTTCCGTAATGTAGGCTCGGCTGGAAGCCGTAATCGTTGTAACGTTTTTTCCAGCGCCGATAACCTTGATACCAGTTTTGACCACAATATTTTCTGAGTATGTTCCCCTTGCTACTTTGACCGTATCCATAGGAAACGCTGCGTCAATCGCCGATTGAATGGTCTTATATTCGCTGGGAACATGCAATTCTTTGGCTGTAGCAACCGCGGAAAACCATAATAAACAAACGGTTGCTAACCCGATGATTGTTGTGTATTTGACTTTTTGGGCGTTCATTTTTTTCCCTCCACTTCGTTGCTTATAATTTTTATCAGCTATGCTGTTTCAACAAAAAAATGATACCAAAAATTTTACCACAGGAGCGCAAAGAACGCAAAGAAAAAAGTTTCTTAATGAGTTCTTGACATCACATAAATCCGATGGTATACTTTGTTGAAATCGCAAGCAAGATGAAAAACCGCTTCGCTTCAAGCTTGCGCTACCGTAGGAAGTGATTGGAATGAAAACATTGGATGATTACGCAAAAGAATTACAAACAGATGATTTGATTAAAGCGGCGCATCGAGCAAAGGAACACAGCCATGAGCTATTTGAAGCCCAAGGAATTGCTACCTTGTCCTTGTTGCTTTCCGAATTTCTGGTGGACTTTCTGAAAACTCCTGAGAAATGGCGGGGACGTATCCATGAAAATTTATCTTGATACATCGGTAATTTTAGTTTATCTCTTTGGGAGGCACCCTGAGCCAGAAAGATACGCCGCTGTTTCGCAACTTTTCGATAGAATCAGAGCGGGACAACCTTTTGCCTGCATTTCACTTTATGCTTTTCAAGAGATTTATAGATTTTGTCAGGAACATTATCAAGCGGATGTTTCCAACGTATTCCGTCTGGCGTTGTTGCGTCTTTTGGAACATCCTCTCGAAATCACCCCGCTCTTGGCACGGTACGAAAGACTAATCTATGAAAGACGGTTCACAATTTCTGATGCTTCGGATAGCCCGCACGTTGTTTCTGCCTACATCAACCGTTGCGACGCTATAGTGTCTTATGATTCCCACTTCGACGAAGTAATAGATTTTATCAACTCCCTGACACCAGAAGCTCTTATTTACTAACTCAACTGTGTTAAGGTCAACAAATATTTTTGAAGCGCCACCATACAAATGGGATATGATGACACTGGTATTAATTACAACTGGAATTCTATGTTTCTTTGGCGGCACGTTCCTTCCCTCTTTCTTTGCGTACTTCCGCTATGAGGCGGAGGGCATCTGCTTCTGTATAACCAAGCTTATCAAAGCCCTGTCTAACTTCTTGCGCGGCTTCTTCAAACCTTGCTATGCTTAAAGGATTATCCTCTTCGATGGGTACTTCAGAATCCTCCTTGAAGTTGATAAACTCGTCAACACCAATTCTGAGTGTTTTGGCAATAGCGTTTAATTCGTCAATCGTCATGCTCCTACCCCCACGCAATTTTCGTGAGAGCGTATTAGGATGTATATTGAGCCTTTGAGCGACTTTTGCCATCTGTCCATGTTTTATATGCCCTCGCAAGAGGGCAAGATTAATTTGTATCGTTTTCATATTGATCACCTACGGAATAATATAGCATATAAAAGGGGCATATACAAATAATTTTTTAGAAAAATCACAAAAATATACGAAATCCACCGGCGGGACAGAAATCTACTTGAAATACAACACCCAAGGGAATTGCTAAGGCTTTAACCGAACGAGCACC
>CAZRLY010000244.1:0-9419 GCA_964601015.1 uncultured bacterium
CCAGAGATAACCTTCTCTATCCTCTAAGATTGACGTGACACCATTGCCAGCTAACCCATCTTCCTTCGTAAATGTCGTGAAACTTTGCCCATCGTAGCGGCTGACTCCACCGTCCTCAGTCCCAAACCAGAGATAGCCTTCCCTGTCCTCTAAGATTGCAAGCACGTTGACGTCTGGCAAGCCATCAATAAGAGCATAAGACTCCCAATGCCCTTTGTTGTGTTGTACAACATGCCTTCCTCTCATTTTCTCCCCCCTCTCTCTCTTAGGACGTGTGTGAGAAATATCAATTTGCCTTGTTACAAACGCAGTTAGGTATCAAGGTAATGGGGTATTGGGGGAAAGACTTATGATAACCAAAGTTTTTCCCCCATTACCCCAATGCCCCACTCCCCCAACACCTTCTTTCAATACCCCAACTCTACCCACATTTCTTATCTATGAACTTTTATGAGAGAATCTCAGCGATTATCGAACCGGGGAGGGTAAAAGCTGAAGCCGTCCAGCGTTTCATCTCCTTCAAAGGTGGTGTCTACGGCGATGACATCTTGCAGATATACGCCTTTTCCCACTTTTGTTTTCCCCCTCAGGACAACGCCATTTTTACCTCTGCCGTCAAGCACAACCCCGTTTCCTACCCTTACGGTTGTATCCAGATATATTCGTCCAAGGAGATAAATCTGGTCAATTTGTCCATCCACTCCGAATATGCGTTTGATGTCTCGCACTGGGTCAAAATCTGCGTTAGGGCTGCCGATTGCGACGCGTGTGTCTTCATCGACGAATATGCCGTGTTCAATCAAGTTTACTCTGAGCATCTTATTCAAATTCGATTGAAATTCAAGTGTTCTTTTCATATCTTTGTTGCCCGACGGTGCATCTTGGCCGAGAAAAACAATTCGCGTACGCGGCGGTATATCGTTTTCGTCGCTGGGTTCTTCTGCGGCAATCTCCACAAAATCGGTATACCAAAATTCGTGTAACCTGCCGCGTTCCGGGTAAGGGTGGTCAAAATTTTTGCGTATGGTGTTGATATTCTCTATCGCCCACTTCGTATCAATGACGAATACTCCAGCGTTGAGTGCGTGGTGGGGTTGTCCTGTCTTTCTGCTCTTTTCCAACCTACCTTGCGTGTCCTCATGTTGTTCCTCCGTCATGTCGCGCCACTCCCTGATAGCCATTGGAACCGGCCCATATTCGGTATCGGTTAAAATGACATTACCCCTGTCTTTTACCTTATCCAACGGCGATTTGCCACCGATTGTAACCGCTGGCAGTCTATCGACTATGAATTTTTCAACCCCGTTTAAGTTAAATCGGCTCAACGCTATGAGGTAGGTATGGAAATAGATATTCGGGTAGGAATCGAGAAACGATGGAGCGTAGTCGGAGTAGATGGGCATGTTATATCTTGTGTTGTCAGCGAGGTTCAGGTCAACCAATCTTTGTAACCCAGCGAGGTAAGCCTCCCCAGGCCCATAGGCATTGGCAACGGCTATCAAGCAATTGCCGCCGAGCAAATCGTCTCGCTTTGCAGAATCAACATAGTTATCTTCGTCCTCTATCAGTTCCTTTAAAATAAGACAGCCGATTTCATCAGCAAGGTGTGTCGCTTTAACCTCATCGGGAATAGTTTCCAAGCAAAATTTTTCCACAAGGCGCATCGTGTTGGCGACATCTTTTCGCCCTGAAGAATTTGCTCGCATTAGATGTTGCTCGATTATCTCCGTTATCTCAATCCACAATCCGTGAAACTCCGTGGCATTTAATCCGCATCTCTCAGCTATCTCATTAAACTCGCCCTCAACTTTTCGACGAATTTTCTCTTTTATCGTATGCGTAATCTCCCTGTCAGAAAGTATGTGGTAAGCGACGAGGTAGTCTATTGCAATTACGTCCGGATTCCTTCCAAACGCCGACGCGTATCTGGTAAATTTTATGTTCGTGTTATATCCGTCCGGGCGCATAATCTGCTTGTGAATCAAGCCTGTTGGGGATAACCGCCGACTTTTCCCCGACGCTGCTATAATCTTGTAAACATCGTAACGTTTATAAAACCACTCGTCAAATTTGTCTCCCCATCGTTCCCCTGATTCTACAAGCTCTATTACAATTGACCTGAGAAAGTTTTCAGCCACTAACGCAGCGTAATCTTTATCAGCGATTCGCTGGTATTCTACTAAATCTTTTTCTCCAAGTAACGCTTCTACCCTTGGTTTGAGTTCCGATGATAAAAACGTTGATTCATCGTATTTTCCACCGGTAATAACCCGGATGGCAGATTCGGCTCTTGATTTGAAATCGGATAACGCCTTTTGCATTTTGTACCCCCTTTCGGAAGTGGAGTCAATCTTCAATCTTCAATATTCAATATTCAATCCACTCACCCAACTAACGGATTTCCCCCCTCTTCCAGCGGCAGGGGAATAATCTGCCCACCTTTCACAATAGAGTGGTAAGCAGCCATCTGAACTTCGACGCCCATCGCGCCGATTTCAGCATTGCTTTCCGGTTCTTCGTCGTTTTCGAGACAGCGGATAAGCTGGTCAATCGAAGATTCTGCCCGGTAGTTTGCCAGATATTCTTGGAAGTCGCGTGGCACACCGTTAATCATCAGCGTCTCAGAATACGGGGCAATTGCGATGTTGGTATTTTCAAAGAGTATGCTGAAAAAGTTATTGCCCCTTCTGGGTTCTTCGATGAGTTTCTGTTTGCCGACAGCCAACATTGCGTAAAAATCGCCGTAATCTAAGATAATCTGACCGAAATTCTCGACGTCTGCTTTTTGGTATTCTTCCCAGAATTTCATCCATTTCGCTTGTATGGCGCGCGGCATGCCCATCACAGTTACCGCAAAGTCAATGGCATAACACCCCATATTCGTCATTTCACCGCCCCCTGCCTTCTCCGGCGGGTCAAATCGCTCGGGCCAGATTTCTGCGATTGGAAAATTGGGAGCAAACGTCATTCCAAAGGCGTGATAATAACTCACAATATTCCCGTATTTTCCGTCCAGAATTTCATCTTTCAGTTTGCTCATCGCCGGGAGAAATTTAACCATTGGGATGTCGAAAACTAACTTCACGTTGCTATTTTCGACCGCTTTGGCGATTCGATGTGCGTCAGTTGAGGTATGGCAGAACGGTTTGTTGAGAAATATGTGTTTTCCGGCAGCGCACGCTTTTTCTACCATCTCGGCTTTATCAGATGGGTTCGTTGTGATGACAAGGATGTCTACATCAGGGTTTTCAATGACTTCGTCGTAACTTGAAGCCAACGCCAAACCCATAGCGTCGCTGAGTTCTTTTCCACGTTGCAAATTCTCTTCGTATCCCGCGGTGATGTTTAAATTATCGCGTGATTTTATAGAGCCAACCGCGCCTGCGCCGTGAGTACAACAGTTTCCAAGAATGCCTATATGATACATAATATTCCCCCTTATACCATTATCACTAACTATCGCTACGCTACAGTGCAAACTTTTCCCTCCCGTTTAGATGTTATTTTAACACAATCGCCTCTCCATGTAAAGACAGAAAACAGGAAATATTTTTCTTTACAAAAGCGGTGTCTTATGCTAAAATAGTATTTAGTATCACGAATTTACAGGGGAGTTTTTGCTTTTCACAACTTAATTCGGTAATGCTTCCACTGCGGAGTAGCAGGCTTCAAGCCTGCGTAGTACGACGCAAACTGAAGTTTGCTACTCCGCTTGTGATTACCGAAACAATAATTGAAACGCATAAATCTTATGCTAAACTCAAAGAAAGCCTCTCATAGGACATCTAAGAAACATACTTCGTCTTTTTTGTTGTGCGCTATCTGCTTGCTCTTGCTGCCATGCGTGTTGGGGGCGGACTTGCCCAGTTCAAAGAACGATACGAAGGACAACACAAAGATGGCAGAGACACCGATGTTTTCTCTGCCTGAAGGCTTCTACGATAAACCGATAGTTTTGGCACTCTCGACAAAAAGTGGGAATGCAGAAATTCACTATACCTTAGACGGTTCCACACCTACCAGGAAGAGTCGTCGGTATACCAAGCCATTGAAGCTGAAAAAAACGGCGGTGGTTCGCGCAAGACATTTCAGAGACTTGCAAAAGCCGAACGTTGTAGCAACAGGGACGTATTTTATCGGCGAAGAGGAACACCTACCAGTTCTATCGCTGGCGATTGACCCGGATAACTTATGGCACCCAGAAACGGGCATCTATCGAAATTCCACAAGAAGAGGCATAAAATGGGAACGACCGGTATCGGTGACTTTCTTCAAAAAGGACGGCACCCTTGGAGTAAAATTGAACGCGGGATTGCGGATACACGGTGGGATGTCCCGCCAGCGGTCAACCAAGCAATCGTTCAGACTTTATTTTCGCTCTGAATATGGCGCAAATGCGTTGGAATATCCCATCATCCCCTCTGCCAAAAAGGGAATCCAGTTTAAAAAGATAGTGTTGCGGGGTGGGTACAACGACAGTTGGCGTCACTGGGGCGAATCACAACGAAAACGGGCTATCTATGTGCGCGACCAACTTGTGCGAGATTTGCACCTTGACATGGGATGTATCGCATCGCACGGCGACTTCGTTTCGCTGTATCTAAACGGCAAATATTGGGGGCTTTATAACGTATGTGAGCGGATTGACGCTGATTTTCTGGCATCCTATTTTGGGCATGCTGATTGGGACATCATCAAAGATGGCAAAGTAAAATCGGGAGACAGGGCTGCCTGGAGGCGATTTAGGGGCTGGTACTATTCCGTTGACCTGGCGCAAAAAGCAAACTACGAAGCCATACAAAAAATGTTGGATTTGGACAATTTCACCGATTATGTAATTGTGAACGTCTGGACGCAAAACTACGATTGGCCGAGTCATAACTGGTATGCTGCAAGGAAGCGTGGAGTGGAGGACGCGCGGTGGATATTTTTAACGTGGGATGCAGAATACGCGTTTGGCGCGGGGATGCAGCCGTATCAAGTAAATCACAATACCCTCGCTTTCGCAAGCAGCCCCAGACAAGGCCCGTTAGGGATGCTTCTCTGCAAACTACTCAAAAACGCTGACTACCGCTTGTATTTTACCAAACGCTTAACTGAACATTTAGCAGGCGCGCTTGACGCAAAACGAGTTTTAGCAAGGCTGGAAGCACGACTATCACAGGTGCGACCGACTATTCCCGCCGAAGCCAAACGCTGGCAACGGAGCAGAGGTTTGTCGGATTGGGAAAGGGCTGTACGCCAAACACGACATTTCATTGCCCGTCGTACACCGCATGTTCAACGGTACGTCACCAGTTTGCGCGCTCGAACCCCTAAACGGAGGCGTTAAAAAATTTGCATTTCCACTGTCTAATTGTTATAATATTTATCAAAAGTTCCAGATAAAAACCTATGCCCTCTATTTGCAAGTGTGAAAGGCACGACTGCCGCGAAAAGCGAAGGCAAAGCCTACGCTTTTGGGAATTAAATTCCCAACTATAATCAGTCAAGTAGGTGGCAATAGAGCGAGGTAATCAAAAGCTACGTGAAGAGCTGTATCGAAACCCGTTGTACTCAAAAGGGAGGTACTCACCATGAGAACACCAATACTGTTAATCTGCACGCTTTTGTCATTTTGTGTTGGCATGACTTTGCTTGATGTCGTCGCTGGAGCGATAGAGATAGTTATCAGTGCGGAAACCGTGAGAGATTTTGGTGAAATGTCGCCAGAAAATATTGAAATTGTCGAGGATGCAGATGCTTCTAACGGGCTTGCGCTTAAATGGACCGGTGGAGGGAACATTCCCGCGGTTGCGGAGCCAACTGCATGGTTTAAGGCTGAATTCCTTGCAGAGGCGGCAGAATATTTCATCTGGATTCGCTGCAAAACTGATAGCGACGACCAGACAGATTCTAATTGGATGCAATTTGACGACCAAATCGGAACTGACCAACATACAGCGGATAAGGATGCCCCGGAGCGTGGCTTGGGAAATTGGCGTGACGTTTTTGACGCAGGGGTTTACAAGTGGGCGAGCCAGGATGTCCCACCACCAAGTGTTGTGAGCGTAAAGTTTAAGGAACCAGGGCTTCATACACTCCGTATGCAGCCGAGGCAAGTGCCTCATTTTATAGACCAAGTTTTGTTGAGCCAGGACCAGGATGAACGCCCGGAAGATGACCCGTGGCCGTGGGACCCAACGAGGGACCCGCGCGTTTTCCCCGTTGACCCACGAGAAAAACTCGCAACGACCTGGGGAAAAGTGAAAGGGACACCGTGAGTCGATTGGACGGGCAGCGTGGCGCGGGCGCTTGCATTCCGCGCAACTGGGCAAGACGCTCTGCGCCACTGTTAGTTCGTTTCATAAATGCGTACAGGGAGTTTGTTGTAGACGCAACCCTACGCGGTCGCTGTAGCCACCATACGCATTAACTTAACGGATTTTTGATGCAATTAGCCTTGAACTCAAGTTCAGGCTGAAAGCTAAAGTCCACTCAAAGTGGACTCAAACCTACATAGTCGTCTTTGAGACGACTTGAGCTTTGAGCCTTCGAATTGATTCGTAGGCTTAAGTTAATGCGCATGGCTGTAGCCACTACCCTACGCGGTCGCTGTAGCCACCACCCTACATGGTTGCTGTAGGCGCGACCCTGTGTGGTCGTTGTAGCGTTGACCTTGTGTGGTCACCCTGAAAGGAGCGAACAATGTCGAGAAAAAAAATGAAGTCCTTTTTAGGAAGTTTAATTTTGGTGTCTCTCGTCTCCTTGAGCATCAGTCCTGCACTCGCAGGGGTGCCAATGATAGCCTTCCTTTCGGATAGGTCCGGTGATGAAGAGATTTATCTCCTGTTTGATGGTGATGAGGTTAAACAACTCACAAAAAACAAGACCCGAACGATTGACCCCAATTGGTCGCCGGATGGGCAGAATATTATATTCGCCAGTAACCTGCAGGGAGGGCAACTTTTTGATATTTTAACGATAGGTGTGGCAACCAAAAAGCAGATAAATCTGACAAACGGCAATTTTGGAAGTAACATGCAAAAGCCCCGATGGGCACCCGAGGGCGATTTGCGCGTGCTTGTCGAGTCTCCCGCTCTGCCGAATGGCGACAATTGGGACGTTGGCGTGATGGATTTAACCCTGGAACCCTTAGAGCTTAAAAATGTGACAAATGCAGGCGTTGAGGGAAAAGGCCAGGACCTTGAAGCATCTTGGTCTCCCAATGGGACAAAGGTGGCTTTTCAGAGTGAGCGTGCTGGCAACTTTGATATCTTCATCGCAGATATGGATGTTGAGGAACCCGGCGGAAATCAGGTGCAGATTACCAAAGCCCCCGAAGCTGACCAACGAGCGCGTTGGTCGCCGGACGGGACGAAGATTATCTTTGAGTCTAAAAGAGACGGCGATTGGGAAATCTTCGTCGTAGACATCAATGGAGAAAACCTCAAGCAGTTGACCGATAATAAAAAGATAGACCGGAATGCTGAGTGGTCAACAACCGGAATTGTCTTTGAAAGTGACCGCGATGGGAACTTTGAGATTTATCGGATGGACGCAGATGGAAACAATCAAGTAAATCTGACGAATGACAAGGGAAAAGACTCGAAACCCCTTTGGTCACCCAATGGGAAAAGAATATTGTTCGAGTCAAGACGGGATAAGAATAGAGAACTGTACGTCATGGATGCCGACGGAGCCGATGTGAAGAATCTCACGAACAGTCCGGCGACGGACTTCTTTGGAAGATGGAATCCCGTTTACTTTACGTTTTCTGTTGAACCGCAACAGAAGCAACTCGCCACACTTGGGGAAATCAAACGCGCCAATTTACTTCAAAATTATCCGAATCCCTTCAACCCAGAGACATGGATTCCATATCATCTGGACAAGGTAATCTCCGTGAAGCTGCGAATATACAACCTCCAGGGCGAGTTGGTGCGGTCATTCGAGATTGGAAAACAGCCGGCAGGCGCGTACCTGAAGCGAGAGAAAGCTGTCTACTGGGATGGTCGAAACAACCTGGGGCAACCGGTCGCAAGCGGGATATATTTTTACCAACTCTTGGTTGATGGCTCTTCGCTTACCCGGCGGATGTTGCTGATGAAGTGAAGAGAATAGTAAAATGATGAGAGAGAAAAATATATCAACTTTATTTGTCACTTTTACAATTAGCTCGTTTCTGATACTCTTAGTTACTGCTTCAGTTCCTGCAGTGGAAAAATGGTGCGAATCTCATTACGAAGGTGGCTGGCAAATCTGGATTGAGGCGAAAGATTTCGATGAACGGGAGGGTGATAATCTTAAAACATCGACGGAAGCTGGACTGTTTAATTTTTGAATTTATCTTGACAATTGAGCAAGGATGATGTATCCTAATAGCGCGGATTTGATTTCGAAGATACGGCTCACTGAAATTTAGAAGCAACCAACTTTACGGATTTTCTTAAACCAGCTAAGTCCTCAAAAAGGAGGAGGATATGTCTGACGAAAAAAACACCCCAAAAACGGCGATGAAGCAGGCGATTAACGAGTTGCCTGGTGTAACGACAGCCGTAATTGCCCTGCGCATCAACGGGCGAGATTATGAGGTGGAAGTCGAACCACGCACCACCTTGTTATCAGTTTTGCGAGACGAAATGGACACAAACGGTCAAAGGTTAAATTTGACAGGTGTTAAACAAGTTTGTGATAGGGGTGAATGTGGCGGTTGTACGGTGATAATGGACGGAAAGGCTGTTTACTCGTGTATGACGCTGGCGATTGACGCGCAGGGGAAGGATATTCTCACAGTTGAGGGTTTGGCGGACGGTGATAAATTGCATCCCCTCCAGGAAGCTTTTATCGAACACGACGCTCTCCAATGTGGTTTTTGTACGCCGGGGTTTTTGATGACAGCGAAGGCGTTACTTGACAAAAATATTGACCCAACGCCGGAGGAAATAAAACGCGGTTTGACCGGCAATATCTGTCGTTGCGGCGCTTACACAAGAATTTTTGAAGCTGTGCAAACGGCAGCGAAGAGAATGAGGCAGTCAACTACTGCACGCATAAATGCGGCAACTTGAATGCTGTTAGTTGACCAGACTAAGCACTTAGAGTGCTACGTTGGTAACCTACGAAGGTTTGAGTCATGATACCTATGCGATGCTTCTCCAGTCCATAGCTCTATCGCTTAACATTAAAAGTCTTGAGCAGTAGAGACGGTGTGTTAAGTTAAAGTCTTAGAAAGAAATCAAGACTTCACAAGCTCTACCAACATTGTCGAGGAGAACTTTACCTTTACCACCTCGGTGGTAAGGAGGTGTCACCATGAACTATGTATTTGTATTAGACGCAAACAAGCAACCGCTCAATCCAATTCACTCGGGTTGGGCAAGAAAGTTATTATCAGCAGGCAGAGCATCCATATATCGCAGATACCCATTCACAATTAT
>CAZRLY010000245.1:0-9403 GCA_964601015.1 uncultured bacterium
TATTTTTTCCCTTGACAACGAGTACCAAACTGGTATATACTAAGCGGGAATATTGTATTTTGGGAGTGCAATGACTCAGAGGCTGTGTGAAAAGTAGGTTGGGTTGAGGCACGAAACCCAACAAACACCAGATATTCACCTGTTGGGTTTCACTGTCGTTCAACCCATTAGCATCAAGTTAAGAGTTTTTTTAGATATTTGAGGTCAACCAAATGCCTTGAACTCAAGTTCAGGCTAACAGCTAAAGTCCACTAAAAGTGGACTAACTAGTATCTGTTGAAAAAGTCGTCCCTGCTCGTCGTGGATTGGCAAATCCACGACGCCAATCGAAATCCATGCCAGCGTCCGTCGGATTTGCCAATCCGACGGGAGCGTTGTGGGTATGCCATTTAACTAGAAAATCAACAGATACTAACTACTTGTTCTAGTCGTCTTTGAGACGACTTGAGCTTTTAGACTTCGAATTGATTCGTAGGCTAAAGTTGATGCGTATGGGTTTCACTATCGTTGAACCCAACCTACGTGGGCATCCAAGGAACTTCTCACACACGCTCTCAGTCATTGCATTAAGCAAAAATCTCTGCACTCCAAGATGCAACGATCAAATCTTTGCACTCCAAAAATGGAGGGAAAATTTATGGCTACTATTCTGGAAACGTATCAAAAGGCTTTTCCTGGTTCGCTCTCGTTATACGAAAGGGCGGCTAACCTTTTTCCAAGTGGTGTTACGCACGACGGTAGATTCCTGCAACCTTTTCCCGTTTACATCGAAAGGGCTGAAGGGACGAAAAAATGGGACGCAGACGGCAACGAATACATTGATTACTGGTGCGGGCATGGCGCTCTGTTGCTTGGACACGGGCGGCGCGAGGTTGTAGAAGCCGTTACAGAGCAAGTCGCCAAAGGCACGCATTTAGGTGCGTCTCATCGTTTAGAAGTCGAATGGGCGGAGTTGGTGTTGGATTTAGTTCCGTCCGCTGAGAGATTGCGTTTTACAAGTTCAGGCACGGAAGCGACACTCATGGCGATTCGATTGGCGCGAACTTTCACAGGCAAAAACAAATTGCTCAAATTTGCCGGGCATTTTCACGGTTGGCACGACCAAGTTATTTTGGGCGCAAATCCGCCTTACGATGAGCCAGTTCCCGGTATTTTGAAGGAGGTAATTGACAATACCATCATCATCCCGCCAAACGATGTGGAAGTTCTGGAGAAGACGTTGAGCGAAGATGATGACATCGCCTGTGTGATAATTGAACCGACCGGAGGTTCTTTTGGTGCTATCCCTACCGGCGGCGAGTTTCTGAAAAAGTTGCGAGAACTAACAACTAAATACGGAGTAATATTCATTGACGACGAAGTCATCACAGGCTTTCGCGTTGCTCCCGGCGGCGCGCAGGAATACTACGACATCAAAGCTGACCTAACTACGCTCGCTAAAATCCTCGCTGGCGGATTTAACGGCGGATGTGTATGCGGCAGAGCGGACATCATGGAACTGCTCGAAATCCGACCAACTGACCTAAAATGGAAGAAGAAAAAGATGCCCCACCCAGGAACCTTCAATGGTAACCCTGTCTCGGCTGCCGCGGGTGTCGCAACGTTGAAAATCGTGAAATCTGAAAATCCGTGTGAGCGGGCTAATGAACTCTGTTCCATCTTGAGAAATGAGATGAACGAAGTCATAGACAAACACGGATTGCCCTGGGCTATCTACGGGGAATTTTCAGGTTTCAGGTATCTCCTTGCACACGACAGACCGGGCAAGGCGAAGGATTTTGACGCTTACAAATACGATTATAGGAAATTGAAAAAAGCAAGTGACCCAATTTTGCTGCAAAACCTCCGTTGCGGCATGTTCCTTAACGGAATTGACCTGCCGAGCATAGGCGGTATGACTATGTGCGCGCATTCGGAAGAGGACATCGAAAAGACTATCAAGGTTTTTGATAAGACAATCGAGTGGATGAAAAAGGATGGTTTGGTGTAATCAAAGAAGTAGGTAGAACATGCTGCCAGCTTGTTCTTTTTTGGGTAGGTCAAGTTTCGGGCAACCACATTGGGTAGTCGCTACGACATCTCTTTGTCGAGGTGTGAATCTTGACCTACATATTATACGATGACATCTGAAGATATTCGCATCGGGTTGGAACGCCTTGGCTTTGGCCGTGGTATGCGTTTGATGGTTCATAGTTCACTCAGTTCCTTCGGTTGGGTAGAAGGTGGAGCGGAATCGGTCATCCGTGCCCTCATAGAACTGGTGGGACCCGAAGGAACCATACTCATGCCTTCTTTCAATCATGGTGCGCCCTTCAAACAACATGGTGCAGGAATATACGAACCATTGCAAACGCCCTGCACTAATGGACGTATTCCGGATACCTTCTGGCGCATGCCCGGAGTCTACCGCAGTCTGAACCCAACCCATCCGTATGCCGCCTGGGGCGCGTTTGCTTTGCGTTACACCCAACATCATCACCTCACTCTGACAATGGGAGAGGATTCGCCACTTGGCCTCCTCACGCGAGATGGGGGACATCAACTGAACCTTGGCACAACCCACGCGGCCACCACCGCCAAACACCTCGCTGAGACGCTTCGGCGTGTGCCATGTTTGGGCTACCGTACAGAGGTGCGTCCCGTGAAACTTCCCTCTGGCGACATCGCAGAACATCGCACTTGGACCTGGAGAGAGCGGAGTTGTCCGTTGATGGAGTCTGGTAAATTAATTGAGATTGAGATGGAACGCCGTGGACTTCAGAAGAAGGGTAACGTCGGTTCGTGTTTGGTAACGCATTTCAAACTGAAGGATTTAATCAGGACAATTTGGACCCTTTTGGAAAACGGCTACGCTGGTCATCCGCCTTGTTCCCGCTGTCCCATCCGTCCTCTGCGTACCCCAGCGACTCAACCGTCTGATTGGGTCGAGAATCCCACAGCACTCGACGCTGCTCGACAGCAAATTCTGGGGGGAGAGAATAATAATCGTGTCGGAAATCACGTTGGAAAGATTAGCCCTAAAGGTTGCACAGCTTGAAGAGAATTTATTTGATTGTGGAAACTACGAAACGTATTGCCAACTCACCCCGTCTGATTCAAACATGCACGTTCCATCTCTATCAGTGCGCAACACGCTTTCGCAAGTCCCTTCTAAGAATTTCAAAGCGCAATTTTCAGGATGTCCATACGGATTCTCGCCTACGGAAATAACAGCATATTTTGGTCTGATGGCATAAAGGATGTCCGGGTAAGTACCGTAGTTACTCCCGTGGTGGCTTACCTTCAACAAATCTGCCTGGAGATGCTTTCGATGCGCAGACAGGATGTGTGCCCAACTTTCAAGTTCAGCATCGGAACCTAAGATGACGCTTGTATGGCTATTTTGTTCTTCGTTTGTGATTGTCACTCTGAGGACTATGGAACTGTTGTTAATATCAGAATGTGTCCAGGTAGAGAGAACGGGCGGAGGTGCCAAAATTTGAACTCTGTCCTTGCCCTCTTCGATAAGCGTTCCAGAGCGTGGGAAAAGAATGCGAATGTCCTTTTTGCTTCTTACACTTTTAAGCAACTCTTGATAATATTGGTTGCTATGGTAATAACTAGCCAGCCAAAATTGTCTTATTGGTATACATTCAACAATTTTGTGCAAGCCACGGTTGTGGTCAGCGTGTGGGTGGGTGATAACGATAGTTTCCAATTCGGTAACACCAAGTGTTTCGAGCAGATAACAAAAAGGCGCTACCTTACCAGAAGCTTCATTGCAGTCAATGAGATAAGTTCTACCGTTGTCAAATTGGAGAATTATTGAGTCACCACGCCCAACATCTAATATATGAATTCTAAACATTTTCCTCTCCGCTAATCCCGTACATCATCCAATCCAAGATAGCTTTAATTTTCTTGTATCGTTTCTCCGTCTCCTCGACTAATTTGCGAACATAAACAACCTCGTTTCCGTCAGAAAGTGTAATTTCCAACACATCACCTTCTTTTACAGGTTCAGGGATGTATTTGGCAAGGGTTTCAAGGCGAACATCCATCTGCTCTGTCTCCTTTTCGCCATATAACAAAAGTGCATAGCCATTGTTAATTTGGTCAAGAAAAGCTGTTGTTTTCATCAGATAACAATCTCCTTAATGAGAATTCTAAACATCTCCTCCCCCACTGATTCCATACATCATCCAATCCAAAGATACATAGAAACCGAGTTTTTTGGAAAAACTCGGTTTCTTACCCGTAGCAACTACGCCAATTGTGCGAATCTGTTGCAATCGACAGCGCCAGTAACCGGTCTGCCGAGGAAGAAATCTTCTAATGCTTGCAGCGTTGTTTTACCTATCACAAAGTAGCCGTAATAGCCTGCGCCGGATATGTGCGGCGTAATGACGACGTTTGGCAATTTTCTAAATGGACTATCAGGCGGCAGCGGCTCCGGGTCAGTTACATCAAGGGCTACCAGTATTCTGCCCGTCTGGGCTTCTGCTAACAGCGCCGAGTGGTCAATTATTTTGCCGCGTGAGGTATTCACCAAAACTGCGCCGTCCTTTAAGAGCTTTAATTGTTTTTCGCCTATCATGCCCCAAGTTTCGGGAATGCTCGGTGCATGTACGGTAAGGTAATCAGAGCGTTCAAACAGTTCGTCCAACTCCACTTTCTGCACGCCCATGTCGCCTGCGTCCCACTCCGAAAGATACGGGTCAAAAATTAGAATTTCGACGTTGAACGGTTTCAGAAGTTTGATAACCTCCCGCCCTACTTTGCTGGCGGACACAATCCCAACAACGCTACCCCTGAGATATTGTCCATTGCCTGGGACATCTGAACGCCAAACACCCTTTTCACGGATAGCTAAGGCGTGTTCGATAAACCTGCGTCCTGTAGAGATTAGCGCTCCGATGGTATGTTCTGCGACGTTTAGGGCTATAGCGCCGTTCGCGCTGAATACGCAGATGTTGCGCGGGATGATGTATTTTTCCATAACCCCCGACAACATGCCCTTCACGGAGCCTGCTGAATGTGCTATGATGCGGAGTTTATCAGCGTTTTCAAAAACCTCTTCCGTCAGACGCGGCGTCCCCCAACCGGTTACTAATCCGTCAAAACCCTGAATCCTCTCGGCTACCTGTTCGCTGGTAAAATTGGAGTTGCTCTCGTTTGCGGTAACGTCGAAGTTGTTTAAAAAAGTTTCAAAAGTTTCCTGTTTGAACACCCTATTCGTATGACCGGGCGTTGGAAGGTAGAATATTTTTGGTTTATTCAAGAGTTTGTATCTCCTTATTAGATAGGTTCATGTCAATTTTCCTTTTGGAAACTATCCAGACGAGCTATAATTTTTTTCTTTTCTTCTTCGCTGAAATCATTTCCGTATACCCTTAGAAAAACATGCTTTCTTAAATCTTTATCCTCCACCCCTTTTTCGCGCAAAGAACTGATGATAAATTTCGATGCAAAACGGAACATATCAAAACCCATCTTTAGTCGTTCCTCCCCGCTTTTCTTTGCCATTAACTCTCTGTATTTTCTTTCGATGTCTCTATCAGTATCCTTCATTCAGCACCTCTAAAAGCAAATCATCTATTTCTAATTCCTTAGCCCACTTCTCAACATAATCCATATCTACGTTCTCTTGGAGTAGATTCTTTACATCGTTCAACTGTAATTCCGAATGGCTATCCTTTGCCCAAAAGAGCTTGGATAAAATTAGGTCTTCAGGGCTAACAATGTAAGCCTCAAAATCATCAATTTTGACCTTTCTTCTTCTACTAAACTCCAATTCTCTATACCCAGACTCTTTGCGTATGATAAAATCAATCTTAACAATCTCCTCTAAGTGGATTATGCTGAACATTCCCCTGATTTCAATTTCCTGCTCAATAACATCAAGACTAACATAAAAATCATCCTTGAAAAGATTATAGATTGTTTCAGCATCTTTTCGTTCCAGTTCTATTACTATATCTATATCTCGCGTCATTCTGGGTTCGGCATAATAGTTCATTGCGACAGAACCAGTTACCATATAAGGTACAGATTTCCTATCGAGTCTACCCACAACGATTTCAAGGATATTCAGTTCTTCTAACATAATTTTTCAAGTCGGCTATTACAACATACCGTTCAGTATGCCATAACGGGCATTTGAATGGTACGAACAATGTTCGGTTTTTCCGCTAACATCGTCTCAATTTTTACGAGAACCTCCGCCTCATAATATTTTTCACCGCAATTATTGCAACGCCACACGGGAATATTTTCAATCAAAAAATGTCTACCATTCGATTTGTGTAGCTCATCAACGGTAGTTTGAACGATATCCTTGCCACCGCAGAATTCGCATTCTGTAATCATCCAATTCGCCACCTTTCATTAGCTTTCCGCTTTCGTCTTCAACTCATACAGCTTATTCATCGCCTGCAGCGGCGTAATATTATTCAGGTCGAGCGTTTTCAGTTCCTCCACGACGGGATTCGGTTGCGGGGTGAACAGCGACAGTTGCAGTGAATCATCGCGGAATCTTTCTCTGGCTGGACGGCGTTTTAGTTTGGGGTTTGGTTTATTATCCACGCTGATGTCGTGTTCTTCTAAGACGGCGAGAATCTGACCGGCTCGCTGGATAACCTCCTGTGGCAAGCCTGCCAATTTTGCTACGTGGATGCCGTAACTGTCGTCAGTGCCGCCTTCGACGACTTTGCGCAGGAAAACAATCCTGTCGCCCTCTTCATGTATCGCCACGTTATAATTCTTAACCCCTTCATATTTTCCCTCAAGTTCGGTCAGTTCGTGATAGTGGGTTGCGAACATGGTTTTGGCACCGATTTTTTTCTTATCCAGAATGTATTCAGCAACAGCCCATGCGATGCTCAATCCGTCGAAGGTACTCGTTCCACGCCCGATTTCGTCGAGTATGATAAGGCTCTTTGATGTGGCGTTGTTCAAAATATTCGCCGTCTCGTTCATCTCAACGAGGAAGGTACTGCGTCCCATCACCAAGTTGTCCGACGCGCCCACGCGGGTGAATATCCTATCGACGATGCCGATTTTAGCCGCGCCGGCAGGCACGTACCCTCCCATCTGCGCCATCAGCACGATGAGCGCGACTTGGCGCAACAGCGTGGATTTGCCAGACATATTTGGTCCAGTGATGATGTGCATCAATTGGTCGTTACAATTCAGGTGGGTATCGTTCGGCACGAATCCTTCTTGCGTGAAGAGTTGCTCTACTACAGGATGTCTCCCGTCCTTGATGATAATTTCGTCATCTGCAGTGATGATAGGTTTTGTGTAGTTGTATTTTGTCGCTACATAGGCAAGAGACGCCAGCACATCTAAGATAGCGATGATGGAGGAGGCCTTCTGGATTCTGTCAGTTTCCTGCGCTATCTTGTCGCGTACTTCGCAGAAGAGCCGATATTCCAAATCGTTCATACTTTCTTGAGCGTTGAGTATCTTCGATTCCCATTCTTTGAGTTCAGGGGTGATGAAGCGTTCGGCGTTTGTCAGGGTTTGTTTGCGGATGTAATCATCTTCAGGAACCTTATCTTTGTGCGTGTTTGTAATTTCGATATAGTAACCGAAAACCTGATTGTAACCAATTTTAAGCGAGGGTATACCTGTCCGCTCACGTTCCTTCTGCTGCAACGACGCTATCCAGTCCTTGCCTTCTGTTGCGACAGAGCGCAATTCGTCCAATTCTTCATTGTAGCCGTCTTTGATAATGCGTCCTTCCCGGATGGTGACGGGCGGTTCAGGTTGAATGGTATTCTTGATTATGTCCGCTAAATCAGACAGCGGTTCCAACTGTTCGTGTAGGATTGTCAGAAGGGAGGCATCTGCGTCAGCGAGCTTTTCCCTGATGGACGGCATGAGCAGCAACGAATCCTTCAAGGCAAGCAAATCACGTGCATTAGCCGCGCCCATGTTCGCCCGCGCTATCAGGCGTTCCATGTCATACATCTTGTGCAGTATCTCTCTCAGTTCTTCTTGAAACGTGACGTTTTTGTATAGTTCTTCGACGGCATTAATCCTGGAATCTATCCGGTTCGCTTGTAATAACGGCTGCAAAATACACTGGCGCATCTTGCGCCCTCCCATCGGCGTAAGCGTCTCATCTAAAACTTCCAGCAACGTCCCCTTCTCCGAATTATCTCGGATAGAACGTGTCAATTCGAGGTTGCGTTGTGTATCAGCGTCCAATATCATAAAATCCTCAACGGAGTAAGTGTTGATGCCTAAGACGTGTTGCGCTTCCTGCTTCTGATTTTCGTTGATGTAATATATCAGCGCGCCTGCCGCGCTAATCGCGCCGGGCATGTTTTCACAGCCGAACCCGTCCAGCGTCAAAGTCTTGAAATGTGTTGTCAATTCTGTGCGCGCAGTCTCCACATCAAAACGCCATCCGGGGAGGTAATTAACGACGGGTTTTATGTTCGCTTCAATGATTCCCATAAACTCGGATTCTTCAAAGCCTTCAGGGAATAGACATTCAGCAGGAAACAACCTGGATATTTCAGATAACAACCTGGCTTCAGTTTCCAATTCCGTTACAAAAAATTCGCCCGTCGATACGTCTACATACGCTAAACCGTATCTCTTCTGTGTTCTGTTAATGGCGGCAAGATAGTTGTTAGCCTTGCGTTCAAGGGCTTTTGGGTCAATTACCGTGCCGGGCGTAATCACCCGTATCACCTCTCGCTTCACAAGCCCTTTCGCCAATTTTGGGTCTTCTACCTGCTCGCAAATCGCCACCTTGTAACCAGCTTTGACCATTTTGTATAAATAGGAATCTATCGCATGATACGGCACACCCGCAAGCGGAACCGGTCCAGTTTCGCTATTCTTATCGCGCGACGTCAGAGTGATATCCAACACTCGCGAGGCAATCTCGGCATCTTCATAAAAAGTCTCGTAAAAATCCCCGACACGACAGAACATAATTGCATCGGGGTGTTCTTCCTTCATCTTTTTGTACTGTTCCATCAGGGTCACTTTTTTCTTATTCGATTTCTTTTTTGCCTTCTCCGCAACTACTTTAGGCTTGCTTTGAGCGGTAGGGGATGAATATACAAATTTCATACTTGGTAACACCTCATTTAGTAAATTTCCAGAAGTTTTATGAACTCTTGATTAAGACAACCCACAAGTGATGAGTGACGAGTAATGGGCAAATCACTCATCACTCATTACTCTTCACGCCTCACGTTTGACGCTGAGTATAGTGATATTCCTTCCCCGTAGCCCGTTTCCATGTCACATTCGCTTCTGCCAACAGGATGTTAGCTTCCGCCAGATTGCCTGATTTGTAATGTTCAAGGTTGGCTTCAAAGAGCGCGTCCGCCTTCTCAAAATCCGTGATTGCTTCTGGATTTCTAAACCAACCTTCCGCGAATCCCAACTGTGTCAAAAC
>CAZRLY010000246.1:0-9395 GCA_964601015.1 uncultured bacterium
AAGTAGTAACAAAGCCGCAAAACAAGAAAGCATTATTCGCATGCTAAACCCCATGTTACAAGGATTTGGCATGTACTATAGGTTTGCGGTCAGCAAGAAAACCTTCTCAAACATAGACAGCCAACTATGGCAAAAACTATGGAGATGGGCAAAACGACGACACCCAAAAAAAGGCAAAAAGTGGATAATGAGGAAATATTTTACCACAACAGGTCGAAAGTGGGTGTTCAAGGACGAGACAGGAAAGAAAATAAAAATCATACCTCTCATACCAATAGTGAGATTTGTGAAAATAAAATCAGGTATGAGAATACACGCCGATGACAAAGAAACCAGAGAATACTGGCAAAAACGAGCTTATACCAACGCTTTGAGCCAAGTGTATACCATCAAGGTTGAGAAATTGATGAAAACACAGAAAGGTATATGCCCCTGCTGTGGCGACCCAATAACAAGGGATGACATAGCAGATAGCAAGGTACATGCTCATCACATGTTACCATGTTCAAAGGGCGGTTCTGAGAAGCTAAACAACCTACGGCTACTCCATCAGGACTGCCATGTGCTTGCACATCAGGTATTAACCCGTGATGAAATGGCTCAGTGGATGAAAATGAGATTAAATTACATTCTGAAAAACAATATAAGGAAATTTCAGAAACATCCTCACACAACTAAGCCAAAGTCTGATTGAGAGTGAAAGCCGTGTGCTTGGAAACTTGCACGCACGGTTTGATGGGGGCTGAGTTCCAGCAATGGGACTTGGCTACCCTACAGAAGAAACAGATGAACAACAGGGCGAAGAATCTCCAAACGGACAATGGGTTGCGTTTTTCAAAGCCCACAACCTTTATGTTCGCCAGCAGGAAACCGGCGAAGAGTTCGCTCTCAGTGCCGACGGAACAGAAAATAATTCTTACTCCGGCAAAATTTTTTGGGCACCTGACTCCGGGAAGGTAGTGTCGTTGCGAACAAAGCAAGGAGATGACCGCCAGGTGTACTTCATTGAGTCGTCGCCCGAAGACCAACTTCAGCCGAAACTTCATTCTTTTGATTATCTGAAGCCGGGCGACAAAATCCCGCAACCGAAACCTCAACTTTTCAATGTAGTTGAACAGAAGCATGTTCCAGTGAGTGATGAACTCTTCCCCAACCCCTGGAGTATTACCGATGTGCGATGGGCACCAGATTCTCGTCGATTTACCTTCCTCTACAACCAGCGGGGCCATCAGGTGCTACGCATCGTTGCCGTCAATGCCGAGACGGGCGCGACGCAAGCGGTAATCAACGAGCAGAGCGAAACCTTCATCGACTATGCCAACAAGCGATTCTCCCATCACATAGATGAAACGCAGGAGATTATCTGGATGTCGGAACGAGATGGCTGGAACCACCTTTATCTTTATGACTCCGAATCAGGCGAGGTGAAAAACCAAATTACCAAAGGGCAATGGGTAGTACGCAACGTTGATTATGTGGACGAAGAGACACGGCAGATTTGGTTTCGCGCCGGCGGCATCCATCCAGAACAGGACCTTTATTACACCCACTACTGCCGAATCAATTTTGACGGTGCCGGTCTTGTGATTCTCACCGAAGGCAATGGTACACATTCGGTTGAATTCTCTCCTGACCGCCGTTTTCTTATCGACACCTGGTCGCGCGTGGATTTTCCCCCTGTAACAGAGTTGCGTCGTTCGGAGGACGGTAACTTGGCCTGCGAGCTTGAACGAGCCGATTGGCAGGAATTGCTCGCTACCGGTTGGAAAGCTCCGGAACCGTTCGCAGCCAAGGGACGTGACGGCCAAACGGACATCTACGGGATAATCTACCGTCCGACAAATTTTAATTCTAACCGCAAATATCCAGTCATTGAGCAAATCTATGCAGGGCCACATGGTGCCCATGTGCCGAAATCTTTTAGTGCATTTCATAAACCGCAGGAGATGGCTGAACTGGGCTTCATTACTGTGCAGATTGACGGCATGGGTACCTCAAATCGGTCGAAGAAGTTTCATGATGTTTGTTGGCAGAATCTCGCTGATTCCGGCTTTCTCGACCGCATTTTGTGGATTAAAGCTGCGACGGAGAAATATCCTTACATGGACATCTCTCGTGTCGGCATATACGGCGGTTCGGCTGGCGGGCACGGTATCGCCGAAAGCCCTTACGGAAACCGACGGCGGCAGGATTTCTTTGTTCGTTACCTGCTTGGTGTAGAACCTCGCAACCACTCCTGATACGGTGAGGTATTACGAACTACCATACGCAAAAAAGTGGGTGCTTCCTTCTGACAATAAGGTGTTGGGTTGAAAAACTTGTATTCACTCACAGGTTTCGCAGTTATGATAGATGATGTAAAAGGGCGAATATAGCTATTTTTTATGCTAACTGCAAAAGTAGTGCTCTGTCAAGATTGTATTGATAGGTTGTGGTAGGTCGGGTATGGCGGAAGCCTACCCGACGATTGGCTAAGAGGAGGTATGGATGAGTCCAAAAGAAAATCTATTGCGGGTAATCAAGCGAAAGAATCCTAATTGGGTTCCGAACGGTATGGAGAGTGTAATTACTCTCGGCCCGCCTGTTGTAGAGCGTCCAGGGCAGGCTGGTTTTGATGCCTTTAGCGTTAATTGGTCACTGGAGAAGGAAGCAGAGGGCGGCACTTATCCCACCCACGGTGGGCACACAATTAAGAATATTAGCAAATGGCGGGAGCAGATTACCATCCCGGACGTTTCCACTTTAGATTGGACTGGGGTTGAATCCAGAGCAAGTGAAATTGACCGTGAACAGCATCTCGTACAGGGCTTCGTCGAGATGGGACTTTTCGAGAGAGCTTATCTGCTTCTTGGCATGGAAGAGGCTTTAATTGCGTTTATAACAGAACCGGAGGAGATGTCGGCAATGCTTACCGCGGTTGCCGATTACAAAATTGCGCTCATCTCAAAATTCCACGATGTTGCAGATTTGGATATGGTTTGGTACGGTGACGATTGGGGAACGCAAAGCGCGCTATTTGTGCCTCCTGACGTATGGCGTAAGATTATCAAACCTCAAAATAAGCGCATCTACGATTGCATGAAAGAACGAGGGCTTATCGTCAACCAGCACTCCTGCGGCAAAATCGAATCAGTATTTGGCGACATGGTGGAGATTGGAGCGGATATCTGGAATCCCTGTCAGCCGTGTAATGACTTAGCAAAACTGAAGCGTGAATACGGCGACCAAATAGCTTTCTGCGGAGGAATTGACAGCCAGTTTGTCCTTGCTCGCGCAGGAGTAACGCCGGAGGAAGTTCGAGCTGAGGTACGCAGAAGGATTGATGAAATGGCGACTGGAGGCGGATATATTGCAACACCAAGCCACGGAGTGCCTTATAAGCCTGAGATTATCCATGCAATGAACGATGAAATAACCAAATACGGACGTAATTTTTACGGGTAGTATAAAGACAATTTTGGTATCGGTACTAAGGAGCCTGAGATGCAAATTTACCTCGCACCTGTCGAACACCGCCCGGGCACGGCAACAATTGACCTGATACGCGGCTTTACAGACGCCGAACTCGACGATGCTCGAACCATCGTCCCCGAAAAACCGGAGCCGCCCGTGGGAACATCCGTCCCCCGTGAGGTGCGTAATGAGCGGTACTTAAATCGGCTTTGTCCAGGCGCGCTAAACTCAAATTCGCCCTTTCCAGATGAGCCCCGATGAGATTAACCTCTTCTAAATTAGCGTTCATCAAATTCGCGCCTTCCAGGCGTACTTGACTCAACTGAAACCCCCGTAGGCTTTGTCGATTGCGCACCATCTCTTCCAATTGTGCTTTGACTGTGTCATCCCGTGACTTGTCGACCGAGGCGGTGTGCCAACGACAATTTTCGTGAAATTGTTCCGCCGGGTGCGGACAATCTTCGTATTGACATGTTTTTCTCATCTTTAACTAAGCGCGGAGAACCCCAAGTTAATCAGTCGGGGTTCCTGACGCGGTACTCTTGAATCAATCGAGTCACTTCGTCGAGAAGTTCCTGAGGATAGAGCTTTCCGACAAGTTTTTTTCTGACTTCGATTGCAATCTCTTCCCATTTCTGTTTTGCTTCTTGTGCGACTGTAACCATCTGGATACCACTTTTCTTCAACGTTTCTATTGACTTAGCGTTATCCTCGCGAATTTGACGCGTCAAATCCAGATGATATTTTTCAGCCACATCTCGCAAAAGAGTTTGAGATTTGCTGTCTAATACCATTTTAAGAAAATAAATTAATGTCGTGTCGCCACAGAGTGGCGACGCTACGGGTAATTATCCTGCATTAAATTTTTAAATTGGTATAAAGTACCCTCGCGGGCAACTTCAGCGCAAATGTTACCGGCCATATCGCCGTTTTATAAGCGGAACGCTTTGGTGGTGTGCGTTCAGTCCCTATATGGGTTTGCGCCAAACACGGAATACTGACTTGAATTAACAGGATAAACAGTAAGCCTATCCCAAATAAAATCAATGTCCATCGTTTTTGCATTGTTTCCTCCTAATTTAGGAAGTAAAGAGTAATGAGTAAAGAGTAATAATTTCACTTATTACCTTGACTTTGGTAAATCGGATGTAGCAAAGGAAAGCCCTTTGTAGCGACAACCCGATGTGGTTGTCAAGCAGCTTACTCACCCGCTCGGAGCGAAGTGGCGCCGGTTGAGTAGACTCGGAATGAAGTGAAGAATCGTATCGAAACCAAGAAGACGTGGCTTTTCTCACCTGCTCACCTACTTCAACCTTCCCTTTCAATGCCAATGAGCTTGAACTCACCCTCCGGTGAATAATAGATGTGTGGGCGGACGCTTTTGCTCCATTTTGAACGATTTCTCCGCTTAGTCCGAATGTCAATGGAGAATACACGGTTGCGCTTATTATTGGCATTCCCAGACTGACGAATGGCAGCCTTCATCTTCTCAATAATGTTTAGTGTGAACGCAATGTTGGTTGAATCAAATTCAACGTAGTCTGTCAAGGCTTGTATGTCCTTTCCTTGATACTCAAGTTTCCATTTGTATTTCGTATCCCCCGCCTTTTCCAAACGACCAACGACTGCCATATCGTCAAAGCGCAAGACGTGCTTGTCAACTTTGAATTTATCCAACGGATTGACCTGATTGTACCAGTAACGCCCTGTTTTGTCACGGCGTTGGATTAAGGTTTGAATCACGTATTCCTCTGCATTTGGGTCAGAATATTTCGCATCTTTGACGATGGCATTAATGTGTTCGTCAGTGAAGGACATCACAATTTTAGCACCCCAGTAACCATCTAAGTTCGTAGCGTGCGCAAGCGCGGGGTTTGGATAGTACGGCTTCCACTTCCCCGGGTTGTAGACATCTGCCTCAAAGTAGCCAACTCCTTTCATCTTTTTTACGGCAGGATACCCCTTCTGATTGCTTCAATCAGGGTCGGCATTCATTTTTAAATCATAGATTTACTTTCTGCCGACAAAGGGGAGGAATGCCGCTTTTCTCTCCTTAGGGTAAAGATATTCAGGAGAACGTCTTTGAAATCAACCTGATATATGGGCCCTCGGATTAACTTTTTTGGTCCGACACCATCGGAACCTAAAGTGCTTCCAAAGTCAATCAAATAGTGTTTGACATAGCTATTGCCATTCTCGGTGACATACATATCCAACGAGTTGGGCCCTCTCATATCACCGTGATTCAAGAATGCGCTAATGGCAATCAACCCACGCAATTCCCGTCTATCCTCGTGGCGAATAATATCATTTTGGTCATCTTTTCGCGTCTTTCTGTATTTGAAAGGGCCAATCGGCTTGCCGCTGAGTATTTTACTGGTATACGCGTAAATTCGACCATCTGGTTCCCGTGCGGGATATTGCAGAATTTCATCTAAGTCAGCTTGCGTCATACGCCGCTTTCGCCCTTTTTTATCGACGAACTTAGCGTTAGCATCCACCTTGAGAATCTTTGGGTCAAAATACACAATCGAATACTCAGGGACATTGTAACCCGCCGCATGAAAGAATTTGGAAGAAATAATTTCAGCGGTAGGGGGCATTTCAGGGTTCTGCGGAGGATTAAGCTTGACGATGTATGCATCGCCCAGAGCGTCCTTGATAAAGAACCCGGGTGTTACACCCTGAGTTTTGCCCCGAGTGACAATCCACTGCCCATCCTGATTCGGGCCTGACGTGGTATTGGTACCCAGTGCCACCTCTTCCGGCGTCATCGGATACATGCCGATGCGATTGGTGAACCAACTGGAGTCAGGTACTTCTTCCAAAGAATTTACATTCTTTGCTTCCCCCGGCCCAAGCAAGCCAAACAGGTTATCAACGCCATCCAATACAGGATAGAAAAGCGTATAATAGACGGCGTTCCATACGTTATTTGGTTCTCTTTCCTCTGGAATTTGAGCCAAATGGGCGTTATCTGGGTCAAAAGTGATGGGTTCAGCAATCGGATATTCAACAACATGGCTGCACCCAACAAGTGCCCATACTAAAGCGAGCGCTGAATATAAGATAATATGTTGCTTGAAAATTTTCATAATTCTCTCCTTTCTCTGTCTTCATCAAACCTTCGATTTGTGAAGTTTACCTCTTCGATACTTTTTGACCAATTCTTGAATGAGGTAGATTAATATCAAAATAATTGACAACAGAAGCAAAACTTTGTTTGTAAAGTATTCCCGAAATTCTTTTCCCAGCCAAGCAAGCAGATAATAACGTGGCATTCGCCCAATGAATATAGCAAGAATGTACTTTGCTAAATTATACTTGGCAAGGATTGCCATAATTCGGAAAGGCTCAAATGGAATGGGACTGAATCCTGTGAAAACCAAACATGGAAAAGCAAAGCGCTTAAAATAAACGCTGCCCCGTTGGTATATTTTGCTCTTTTCCATTTTTTGAAGAAGTTGTACCTTTGAGAAAAGAAATGTCACCAGGTAATAATCTAATAGCCCGCCTATACAATTGCCCATCGCTCCTGTAAGCGCTACAATTATAGGAGCGAAAATCTTCCCCAGCCCAATAACATAAGGTGGCGTTAAAAGCGGAATAATGGTACATGCAATACACATATACAGGAAGAAGCTAATCAGTTGTGAATATCTGCCACCACCTGATAAAAAGATGAAATAGCTGAGTATTCCCAGTAGAATAATGCTGATAGATAAAATAGCTATCCAGACTTTAGTTTTACTATCCGCTTTGATTTTATTCCACAAAACTTTTACCGTCAATGTTAATACCTCCAGTATTCAACCCTAAAAGTTTCACGATTGAGGGGAATACATCTACAGTGCGAAGTGCCCTTTCCTGTTCTATTTTAAAATTGCTAACGTAAGGAACGAGCAAATGGCTTCTATGCAAAGAACCGTGTGAGGATTTGTGTTCTGGGCTTTCAAAGCGAGTTCTCAGGTCAAATCCTTCTTTAGCACTTACTAACAAATCTCCCGTGCGAGGGGAACGGAAGATTTGAATCAACTGCATGATAGCATCGGGGTAGTCAGTATCAAAGGTAAGTTCCAATGACTGGGCACTATCGCTTTGGGCGGGATAATCTATGTAGCCAAATGGGTCAATTTTTGAAACCACCTGATAACTAATTTGGTCATTTACAACGCTTATTCTTGCTTCTCCTTTACTGTTATTTACGATAATATTGCCTGCAATGTCCTTTGAAATTAAGAGGGCTATTTCCTCTCGCTGCAAAAGTAATTCAATTATGTCAAGTTTGTCCTTGCCATATTTGCGTAAATTATGGTAATAACACGGTTCATCCCACCGTTTTCCAACCCTGAAATACAAATTCGCCATGCCGTTGCCTGACTCCATCACCACAGCTTGGGGATTCCGCATGAAGATAAGCGGGTAGAACAGAGTTTCCAGTCCAAAGCTTTTTATCAAATCTGCCAAACCTAAATGGGTGTGAGTCTGACTCAAGCCGTGGTCAGAAGCCAAAATTATCAACGTTGTTTCCAATTTGCCACGTTCCTGCAAACGCTTGATAAGTTTGCCCACTGAATCATCAAGTCTGTGATAGACGTTTAAAACACTCTCAGAAGTTGGATAACTGAGATGACTCAAGGTGTCAATGGAAGGAAAAAGGGCGAATATGAACTGATGTTGTTTCCCCGCTGTCCGCATCAAAAGATTTTCGCAGACAGCGTCTGTTTTTTGCCAGTTGTCCGTATAGTGAGCGCGTACCCAGTGAATGCTACGACGAAGTTTAGTTTTATTTCCCCAGAACCCGGAGCCGCGATTGACTGAGTTGAAAATATTCACAGGTTTATTTGCCAATTCAAAAAGAGTTTGAACATCTTTTGAAATGTCACGGTTGTATAGGTAACTTTCAGCCCCTACATAACTTCGGAACTTGTTCAAACTCAGTCGCTTTCTACAAAAAACTTTTCTGTCAAACCATCTGATGCCGGGCATATTACAAGTGCCAGGATAACAACCTGTCAAAAACGGAAGATACGCGGGACCGGTAGTTGCTGGGATGACAGATGTAATCGTGCGGTAACATCCTGGTTCAATCAAAAAACGCTCAATGTTGGGCAAGTCGCCCCTTTGCAGTAAATCAGAGAACACGTCAGGTCGAGCGCCATCTGCCATGATAAAAATGCAAGAAGTATATTGTTGAAGGCGCATGTATGTCTGAATCCCTATTTGATAAGACGAGTGTTTAGACTAAACACCCGCCTTTTCACAGCATTCAAGCTGCCGCATTTATACGTGCAGTAGTTGACTATTCCTCGCTTTCAGCGGAACTTACCGCGTTCTGTTGCGTCATGCCTTCAAACTGTCGTCCAGCAAATCTAACTGCGCCAATCCAGACGATAAGTAGAGCTATCGAAGCAAACGATAACCAACGGATGCCACCAGCGCCGATGATGAGACTAATTGCCACAGCAACGACTTTGGCGAAACGCTGTACAAACATATCAATGAAGGCTTTTGCCCGATACTTGACTTCCGGGGTGGTAGGAACGTATAATGCCTCCTTTGAGGACTGATAGATGGAGTAATTGAGTCCATTGTCGCTTACCGATAGAGCGTTGCCCATCATCAAAATCGGGAAGATTAAAAAGGCAGTTGAGCTACTCAACGCCGCGACCGGCAAAAACAGCAATGCAATTCCCACTCCAAAACGCCGCATCACCAAACTCGTGAGAAAGAATTGCACGAAAACAGCGACGCTATTGGTGACAAGGTACACAGAGCTAAAATAGTCGCCGCTGACCTCTCCCTTCTGTATGGCACTTAAAACGCTCTGCGTCCATTGGAAATCCATAATCGTGGATATGATTTCGTAGAAGCCGATGATTGCAACAAAAAACTGTAATGGTCAACAACATATCAAACCCCTCTCATAAGTGAATTCTAAA
>CAZRLY010000247.1:0-7024 GCA_964601015.1 uncultured bacterium
GATTTACGTCAAGCGTGGCGCGGCAGCGGAAATTGTTACAAAAAACTTGGTCGCCTTGATGAAGCCAGAGCCGCATACAACGCAACGGTGGAAATCAAAGGCGATGATGAGTATACATAGAAACCAAGTTTTTTGGAAAAACTTGGTTTCTGAACTGAATGAAAGGAGAAACAAAAATGGTTGACGAAAAAGCAAAAGAACAAGCCTTATTTTGGAGGCAACTTAAACTGTTGGTAAGTTCCAGATTTAGGTTGGTTCACGCGTTGGGTACTGTCGCAGAATCAACAGCAGATGAGCAGTTAAAGCAAGTAATTGAGGAAATTAAGTCTGAAATAGAACGTGGTTCGAGCTTTGCAGACGCGATGCGCCTTCAGAGCGATATATTTTCTGAAATTGCCGTCACATTGGTCGAAGTCGGCGAAGAAACTGCCACTCTCGAAGTGCAGGTAGGACAACTCGCCGATGGATTGGAAGAGGGAATTATCCCCGTTGGCGGTGCTAAGTCTGTTGAAGACGCGAAGGCTGAATCCGTCGCAAGGGGGGAGGTAGAACCCGCGGAAAGCCCCAAGGTTAGGGAATATGTAAACTTGATGATTATTGATGCCACCAAGCAAGGAGCATCCGATATTCACATTGAGCCGTTTGCGAGGGATATAACGATTCGGTACAGGGTGGACGGGGTTTTGCGCGAGGTTGAGGGGCCGCCAGAAGATATTCAGTGGTCAATAATCGAGAGAATCAAAATAATGGCGTGTATGGATGTCGCACAGAAGCGTTTTCCTCAAGATGGCAAAATTGGTCTGAATATAAAAACATTGGGCAACAGGGAAGTTGATTTGCTCGTATCCTGTGTTCCTGCGCAATATGGCGAGGCTATTACTATCCGCATTTTTGACCGCAAGGCTGTTTCGGTGAATATTTCTGATTTGGGCTTTTCGCCAGCCGATTTGGAACTTTTCGAGTCATCTATCCGACAGCCTCATGGAATCGTTATCGTATCCGGTCCTACTGGCAGCGGAAAAAGTACGGTTTTGTACGCCGCGTTGGAAAGGCTTCGTTCCACAAAGTTGAAGTTTCTAACCATAGAAGAGCCGGTAGAATACGACTGTCCGGGCGTTACGCAGATAAATGTTAATCCCGAACTTGGTTTAACTTTCCCCGTCGGGATACGAAATATACTGCGACAAGATCCAGATATCGTGATGGTTGGCGAGGTGCGGGATTACGAAACGGCGGAGATGATTATTCATACGGCGTTGACAGGACATCTGGTTCTCACGACATTGCATACGAATGACGCGCCAAGCGCTGTTACGCGATTGATAGACATGGGGATAGAACCGTTTTTGATTAGCAGTTCATTGATTTTGGTTAGTTCCCAAAGGCTCGTCAGAAAGCTCTGTCAAAACTGCAAAGAACCCATTGAGCTATCCGATGCGACGCTTGAACTGTTACCGCAGAATATGGATATTTCCGACAAGTCGAAGCTGACGTTGTTCAAAGCCGTCGGTTGCTCAGAATGCCGTCAAACCGGGTACAGAGGTAGGATAGGCATCTTTGAATTGCTGCCGATGGATGAGGATATACGCGAGATGACGGTTCGCGGAATCACCAGCAAACAGATTCGCAAAGTGGCGTTGCAAAAAGGAATGCGCTCGATGCGCGAGGACGGCATACGGAAGGCACTAAACGGAATCACGACGACTGATGAAGTTCTGCGTGTAACGCAGGGGCAATAGAAAGCCTGACACCCGGACAACCAGACACCCGGAAAGCCGGACAACCAGACACGGCTATTTATGTATTATCACATATTGTTTGATAATTCAGAAAAAACCTTATGGAGAGAGAGTTACGAATAGTGAAGAGTAATGAGTAAAAAGTAATAAGCAATTCACTCTTTACTTTTCACTCTTCACTCTTCAGGGTAAAAAAACAAGTCAGCGTCGGATAAAGCCCCCTTCGTCTTACGGCGGTGTCTCGTTTTCCCGTTTTCCCGTTTTCTCGTTTTCGTGTTTTTTTCACTGTCGGACGAATTCGTATGATTTTCCGGCAGTTGTGGGAAAAACATATTCCCGTTCGGCGGGACGAGCGCATTCGACGACAACGCCGTCACAACGCACTAAAAACTCCCCGGGCGTGTGGATGCGCACATGAGCGGGCTTGCCGAGCCGCGACCGCAACGTTAGCGTCTCCACGTCGTTTTGCCGCCAGGTAATATCGACCTCAAAAACCCCGCGTGCGACCAATCCTTTTACCTCACCTTCGCACCAACTTTCGGGCAGGGCAGGCAAAATTCGGAGCACTCCGTTATGGCTTTGAAGCAACATTTCGGCAACCGCCGCCGTTCCGCCGAAGTTCCCATCTATCTGGAAACAATCGCCAGAAATCAAGTCAAGGAGCGACAATGTAGTAAAATCGGATACCAGGGGACGGAGGTGTTCCCACGCCCTGTCGCCCTCTCTCAAACGCGCCCAACAACAAGCCATCCAAGCATGAGTCCAACCGCAGTAGCCGCCTGAGTGTTCCTCCCTGCGTTCCAGACATTTCCGCACAGCAGCAGCGAACTGGGGCGTTTTTTCAAGGGTTATTTGGTCGCCGGGGAAAAAAGCGAACAGATGTGAAAGATGTCTGTGTCCGGGTTCAACTTCGTCGTAATCCTCAAGCCATTCCTGAAGTTGCCCGTATTTGCCGACTTGTAAGGGCGGGATGCGGTCAAGAATGTTTTGCCATCTGGTTCGTTCCTCCCCGTCGATGTTGAGAATCTCGCTCGCCACCAGCAAGTGGCTGAACACATCATGGATGAGTTCTACATCCATCGTCGCTGCAATGCACAAGGACACTGGCCCAGTTCCACCGGCGAACCTGTTTTCAGGCGATTGCGAGGGTACGGTTACCAGATTCCCTGACAAATCTTCTACAAGGTAATCCTCGTAAAACAGAGCTACCTGGCGCATGAACGGATAGCATTTGTCTCGCAAGAAATCTTCATCGTTGGTATATTCATAATGCCACCAGTAATGTTGCGCGAGCCATGCCGCCGCACCTGTCCAGACATCCCAACCGGGGGCTTCAGGAGTACATTTTGCCCAGACATCCGTAGTGATTGGAATGTAGATACCCCTTGCGCCATACAAATCCCGCGCAGCTTTTTTCGCTTCGGGGATGAGTCCGTCAAAGAAATCGAAAACTGGCTCAACACACTCTGAAATGTCGCATACCTCCGCCGGCCAGTAGTTCATCTGGAGGTTCAGGTCAAGATGGAAATCAGCATCCCAGGGCGGTTTGAGCATCTCATTCCAGATGCCCTGAAGGTTAGCTGGAAGACTGCCCGGTCGAGAGGAAGTGATGAGCAAATACCGACCAAATTGAAAGTAGAGAGCGAGCAAATCCAAGTCAATTTCACCGTCTTTCACCGCTTGCAATCGTTCATCTGTGGGTTTGTCGGAAGTAGGTTCGCCTAAACACAACGATACGCGGTCAAAGAGACTGCGGTAATCCGTCGCGTGAGCGTCGCGGAGCGTCTGATAATCCAATGGAATTTCGTCCAGGTGTGCCCGACAAGTTGCTGCGGGAGAGTCCGTTGTATCCGTATATGTTTCCATAGCGCATACGATGAGCAACTCGTCCGCATCCTCCACGCAGAGAGTTTCTGGACTTTGGGCATATTGCTTTCCGCCGGAACTGCATACTCGCGCTTCAGCGGCAAACTTCACCCCTTCGACAAATTCAGCGGAATATCCCAAGGCGGCATCGTTTGACCAGGGTTCCAGCGAACAATCTTCGTCTGGAATGCGCGATAGTTTGACTGTCGTGGTCAGATTTCCGGGAGTGTCGCATGTTAGATGCAGCACGACTACCTGATGAACGAAAGATGCAAAGGTTTCGCGCCTGTATTTGACGCCATCTACGGAATACTCAACGGATACCATGCCCTGCGCTAAGTTTAATTCGCGACGATAACCTTCAGCCTTTTCGTGTCCCAAAAAGGTCAACGTCAAATCGCCGAAAGGTTGGAACGGCTCAACGGCGTGTTCGGGCCCGCAGAGAATTTTGTTTGCCAGTTCTCCCGCTTCCTTCATTTTCCCAGCAAAGAAGAGTTCGCGTATTTCAGGCAGATATTGTGTTTTGTCCTCAGTCGTTCGGTTTCGGCTTCGACCGCGCCACAACCGCTCGTGATTGAGGGCTAATCGCTCCTCCTCGGTTCCTCCTAAAACCATCGCGCCGAGAATGCCATTGCCGATGGGCAATCCATCCAACCACCGGGTTGCAGGCTGCCTATACCACAATGTGAGTCTATCATCTATCATATCCTTCTCCTTTCTCAAATTCATATAAACAGGAGCGCAAAAATCAACGAAGTGACAGAATTTGATCCTGCCACGAAGTGTATTTTTGCCCGTAACGAAGTGGAGGGGCGAAGCGATCTTTTCAATAATACGCTGCCGCTGATTATTGCACTCCTAATATGAGGGCTTTCTCATCTTCTCGCGCTCTTGCTTTCCCGCCACTCCTGTATGCGCAGGGCAACCGTCACCACCGGCGCTACCCAAATCCTATCGCGATGCCTGTTCAAGAATGAACAAAGTTCACGAAAAGCGGATTCGCTAATCATCAAGCCGCCCTCGTTAATCCCATGAATGGTGAAGATAACCCAACGTCCCAACGTTGCCGCCTGCTCTGCCAGGCCAACCACCGTCGGGGCCGTCGTATGCTCGACATTCCATGACCAAAGGTATGCCAAATCACAGGTGGCTGGGTGATTGTAGCCGTATTCCCCTCTGCCGCGTCCGGCGGGAAAATGTTTCGCAATCAAGGGAACATAGCTTTTTCGGGTAAGTCCTTCTCCGATGTGTTCGTGATAACAAGGGTAACAATACGTGAATTCCTTTTGTTCAGGAATGCCTTCGCGAAGACGCCGAGAGGCCTCAAGGATGTCTGATTCCAGTTCATCCAGCGTGATGTTTTCAAGACACCGTTGGGCGTTCGGGTTAGCCCCTAACGCTCTGGAGCAGATGTGGCTGATAGAATGGTTTCCGACTTCGTGTCCTGCCTTAACTACCTCTCTCCAGGGTGCGAGAGATGCCATCCAATCGTCTCCCCGCGGGCAGACATAGAAAGTACCCTTCAAATTTAAATCGTTCATGACGGGGATTGCTATTCTTAACTGCGAAGACGCCCCGTCATCAAAGGTCAACGAAACTGCACCTTGAGCGCCTTCTGACCATGGAGATGAAATCTTATTCGTCATTTTAACACCTCTGTCTTCAATCTAATTGACTATTGAAAAAAAACTGTCAACAGCGGCTTCTGTTTTTGGTCTTTTGTCTTTTCTATCTTCAATCTTCAATCTTCAATCCAGAAGTCTTCAATCCATTCACCTAAGTAAGCCCCATTGACTTGAGATTTTTCAAACTAATCGCCAGACTCTCAAACGGGTTGCGTTGGCAGGTATCCTGTTCGACGAGATACCATTGTGTCCCTGCTTCCTTGCATGCGTCCAGAATTGCCGGCCAGTTGAGATTACCCTCTCCGACTTCTGCCATAATCTGCTTGCCACCAAGTACCACCATATCTTTGAGGTGTATCAACGGTACGCGTCCTTTCATCTTTAGAATCCAATCCGCCGAGTCGCCACCACCGTGCTGAATCCAATAGGTGTCAATCTCTGCGTTGAATACCTCTTGGTCGCTTTCCTCATAAAGAATTGCCAACCCAGTACGTCCGTTGAACTTCTCCAATTCAAAGCTGTGATTATGATAGGAAAAAGTCAAACCGCCTTCCTTGAGTTTCCTTGCAACCTCTGAGGCTTCCTTCGCAAATTTCGCATAGCCTTCGGCGTTGCGGTATTCGCCGGGCAAACCGCCGATAGCAGCGTGTTTGCATTCTAAAAGGTTGTGTTCGTCGATGACTGCCTGCGGTTCATCGCGCATCCGCTCGTAGCTCGTATGCGTAGCGCAGACTGTCAGCCCTTCACCGTCCAGAATCTTCTTCAATTCTTTCGTATCAATTGGTCCAAGAGCCGATAATTGCAGTGCCTCGTATCCAATCTCTCTTACCTTCTTCATCGTATTTACAATATCAGCGGGCGTCCTTGTGAACTCCCGCACCGTATAAAGTTGTGCTGCTAATGCAGATTGAGACATCTTCGTTCCTCCTTGTGATTTATGAATTTCCTTTCTTCATGGCGAGTATACAGTCTAACATCAAAAAACTTGACTGTCAAGCAAAATTGTTTTACCAAATCAATGACGGATTAGTTTATACTCACAGTCATTTTTTTAGCCAAGAGCATAAATTCCGATGGGGCATCAACTAAATTCCCATGGTTACGTCTATATTCACAATTTACTTGGAGGAGAATATTATCTATGCAGACTTTTTCATCTCATGTTGACGGCTACCATGATGTTTCTGACCAACTGGTAGATTATTTGCGTCGGCGCGCAGAAGCGCATTTTCGCCGACAGGAACAGGAGAAAGCAAAGTTTACGACGATAGACGCATTTGAAGAACACCGTGCGAAAGTGCGGGATAGTTTTTTCGACGCTATTGGCGGCTTACCGGATGAGCGAACCCCGCTCAATGTCCGCTGTACTGGTACTATCGACTGCGGGGCATTTGTTATTGAGAAAACCATTTATGAGAGCTTGCCTGAGTTTTACGTCACCAGTGCGCTCTATCTTCCGAAGAACATCAGCGAACCCACACCCGCTGTCGTATTTGTACACGGACACAGCGATTTGGGGAAATCTTATCCTGTCTATCAATCCGTATGCGTGGATTTAGCAAACAACGGTTTTATCGTGTTTGCGATTGACCCGCCGGGGCAGGGAGAGCGATTCCAATATTTTGACCCGGAGGAAGGCAAACGCATCATCGGCGGTTGTACGACAGAACACACCCACGCTGGTTTACAGTTCGTACTTGGAGGGGCAAGCGTCGGAAGGCATTTTATCTGGGATGTGATGCGCGGTTTGGACTACCTTGAAACTCGTCCCGAAGTTGATGCAAAACGCATCGG
>CAZRLY010000247.1:7124-9377 GCA_964601015.1 uncultured bacterium
CATGCGTCAATTGGTACAAAAAACACTTCAGGGGCGAAGAACCCGACTTCAAAACGTCTAACCCGGAAACGCTGCCGGAAAACGAGTTGTGGTGTACCCCAAAGGGACAGATACTTGATGCGTTTAGAAACTGTAGGACGGTATTTGACCTGAACCGCGAAAGACTTCAAAATACAACCCCAAAGTTCAAACCGATTACCGATGATGTAACGCTTGAAGCACACAGAGGGAAGATGCGCAAGGCTGTCCTGAAGGTACTCGGCATTCCCGACGGGCGCGACGCTACGATGTATGCGCGCATCATCGCTGAAAACGTCGTTGAGGGCTACCCAACTGAAAAAATATTCTTCTTCAGCGAACCCAACATCGTCGTCACAGGTGTGATGGTTCATCCTAAGGACAATGCGCAGGCTGCACAAACTGATTTGGTCTTGCTGGAAAATGGCACCAACGACATCCCAAATGAACGGGAACGATTGGAAAAACTGCTTGCTCAAAACCATCGGTTGTTCGTATTCGATGTGCGTGGCGTCGGTGGCGTTGAGGTACGCCCCGTAAATCGCGGTGGACAACCACACGGAACGGAATACAAATTGGGTTGCGACGCGATGATGCTTGAAATATCAACCCTGGGGTTGCGTGTATTCGACGTACTACGCGGTTACGACTATCTGCGTACGCGCGATGATGTGGAACGCATTGGGCTATACGGCGTTGGCAACGGCGCAATCTTTGGCTACTTCGCCGCAACGCTGGAGGACGGCTTCGACGATTTGACCTTTGTCGATATGCTCTACTCCTACCACCACCTGACCGAAACCCGATACTACAATCGAGAACTCTACAACTTGAAGGTTATGGCATGGGGAATCCTGAGACATTTTGACCTGGTGGATGTGCTTCCCTGCCTTGCCAAACGCCCATGTAAGTTCATCGCTTCGCGAGATGCGAAGGGCGAATTGTTGACCGAAGAGGCATTCACGGGGCGTTTCGTGAAAGTGGCGGAAGAGATGGGATATTTGCCTGATGGTTGGGAGCCTGAAATACGGTAGAGTTTGGAACGAAACCCAACGAAAATGGGAAGAGTTGGGTTTCACTTCGTTCAACTACGCAACTCCGAACATTCGGACGAGGTTTGCGTTTTCTTCGATTTGGTCGGTATAGCGCGGATACATTCCCACGATTACAGCGTCCGTGGGTTTGATGTGTCCGAGGACAAATTCAAATGCTCTGCGCACCTGTTCGGGGGTGTCGCACGTTCTCCCTGCCGCAAGAATCTTGAAGGCAAGGCAGGTTTTAGTGGCTTTGCTTATGGTTGTGCACATCTTCGGAACATCCGAGGGAAGGTATATCTCACCTATCGGTATATCACGCATAATCTCCATGAGTTCAGCGCGGTCACGACTCTTCCTGTATACGCAGGCCATGTAGAAATCAACGTCCCAGCCTTCCCCCTCGGTATATTCGATAACTTCCGGGTTGTGCGTTGAGAGTCCAACCGGGACGCCTGCGTCACGTATCTGCGCAAGGGTATCAAGGGCAGTATCAATATCCCCTGCGCGCCAAATTCGGTCAGTTACTTCGCCATGAAAGGCAATCCCTATGGGGTTCAGTTCCAGCACCTTAGCTAATTCATTCTTGTCCGCTACCTGCTCTGGTGAACAAAGGCATATCCACTGCATCTGTCCGCCTTGTTCACGAAATAGCTTGAGTGCGCCACGGATGTCTGAGCCATAGTCTGTTTGCCAGGTGTTTATGCCCTGTTGTTGACAGCGGTGCAAAAACTCGACAGTATTATCCAACGTGAAATATTCGCGCATGTGCATATTCATTAGGCGAGTCTGATGGGAACCGCCCCGTGGCGGATTTCCTCCGGCTATCAGCCGCGAAATAGAATATGAACCCAATGGTACCTCTGGTAGTCTTAAAGTTTCTGTTGACATTTCTTGCCTCCCTGTGATTCCGTTTTCAATTAATCCCTCTTGCTTGCCCTTTGTATTACCTCTTTACCATAGCTTACAGCGTGTTTGTGGAATTCTATCAGATTTTCAACGGGAGTGTCGGGAAGAACATCGTTTGCAGGGAGGATGAAAAGAGCGCACGAATCTTTTGCAGTGTCAATGATATATTCCGTCTCTTTGATTGCGTCTTCTTTTGACCCGAATGGTAAGGTTGATGTTACTGAAGGGCCGGCAAAGATGGTCAGCTTTTCGCCGTTCCTCGTCCTTTTATTCACGATGTCTTCGAGTTTAA
>CAZRLY010000248.1:0-9338 GCA_964601015.1 uncultured bacterium
GGCGTAGCGGTCGCGGTCAACGCCAGCACACACGGGCGCTTGATTGTATCCAATAGGTCGCGAATATGCAGATAATCGGGGCGAAAATCATATCCCCACTGTGATATGCAGTGCGCTTCGTCCACGGCTAACAGTGACACATCCACATCAGCCAATGTGCGCAAAAAGGCGTTGTTTCTCAACCTTTCGGGACTGACGTAGACCAATTTGTATCGCCCCGCTCTGACATCCAATTGGCGTTCATTTAATTCGTCAAGTGCCAAAGAACTGTTGATAAACGTCGCTGCGATGCTCTGCTTTTGTAACATATCAACTTGGTCTTTCATCAACGCTATCAGCGGCGAAATGACCAAAGTTGTCCCTTCAAATAACAATGCTGGCAATTGGTAGCAGAGCGATTTTCCGCTACCTGTCGGCATGACAACAAGCGCATTTTGCCCATCCAGAACATAACTAATCGCCTCGCTTTGACCGGAACGAAAGGTATCAAAACCAAAGCGTTCTTTCAATGTAGATTGGATTAATTGGCTGGTAGTAGACATGTTGCTACCTCCATGGTGTTAAACTGTCCAAAGCTTACCCGCATCGTTCCGCCACTATCAAACGTTCTGAGCCATCGGTGCGCTAGCGGGGCGCAGTGAAGTCCTGCTCGGACTGCTATTTTAAATCGTTTATCTAATTCTTCAGCTACGTTCTGTGGGGATTTGCCACGTACGTTGAAAGAGAAAACGCCAACGCCTTTTTTAACAGCGTCGGGATTGCCGATAAGACGGACGCCATTAATTTGCTCTACCCCCTCTACACAGGTAGTAGTAAGGGAATTGACATGCTCAAATAATTGCTCGCTTCCGATTTTCAGTCCGACTTCATCTAATCCGGCTTCAAGCCCGGCGATTGCCCATGTGTTGTGGCTACCGGCTTCGTAGCGTTCTGGTGGATTATCTGGCATCTCTTCTAATTCGCTGTAAACGCCCGTACCCCCCAAGATTAAAGGGTTAAGTTTCTCTTGCGTATTTACCAAAAGTCCACCGACGCCAAAAGGCCCGTAGAGTGATTTATGTCCTGAAAAGATGTAGTAATCTATTTCGGTCTTTTTGAGATTCAGCGGGACAAGTCCTAGCGCTTGCGCACCATCCACTATACATGAAGCCCCCGCTGTTTTTGCTATCTCCGCAATCTCTTTGATGGGGGAAATGGCACCGCAGACGTTTGAAGCGTGCGACACAACGACCATTCTGGGCTGTTCACGTTTCACCGCTCGTTTGAAGCGAGCTAAGTCAAATTCAAATCCCCCCTTTCCCCCCTTTGAGAAAGGGGGGTTGGGGGGATTGACGGGTATTTCCTCTAAGATAACACCCCTGTGTTTTTCAAGGGATTTTAAGGGACGCCAGACAGCGTTGTGTTCAAAGGGGCTGTGGAATATTACGTCGCCTGATTGGATGTTCCTGTGGTTTAAACCACAGGCTAGGCCGAGTATCGCAAGATTTAACGCGGCTGTTGCTGAAGGCAGAAAGACTACCCATTCAGGATGTGCGACGCCTGCAAACAGAGCTAACTTCTCACGTGTGCGCCAAATTAATTCCATCGCTTCCGTAGCTAATTGGTGAGTTCCGCGTCCTGCGTTAGCACCCACACGGCGGTAGAATTCGTCAGCGCTACGGTAGACAGCTTTGGGTTTCGGATAAGTCGTTGCGGCCTTGGTGAATCAGAAAGGTCAACGTTTTTGTCAACGAGTTGTCCGCCCGTAACCTGGGGCAATCTTTCAAATAACAATTCATGTATCTCGATATTCGCGTCTGTTATGGTATTACGAAATATTTGTCCGAACTCAGGTATAAGGCTTGTATCATCTGAATCCTGTGATAGTCTGGGCAACCTCCTCAACCAGCGCGTCATAGCAAGCCGTAGATAGTTGAGCGGTTCGGAGCGTTTTTCCTCCTCGCGCACAAAACCGAGAAAATGTTCTTCCAGCAATAACATCCATTGCAGATTTGCTTGATTGAGCGGACTCACCTTTACGGTATAGTGTTCGCTGTTTTCCACCATGTTTTGGATTAATTCGCCGTCGATAAATGTAATCAAACGATTTCGGTTACGAATTTCCGCACCGATGCGATAATTACGAAACACGGCGGCAATTAGCACACCCAAAACGCCCCTCCGTAATCCGTAAGGCGGTCGAATTAGAGTGTGTATTAAATGCTCAAACGGTTGTGGCGCTTGCTTGGCTTTTTGAAAAAATCCGTCTATGGCATCCCAGACTTTCGCCATTTCGGGGAATCGTTGTTCATCGGGGCGATGAACGAAATTTGTCTTGGGCGACGAAAAGATGTCGGCGAAGCCGTCATCTTTTATACACCCGCCCAAGACAGAGACAGGCAGGTCAAGTTCCAATATCCCTGTTAGGTACAGGGCTGAACGCATGATGAATACCTCCGGCCCACTCCCTGAGAAACCGAGATTGGGTTCCAGGGAAGGTGCGAAGAGTGCGTCGATGACCTGGCGGGCGGCTCGGCTTTGGGCAGATGTTAATGTGTGCCGGTTGAAAGCGTCGTTATTGATGCGTGGTGTCTGATAAAATACTTGTTCGCATACATGCGAGACGTAACGGGAAAGCAGATAGCGGCTGCTAATAGCGCGTACTTGACCGCGATTAATCCAGTGGCATTTTTTTGCGAAAGGTTCAAAATGCGCTTGCAGGATGGATGCAATTTGTCGCTGAATATCTTCGGCAAAAAAGGTTAGTTCGCCTTCGATGCGTTCATCTTGCTCAGTAAATTGTGGTTCAGAAGATAGAATATTGATTGCTTCTAATTCAGTCAGGAGTGGCAATACCTCCAACGGACTTTTAGGTACGGCGAAGATGATTTGCGGGTGCAAACAATTCTGGGCGAGAATTACTGCTTCTCTTACCTCCGCGCTGTTAGTGGGAATCACATAGTATACCAAGCCATCAACTTCCTGTCCTTCGAGCAGTTCAGCGTCCCAATCCATATCCGGTGACAGCGTAGAGCAAAGCACATAACGGGCGGTAAAGTAACGCACTATTGCCTTTTCATCGTTGTAGCGGCGTGGCAACACCGCTTTCGAACGAAACGATTTGTCCAATAGACGTTGCGGGTTAATTTGGCCACGTTCCTGCACTACCCGTGCAATTTCTTGCTCGTAATCCACATCACTGCCTTGTTTAAATTCATAGTAACTGGCAGACCGGCGATAAATCAGCATTTTTTTTCTGATTAAAGTTGAAAGCGCATTCTCAAGTTGGATTTTTTCTTCACCTGAAGTCGCTCCCAATGCGAAGGCTAACATCGCAGAAGTGGGAGTTAATTGGGAATTCAGGCCCGCCGCAAAGAAAACTCCGATGGTTTTGACCAATTCCACCAAAAACTCATCATCTTCTTCAATATGTTTGAGGGTATTTGTAACATCGCTCCAAACGTTATGAACTCCCCCGCGCCCTGTGTTGTGTTTAATCTCGGAAGAGAAAAAATCATACAACTGGGCCGGTCGGACGATGGGAAATTTATCATTATTTCTTTGTATGAAATCCCTCAATCCGTGTTTCTCGTTGGAGGTGAGAAATGCAAACAGGGTGCGCTCGTTTTGGGCTACATGCTCGGACAACCGTGGCAAAAGCGCTGTTGTAAGCGGGTGGAGTGGATAAGTACCTTCGATGACGCTTTCACGTAATTTATCAACTGGAAATCCATCAAAAAGCCGTAACGCAACGGTGTGATTCAGAGCTTCATCGAATAAGGGCGAATTTTCGGTTTTAAATGCCTGGTATTGTTTTTCATCAGTTACCTTAATTGCCTCAGAAATTAAACGCAAAATGATGTTGGCGTCGCTGGCGAAGAGGCGATTGCGGAAGCGTCCTTCGATTTTAGCCCATTCATCTCGAATGTTTTTGTCCAATGGTTGCAGATAATCGCCGATGCTTTTGTGTGTGACCAACAGCAAATGCACCTGTGAATTTGATGCCCTATCGCACATCTCGGCGAAGTCTTGAAGCAACTTGGAATCAAATCCGTGTGGGTTAGAAACAAGACGTTCCAAAAATCTTCCAAACTCATCGTAGAGCACGAATATGCCGCGATAACCGTGTTGTCTTAGTAATTCGGCGGCATGCCGAAAAACTACGTCGGGAGAGATGCCTGCGCTGGTGTCAAAGGTAGCGCCGCTTGTCAACTGCGGGTAAATACTTTCTGAAAAAAAGGACAGTGCATCTATGTCGCCGTGTTCAATTGCTTTCAGCAATTCAGACGTTCCGTTGAAGTGTGACTCCTTCAGCTTTTCCTCTAAAGTTTTATACGTTTCGGGATACTCCCGCTCCCAATTTTCTATGGTATTTACAACGGCTGAAAATGCTGTGGGTAAGACAAGGTTTCCAAAGCCAAAATTTGTCAGAGAACGTTTTAACGCTTGATTGAGCGCAGTGCATATATCCCCCTCATATCCTGATAGTACAACCGGCAGAAATTTTTCGTCCGATGAAAGCCAATGGGCGATGGCCTTGCCTGCGTCAGGAAAATCCCGTTGAAAACGTTCGGAAACGATGCGGACAGCATCCATGTTGGTTTCCTTCTTAGATAGGAGAGCCAGCAAATACAGCGCACAAGCTGATTTTCCCACGCCATACGGACCAATTATAGTACGCACCCGGTGGTTGGATTTTGGGTGTGTACTTTGAAGTATCTCTGCTGTTAAGGAGGCAGCACTGTGCGTGGGCAGATAATGGGCAATGCGCTCTTTTTCGTCCTGGTCAAGTTTTACGTTGATAGCCCGGACAAATTGATACGCAGGAGCAAGAAATTCAGATAGTAATGTAGAATCATTTCTCGAAATCATTTTCGAACCATTCATGATGCCCTCTTCGTTCATAATAGATGGTTAATGCTGAAAGTGGTTCCTCTAAGGAATTGCGAAAAACGATACTGTCCAAACCTGCTGTACGTTCAAGTCGAAGGAATTCTTCGTCGTATTCAGAAGATAAACGCATTAACAATTCGGAAAGCAAAACGGCATCAAGATTGAATATTCTACCAACGTTACCCGGTTCCGTTAATGCGTCGTAAATTGGAGACGCTACGATTTGCTTCGTGATTTTTTTGCTGCGAGAAATTGGTTCATAACCTGACCGCGCGTTGGATTCAGCGTGGCGTACCCCATAAAAAGTCAGGATATTTTTCCCAAACGAATTAAGCACGTTGGAAATCGGACCCGTTTTGAAAATCGTACAGCACCAGCGATTGTGTTGTGTCGGCGGGCCCATCTTATTGCACATCTCAAAGAAATCGTGTTCGGATTTGGGAATAAAAAACGGTGTAGTGGGGTTTGATGCGCGGAAACGTTCGACATAGCGATATGTTAATGCGTCCTCCAACGTAGTATCCGAAAAGATGTGTAGCACTTCTGCTTTGCCGAGCGCACGACGCACAAGATGACTCACAACGGTCGAATCTTTACCCCCAGAAAACGACACAACGACGATGCGTTCAGGGTATTTCGCGACCGTCCGTTTGACAAAATCTATTGCATCGTCTGTTATTTGAGCCAAACGTTCCTGATTCGCCTGCACAAAGGGTTCCAAGCGTGGCAAAGGAAAATGCTGTTCTTTTTCTAGCACGCCTTCTTCTTTCAAAAAAGCACGAAGAGAAGACAATCGTTCCTTCAGTTTTGGCATACGCGGGAGGTTCAACCGCTTGCCATCAGCTCGGAGCGAAGCGGAGAGGCGAAGCGGCTTTTCGTAGTAATATCTATTTTTCGAGTGCTTCCAAATAGACTGAGAACGCAACTTGCCAATCTTATCAAGGTAAAATTCGAGAATCAGTTTCTCAACGTAAAACACAGGACGCAAATCCGTAGCAAGGTACTCCACAGCATTGCCACAGCACGGACATTGACCTGTTTTTTCTAACAAAACCGGTACATTACACTGCCCACACCAGTATGCTTCCATTTGATGACTCCTTATGAATATCCGCATCTATACCCATTTTCAATAGGTTGCCCTTTCTGAGCCGAGTTATCATTGCTTAATTTCGTGGTTAATTATATCATGATTGCATATACCTGTCAAGACGGAAATTATCTTGCGAATTTACACAACAGATGCTATAATCAGTAAAACGAAAATGTACGCCAAATAAAGGAGGATTTCATGCGCGTTTTTACAATTATCAACGGTTATACGGGCGCGCTCTGTTTGCAAGAGTTGGTTGACAAGGGACATGAGGTAGTGGGGGTTGTAACCGCGCCAAACTTTCAGCCTGGTGTTCCCCCTGAACAAACGGTGATTGGCGTAGCTACCAAGAATTTACTGCCGTTATACATGCCTGCTTATGAGATAGTCGCAGAGCCGGCACCGGAGTTTTTAGAACTGTTCCGTAATGTCAAACCCGACTTGATGGTTTCAATGCACTATCCTGCCATTTTCAAACCAGCGTTATTGGGCATCCCGCCTTTGGGTTGCGTCAACATTCACCCATCAAAGGTGCCAGAGGGACGGGGCATGACTCCCTCCTGGTGGTACCTGTATTTGGGAAGGAAAACGGCGTGGACTGCGCTGCATTACATTGACGAGGGCGTTGATTCTGGCGATGTCATCGCTTTCGGTTCTACGCCCATCACCGATGAAGACACAGGTGCGACGGTGTCTAAACGTCTCTCGGAAGCCGCCTTTCAAATCTTCAGCGATAATCTCCCAGCGATTATGGCTGGCACTGTTCAACGTCAAAAGCAAGACTTATCAAAGGGCAATTATCTTTGGGCAGGACGTGACTGGCGTCTAATAAAATGGTCGCGGGGCGCGAAGGGCATTCGTGGGCAAATCCGTTGTTTTACTGACACTGGCAACAATGCCTATACATTCGTCGCTGGACGTAAACTCACCATCAACGACGCGCAGGTAGCCAATTCTGATGATTGGCAAAAGGTCAAAAAGGATGCTCTGCCCGGCGAAATCCTTGCCATTACCGGCAAAGGACTGGTAGTGCAGACGGGCAAGGGACTGTTAATCCTGATTGACTACTGCTCTGAAGAGACGGTGCTGGTGGAAGGTGAAAAAACTGACAGCCTACGAGCTTTGGTAGAAGGCGGTATGCCTGTGGTACTGGGATAATAGGTAATTTTCAATATTAAAGTTTCCTTTTTCAAAAGGATGCGTAATTGTAGTAACGACTTCAGTCGCTTGCTTGCCCGCAAAAAGACGAATGAATTCGTTACTACAAAAGCGCAAGTTGAACAGTACATTTGTATTGAGACTGTGACTGGTGACTGGTAAACTGGTGAGTAGTGAGTGGTAAAATCACCAATAATCAGTAACCAATCACCAAAAAGATAGAGCACAAAAGGAGCAGGCAAAGCCTCTCCTTTTCAACATAAAAGTTGAAGATACTTCTGAAAACTTACGAAGGAGGAAAATATTATGATTGGCGCTGATTTATTGGTTCGAGAGCTTCAGGCGCGAGGTGTGCCTTTTGTCTCGGTGTTGTGTGGCAATGGGCTGAGTCCATTTCTCAAAGCGGCAGCACAGGCAGGACTGCGACTTGTGGATACTCGGAATGAGCAAGCGGCCAGCTACATTGCCGATGCTTACGCCCGTCTTACACGGCGCGTGGGGGTTTGCGCGGTAAGCAGCGGTATAGCTCACGTGAATGCTTTTGCGGGGTTGCTCAATGCTCATTACGACGGCGCGCCGGTGTTGCTCATCACCGGTGCGAGCAATTCAGCTTATCTTGGAAGGGGTGCGTTTCAGGATTTAGACCAAGTTGCCCTGGCGAACCCGTTGTGCAAACGGGCGGAACTGGTCAATCATCCTGCGCGAATTCCGCAGGCGGTTCATGAGGCATTTGCCGCCGCTACGAGCGGAAGGGCTGGCCCTGTTCACCTGACAATTCCCGTTGACGTTTTAAGCGGCGAAATTGACGAGGCTCGCATAAAATCTCCGTTTTCCACTTCAGGCGGGGTGAATAACAGCGCAGTTGGCGATGCTTGCCTTGTGCGTGATGCAACAAAAATGCTGGCTTCCGCGTCGCGTCCTCTCATTGTGGCGGGCAGCGGCGTTTTTTACGCTCAAGGCGGAGATGCGCTTGAGCGGTTTGTGAAACTCTCGCGCATACCCATAGTAACGCCTATTTGGGAACGCGGCGTTATCGACCGGTCGCTTGAGGAGTTTCTTGGCGTTATCGGAGCAGCCAGTGGCGGGCCGAGGCTTTTGACAGAAGTTGACTTAGTTCTGCTTGCTGGAGCGAGGGTAGATTATCGCACTCGCTATCTTGACTCGCCGCCTTTGTCAAAGGGCGTTCGCGTCATCCGCGTTGATTTTGACCCGGCGGAGTTGCAGCAGGGGGTTGAGCCAGATGTTGCTATCCTCGGTGATGCTCGGACGGTATTTGGGCAGTTGATGGAGGAGTGGCAAAGCAGAGGTTATGCAAGCCACGAAAGTTGGCTTGATACGGCCCGTGAGTGGTACGCCCAGTTCTATTCCCGCTGGGCAGAATCGCCTGCTTCCGTTGGAGCGGGGGAGACAATGACGGGAGGACACATCGTTGATGCACTTAAAAAGGTAATAACGGACGAGACTATCTTTTTGGTTGACGGTGGCAATATTGGGCAGTGGGCGCACATGGCATTGTGCAGTGACAAGTACCCCGCACACTGGCTGACTTGTGGTGCCAGCGCAGTCGTGGGATGGGGAGTGCCGGGCGCTATGGCTGCGCGATTAGCCTTTCCCAATAAGCCTGTACTTCTTTTGTCGGGCGACGGAGCTATAGGCTTTGGTATCGCAGAGTTCGAAAGCGCTGCACGGCAGAATATTCCCTTTGTCACTGTACTTGCCGATGACCGGGCGTGGGGGATAGTTGTAAGTGGACAACGCAAATCCGGCAATGCCACAGTTGCCAGTGAGTTTAGCTCCGTTCAATTTGCCAAAGTAGCTGAAGGATTCGGGGCGAGGGGCGTAAAAATCGAAAAGCCGGAGGACATCGTACCTGCTGTCCACGATGCTTTCAACTCGGACAAGCCGATGTTGATACACGTTCCGGTGGTTGTTCGCGGGCCGACGGACTAACTGACTTCGTATGGAGTGCGAAAATTAATATTTCCGCACTCCTTTCTCACGGTTTACTCATGTTTAACTTTTCTTTTTCCAATCTGGCAAACGGCTTGCAAGACGTTGGAGGTTCAAGGCCTCTTGAGCGTCAGCTTCTTTCATCAATTGTTCAAGTTCACTTTCTGGCAGTGGGCAGTCAAACTGAATATACGCTTCAGGAACTTCCAACAGGGCGCGTCTATCGCATCAGCGTTACAGCATACAATACCGATGGACGGGAAAG
>CAZRLY010000249.1:0-9293 GCA_964601015.1 uncultured bacterium
CAGGTGCTTCACCAGCCCAACGCTCTACGGTATGTCGTTAAACAGCCAAAGGGGGTGGAGCGCACCGGCGAAGCCGTAAGGCTACGCCGTGTGCCTCCAACGCAGTGCGGCATACAAGAAACCGTTTACTAACCTTAGCGAGGTGACTCTTACCCGGGAAACCGGAGACGGTTCGAGGGGACCGACCAAAACCCCTCACTTATTCTAAGGGGGATCGGCATTCCTCCCCGCCTTCTAAAGTGGGAAGTGGAAAGTGGAAAGTAGGAGAAGGCACCACATCTTTTACTTTCCCCTTTCTCCTTTCCCCTTTCAGAGACGGGGTATCCTGCCGTAAAAAGATGAATAATCCGGAAAAGTTTCAAATTGAACTGGACGAGGCCATCGAAAAGTTAAAAAAGCTGGATAGGCTTTTAGATGTGACGAAGAATATCAATTCAACCCTGAACAAAGATGAACTGCTCAAAGTCATCATGCACTCTGCGGAAATTGTCATGGATGCGGAAGCCAGTAGCTTGATGATGCTAGATGAGGAAACAGGTGAGCTTGTATTTGATGTCGCTACCGGTCCAGTTGGCGACCAAGTTGTAAAAATGCGCATCCCAAAGGGGAAGGGAATAGCAGGTTCTGTGGCGGAAACGGGAGAGATTGTGATTGTTGAGGACGCTAAAACCGATAAGCGTTTTTATGCATCAGTAGGCGATGCAACAGGTTTTGTTACGAAATCTCTGGTTTGTGTGCCGGTCAGAGTAAAGGGTGGGAAAATAATTGGGGTGCTGCAGGTTTTGAATAAAAAGGATGATACCTCCTTTATGGAGGCTGATGGTGAACTACTTTCAACCTTAGCTGACCAGGCGGCGATAGCGATAGAAAACGCTCGACTGTATTCGGAAGCCCGGGAAAAACAACTGCTTGAACATCAATTGATGATTGCACAGCAGGTTCAACAAAGTTTGCTTCCTGAAGAACCGCCAGAGATAGAAGGGATTGAAATTGCCGCTATTAACAAACAGGCTTCGCACCTTGGCGGGGATTATTACGATTTTATTCAAGTGGATGGTGGAGAATTGGGCATTGTTATCGGGGACGTTTCAGGAAAGAACGTGCCGGCAGCCATCATGATGGCAACCGCGAGAGCGTTCTTGCGAAGTCATGTCGTCGGGACTTATACCAACGACGGGCATTCCTTAACCGATATTATCTCATTTGTCAACCACCTCGTATGCGATGATACTGAGCCGGAAAAATATATGACTTTATTCTATGGGATGTTGAACGTTCCAACTATAAAGTTGGCTTATGTGAATTGCGGACACAATTGGCCAGTTTTATACAACCCCGCTAAAGACACCACGAATTATCTCAAAACCGGTGGTTTAGCCGTTGGCATGATAGATGGCGTCCCTTATGCCCAAGACGAAGTGCCCTTAGAAGAGGGCGACATCCTCGTTTTATATACCGATGGCGTAACCGAAGCCTTTAATGAACAGGAAGAGTTGTTCGGCGAAGAACGCTTGCTGGATGTTGTGAAAGCCAATTCCCACTTGAACGCTCAAGGGCTTCTGGATAAAATCGTTGGGGCGGTGATGACTTTCGCAGGAGAAGCAGAACAAAGCGACGATGTAACCCTTGTTATATTGAAAGTAAAGAGTAATGAGTGATAAGTAACAATTTTACTCTTTACTTCTCATTCTCCTAAGTCAGTGGCTATCTCAACGCAAAGAAACAGATTTGCGATATATCAGATGTTTGCTGTAATTATAAAAGAACTGCGCGTCTACGCTAAGAGTAAGAGGATACGCAATATCCAAATTTTGTATGTCAGCGTTTTATCGTTACTGTTGTTTCTATTCGCAGTTGAATTATCATTTAGAAATCAGACTGCGATAGTCGCAAAAAACGCATCCGGCAGTGAGATGTTTTCCGTATTAATCATCTCCGCCTTTTTGTTACTGCTGGCACTAACGACGCCACTGCTTGCTATTCTTGCTATACTCAGAGATGATGACACTCTTACTCCTCTAAAACATGCCCAAATTATAATCGGTAAGTTAAGCGCGCTATCAATTATCACAATTATAATGTTGTTAAGCATACTGCCCTTACTGAGTCTTTCAGCATATACGGGCGGGTTGCCCTTGCGCAAAATAGGACAGTGTTATTTGATTATTTTCATTGCAAGCGTCGCACTCAATTCGATGGGCATATTGTGGGCTTCAATCTGCGGGCGTGAAGAATCAGCGATTATCGCAAGCTACGCTACAACCTGCACATTAATTTTCACACCATTTATTTTGTCTGTGTTTGGCAGTGTGTTTGACATCAACATTCAATACCCCACCAAAATAGCTCAGGTTTTTAGCCCTCTGTATGCTATGTGCGCAACGCTGGGATATGTAACCGAGGTAACGGTAGCAAACTTATCTATCTGGTGGATTACACTGATTCTATACTTGTTGGTTTCAGTGACATTGATGCTGATTCTATTACGAGAGCCGCTGATTGTCAGACAGCACTGATTTTGGGTGGTATCACATCGGTGTTGTTGCACCAGATGAAAGCACTGAAAAACTGCTCCACCAAAAGCCTGTTTTCTGTAAGATGATGTCGCGTTTGGAAAGAAGGAGGACAAGATGAAATCTTTAGACGATTACTTAAAACGGATGAAAACTGATGATGTTGTTAAGGCAACCCAGGAAGCACGCACGAAAAACGCCGCATTACTAAATGACCAGGGACTCGCCGCCATTGCTACCCTATTTTCGGACGTTCTTGCCGAAGTCATTAAGTCGCCCGAAATACTTTTATCAAAAGAGAGGATTACAAATGCCTTCAGAGAACAACCGCGTTCTTAGGGTTTATCTTGATGCATCTACTGTGAATGTATATCTGTTTGGAAAGGATGTTGAAGTTGAAAGATACTGCGCCACGGAACATTTATTTCGATTGCTTGATTCCCGTGTTGTCGATGGAGTAATTTCCTTATACATGATACAAGAAATTTGCTCCTATTGTCAGAATAACTTCCCTGTGGATGATTTACGGGATGTTACTCGACTCTCAATAATTAAAATACTAACTATCGACCTGGAAATAGCGCCAATGCTTACTCGACTGGAAAGATTAATCCATCAGAGAAAGTATCAAATGACTGATTCTTCTGATGTACCTCACGCAATAATAGCGGAACTTAGGAATTGTGACGCGATTATAACCTATGATAGCCACTTTGATGAAATTAAAGACGTGATTACGGTAATGACGCCCAAGGAATTTTTGCAACGCTATAATTTTGTATAAAGTATAACAGGACTCTGAACCTCTGCGCGCTCGTAGCGAAGCGGAGCAGCAACGCGACAGGCGAGAGTATAGAAGATGAACATCGAAACTTTAAAACAAATTTTAGAAGAGGTAAAATCGGGAAAAATTGATGTAGAATCCGCTCTCGAAGGACTGCGCAGTCTTCCCTTTGAGGATATCGGTTTCGCAAAAATTGACCACCACAGGCAGTTGCGACAGGGGTTTCCCGAGGTTATCCTGTGTTCAGGAAAAACTTCCGAGCAAATCGCCCAAATCGCCGGACGCATACTGGAAAGGGACAGCAATCTGCTTGCCACGCGCGCTACTCCTGAAAATTACGAAGCTGTAAAAAGGATAGCTCCAGAGGCTTGTTATAACGTATCCGGCAGGACAATCAGCGTCCTGAAAACTCAGCCTGAAATGCGCGAGGGTATCTTGCTTGTAACGGCTGGCACTTCGGATATTCCAGTCGCAGAGGAAGCGGCTGAGACGGCGCAGATTATGGGCAACAAGGTGGAAAGGTTATACGATGTGGGGGTATCGGGTTTGCACCGTCTGTTGGGGAATAAAGACAAACTCTTCTCCGCGCGTGTTATCATCGTTGTCGCAGGAATGGAAGGTGCCCTTGCGAGCGTCGTAGGCGGATTGGTGGACAAACCGGTCATCGCTGTGCCGACAAGCATCGGTTACGGTGCCAGCTTCGGTGGTATAGCAGCATTGTTGAGCATGTTGAATACGTGCGCCTCGGGAGTTGCCGTCGTGAACATTGACAACGGTTTCGGAGCAGGCTACATGGCTGCGTTGATTAATCGTATTGGCGACAAATGATACGACCAAAATCAGTGTTGTCTGAAAATCCGTGGCTCCTATGGGTAGGGAGGTATCATTTTGGGTAAAATTGCGTATTTTGATTGTTTTTCAGGTATCAGCGGAGATATGACTCTAAGTGCGTTGGTGGATGCTGGACTTGACCAAGACGTGCTTATGAGTGAACTGGCAAAGTTGAATATCGGCGATGAGTACGCTCTGACTTTTACAAAGAGTGAGAAACACGGAATTACTGGCACAAAAGCAAATGTGAATCTACTATATGATGATGAACACGAAAACCATCACCATCATAACCATAGAAAACTTGCGGAAATTTTTGAATTGATAGATTCCAGCGAACTCACCCAAAAGGTGAAGGATACTGCAAAGAAGGTCTTTGACAGGCTGGCGCAAGCTGAAGCGAAAATACACAATACCACCAAAGATGATGTGCATTTGCACGAAGTTAGTGCTGTCGATTCCATCGTGGACATCGTCGGCTCAGTAATCGGTATTGAGTTGTTGGGCATTGAAGAGATTTACGCGTCTCCTTTGTCGCTTGGGGGAGGTGGATTTGTCAAATGCGCACACGGTACTTTGCCTGTGCCGGTTCCAGCGACGCTGGAATTGTTGAAGAACACACCTATCCGCCAGACATCCATCAAAAAAGAGTTGGCAACACCCACAGGCGTAGCGATTATCACAGCGTTGGCTAAGGGATTTGGCGCAATGCCTGAGATGACAATAGAACAAATCGGATACGGCGCAGGAGGGAGAGATTTGGCGGAACAGCCGAACATGCTGCGCATAGTAATCGGCGAAAAAAAAAACACACACACTATCAGCGGGACGAAATAACCGTCCTGGAAACGAACATTGACGATATGTCCCCTGAAACATACGGTTACCTCATGGAAAGGCTTTTTCAAGAGGGTGCCCTTGACGTATTTTTCACACCCATCTTTATGAAAAAGAACCGCCCCGCCACCAAACTTACCGTATTAGCCCATCCCCAAAATAAAGAAAAAATTGAATATTGCATAATAAGTGAAACCACAACCTTTGGCGTCAGATTCTACAAGGTCAAACGAAAAAAGCTCTCACGCGAATTTCTAACGATAAACACGCAATATGGACAGGTGCGGATGAAATTGGGAAAATTGGGCGATGAAGTAGTTAAGGCGGCGTGCGAATACGAAGATTGCAAGAGGTTGGCTGAAAAAAACGGAGTGCCTATCAAATTGGTCTATCAGGCGGCCGAAGAGAATTATTGGAAAGCTGTACGACTATGCCGTTAGAAAAGATAGAAAACGAGAAAACGGGAAAACGAGACAGGGATTGGAAGGGGAAAGAACTCAGAAAGCCGGAAAGCCAGACAACCGGGAAGCCAGAAAAAGATAGTCTATGTTGTATGAGCCTTTGTCTGGTTGTCCGGAACGCCCTTCCCATTCCAAAATCAGTCAATTTAGCATTTTAGTCAATTTCTAATGCCACGTTCTGATGAGCTTGAAAACACTCGCGATGTTCCTTCAAAATGTTCTGATAGGCCGGGTTAGTTGCCAGGTTATTCATCTCACCTGGTTCTTCTTTAAGGTCAATCAATTGTTCTTGATTTTCCCCTGCATCGTAAAGGACGTATTTGTATCGCTCACTACGAAGCATGTAGCCAAACTCGCTCTCAATAAAGAGGTGAGTTCGCCAGGACTGGGGTTCTCTGCCTTCTGCTAACGGACGAAAACTTTGCCCCATAAGGTTACCCGGTGGCTCAATGCCCGCATAATCGCACAAAGTCGGAATTAGGTCAAGCCCGTTGGATACAAGATGGGTGTCGTTGACCGAGCCCGGAGGAGTAACACCCTTGTAACTCACAATCAGGGGAACACGTATAGCTTCCTCGTAAAGGGCTGTTTTGTGTTCCATTCGATGTGCGGAGTCCATATCGCCGTGGTCAGTTGAGAAGACAATCAAGGTATTTTCCTCCAACCCGATTTCCCTGACCGCGTCAAGGATTTTACCAATGTGAGCGTCCACCATTTCAGTCAAACGACAGTATGCCCATCGGTGCATCCGCCATTTCTCGTCTGACCACGTCTCACGCGCGTGTTGTTTGAATAGCCGTTGCTCAAGAATCATGCGGATTGCCTCTGGCTCTTGGTCTTGCGGTTCAAAATTGGGGGGCAACGGCGGACAATATTTGGCGAAAAACTCTTCGCGGGAAACACCTTCAGGCAGTTCCATAGCAGTTCCAAGCGCGCGCATTTCATTGCTGAGGCGTTTCCTGCCGATTTCCTTATAGTCACCAATTGCCATGAAACAGATATCGTGCGGGTTAATGAATGATGCAACTAAGAAGAACGGTTTGTCCCTCTTTTCTCGAATGAATTCGATGCTTGCATCAGCCAACCCCTCACGCTGGTTGGCAGTGGTGTGCTCAAAACCCATGGTTTCAGGGTTCATACCTTTCGGCAAATGTACCTTTCCGCCATACCCCACATCATATCCCGCATTTCGGAAGAACCACCCCATAGCATGTTTTGTGATGTCTTCAGGAACAGTATCCAGCCGACCGACATAATTGCTGCGAATGCCGAGTTCACTGGGCATACGTCCGGTCATCATGCTGAAGCGAGCAGGCAAGCACACAGGATTTGTGCAATAGGCGTTCTCGAATCGGATGCCCGTTGCTGCCAGACTGTCCATGGCGGGAGTACGGAGGTATTTATTCCCTGCACAACTCATCATGCCAACCTGCTGTTGGTCAGTAAAGATGAATATGATATTTGGGCGTTCGTCCTTTTGAACTGCGTTACCACTGTGCAAGTAAGGTGTGGACAAAGCAGAATTGGTCTCAATGCTGTTTGCCAATCGCCGGGGCTGTACTTCTTCCGGCTGACTCAAACTGCTTTCGTGTTGCTTGTTATTCATACCTCCGATTATTCCTCTCCTAAACAATCTATTTTTTCACGGAATTTTTCGACAAACTCATCAGGCGCATAGTAGCTCCAACCTTCCATGTCAGATAGGTCAACGTCATCTACAACTATATACTCCTCTGCATCCGGAAATACTTGTCTGAGCATGTCCACTCTTTCGCGTCTTGAAGGTGCCAAATTTTCATCAAGTCCAAGTCGTTCCAGAATTTCGGCAATGCCAGGAATATTTGCTTCTCTTTTTAACGTTTGGTTTCCTATTGCCCATACTTCATGTTCTGTTTTCGCAAGTTTTTTAACCCAGTCTAAAGGAACCGGTCCTTTGTTGACGGTTATTGTACTATCACGGTCAAAAGCATAAACTTTCATTTTTCATCTCCTATTTTACAAAGGTTTTTGTTGGGTTTCGTCAACCCAACCTACTTTTCACACAGCCTCTTAGTGAAAACCTTCAAAAACTATAGTCTGAACCGCCTATAATTCGCCTAATTTCTATTATGGCGGTTGATATAAAAATTCCTCCTCCGATTAAAATTATTACTATTCCTAAAACCAGTTGTTGATTTGACCTTGGCATTTTGCGTCCGCTTAATGCACCTATAACGCCTTCAAACGCATCTCTAACGCTGTCAATTATACTGTCAATACTCTTCAACTTTGCTAAAAGGTCAATACTTTCCAGTCGACCAAAACTACTGTTTATTATACATATGCCTGCCCAAAAACACACAATTGAGAGTGCGAACAACCCGGCAATGACAACCCAAACGATTATTGTTCTCACTGCCAACCTCCTTGATTAATTCAGCCAAAACTGATTTCTGTTTGGACTTTATAGTACCAAAAACCAAGGTTATTGTCAAGCCCTTTTTTTTTTGGCTAATTATCTGGGTATGCTGCAAACGATTAGTGTGAAGTCCCTTGTGGGAGCCATCTATCAGGTCAAATACGGAGCAGGATTATTTTTGACCTCACGCAGGAGAGTGTCGACATACTCCCGGATTCGAAAGAGTCGACAATTAGCGTCACCTACCAATCCCCGGTTCAGGTTACCGTCCCGGTCCCAGGACTCCCCAAACGCAGTCCGGTTCAGCCCAAGGTACTTCGCATCCGGGTTATGCTCAAGCTGCATATTCCAATAGATGACTTCGACAAAATGGATGTAAGTCGAAGAATTGTAGTCCACACCGAGCATGAGGAGTTTCCCATCAGCAGCATAGGCTTTGTACATGGGCGAGTTTGAGCCGTAAGTCTTGCCCCACGGCTCGCGGTCCCAAGGTGATTTGTAACCCTCGCGACTGAGATGGTCAGCCACGAATCCCTTCGCACCCTTTCCCCGCGCCGCCACCGAGTGGGAATAGTGGTCAGAACGGTATGTACCGGGCATCCGGCGGAAAAACTCTGTGAGCCACCCTACTGTGGACGGTGTAGTCTCAATGTTCCAAGTTTCCGCGCGCTTGTCTACGAGGTTGAACGAGGGCATCAGGATGAGTCCCTCTTGTCTGACAGCGTCCTCCAGTGCGCCAACCACGGTATTTGCCCCTCCCTCAACGGGTCCAAGGCTCTTGAAGGATGAGTGAATGAAGAGAATATCCCCCGGCTCAACGCCAAGGATTCTCAAGTCCTGCGCCAGTTTCTTGCGCGTACAAGGTGTTGTCATGATAGTCACCGTAAACGAAAAAGGGTTTATTTTATTATGTACCCAGACAAATTTATTTAATGGTACACTGCTCGACTTGGATTGCTAAATCCAAGTCTTTCCCTCTGGATTTAGCAATCCATCGGGAGCGGTGAATATGAAAATAATTATGTCCGACTACTTAGTATCTGCTGAAAAAATCATCGTAGGGCGGGTATGGGGGGAAAAAGAAGGAAAGAGAAATGGAAATTCCTTTGCTGTGACTATAACCTTTATTTTCATTTTTTCCCCCTACCCGCCAATTGATAGAGAAAATCAGCAGATACTACTTAGTATCTGTTGATTTTCTAGTTAAATGGCGTTTGGATATCAGAATTTTCATTATTAGCCACAGATGAAACATAGAAAATTTGGGGGACGCAAAGGGCGCAAAGAAGCGGAGAACGCAGAGAAAAAAGGCCCTTGGTATTTTCCTTTGCGTCCTTTGCCTCTTTGCGTTCTCTGCGTCCCAAAAAGTGTAATATCTGTTTTAGAACTCATTTAAGAGAGAAAATCAGCGGATACTACTTAGTGGAACAATTCCAGTTCAGGAATAACTTCTTCCAGGCCGAGCAAAC
>CAZRLY010000250.1:0-9276 GCA_964601015.1 uncultured bacterium
CAGGGACGACTTTTTCAACAGATACTAATTAGTCTGAAAAAGGCGAAGAATTATCAAGCATTGCTTGATGTGGAAATGGTAGAGTGGTATAATGCAAGTGTTAGTTGGTTTAGGTAGTTTTGACGAATAAACTTTATATTTAAGATACTGCTTGACTACCCTATTGGTGATTGGTGACTGGTGATTGTACCGGTCACCAGTTTACCAGTCACAGCTTAACTTTAATAATCAAAATTACATAAATGATTTTGGTATATTGAAACAAATATGAGGTAAACAGGTGAGTTCGTTACAAAAATCAGGAAAAATCTTAATCGACAAAGAGATATGTCATGGGTGTGGCATCTGCGAGTTGGCGTGTTCGCTGTACCATGAGGGTGTATGCAGTCAGGCGTTATCAAGGATATATGTGAGGCGCGAACCGCTAAATGGCGAATGCGCGCCGGAAACATGCAGGCAATGTGATTCGCCGGAATGCTTCTTTGTTTGTCCGGTTGATGCAGTAATCATTCACCCGCTGACAGGCGCGCGCATCATTGCGGAAAGTGAGTGCATCGCTTGTGGAAAATGTGCCGAAGCATGTCCGTTTAATGAGGGTGGCAAAATCATCGGCAGCAATGAGAAACACTATTTCAAATGTGACTTATGCAGTGATAGAGAAAAAGGACCAATTTGCGTTGAAGCTTGTCCGTGGGGGACTTTAGAGTACCGTACATGGTAGGTCAATTTTCCGAAATTGACAATATCAATGCCGAAATCTGAAAAAAGCACTTCCCCCCTTCGGGCAACCACACGGGGTTGTACCTACGGTCAAACTGTAGGAGCGGTGCTTGTGTGCCTGCCTACGCTACGGGCATCTCGACTACAGATATGGGGTATTGATAATTGAATGAAAGGTGATTGAAATGGAAAACACTTACGGTTGGGTTGGCAAAATTTTGAAAATTGACCTGACAAATAGGCAAATCAGCACCATTGACACGATGGATTACGCTCACGAATACATCGGCGGAAGGGGTATCGCGGCGCGGATAGCTTACGAGGAGATCGGCGGGGATGTCGATGGATTTGACCCGGAAAACCGATTAATCATCATGTCCGGTCCGCTGACAGGCACGATGGCACCTTCATCAGGACGAGTTGAATTCGCCGGCGTTGCTCCCCAGGCTTATCCTCGCCCCTGGTATACTCGTGCCAACATGGGCGGGCGATTTGGCTCAGAACTGAAATACGCGGGGTTTGACGGAGTGGTTATCTGGGGGAAAGCAGAAAACCCCGTCTACTTGTGGATAAATGATGGAGAAGTCCAAATATTGGATGCAGCCGACATCTGGGGCAGGGACACATACTCAACGCAAAAATATCTCATGAGCGAACACGGCAACGATACAAAAGTTGCTTGCATCGGACCGGCTGGTGAGAATCTCGTCCGGTACGCTGTTGTTCTGAGCGAAACGAAAAACGCTGCTGGACAGGGTGGATTTGGCGCTGTGATGGGCTCGAAGAATTTAAAAGCGATTGCTGTTCAGGGAACGGGCGCGATAAAAGTCGCATATCCCGAAGATTTGTTAGAGCTTTCTATGGCTATAAATAAGGCCTTTGAGGAATCCATGGGGCGCGGCAACCGTCCTTCTGCTTCTGCGCCACCCGACATGGTGCGAAAATATGGGCAGAAGGGAATGACATGCAGCCATTCGTGTCCGTGGCGATGCGGTTGGTTTTGGAGAAACATGCCGGGCAAGGCATACCCCGGTATCAATAATGTGCTGGTAACTTGTTCAGCGTGGCTATTTCGTGGAATCAAAGACTCTTTTTACGACTGGGGACTCGGCGAGGAAGGCGGCGCGGAAATGAGCGCGCTGACGAACAAATTAGGGCTGAATCACTGGGGGTTGGTGTTCGGCGTTGTACCGTGGCTGCGCGAATGCTCAAAAGCTGGTATCATCACAGAAGTCGATGGCGAAAAGATAGACTTTGATAACCCCGAATTTTGGGTGACGCTTATGCGGAAAATCTCCCACCGGGAGGGAATGGGAGACATACTGGCTGAAGATATTCCCAGAGCCGTCGATATTTTAGGGAAAGGAGAGGAAATTGCAAGGAAACTCTATCCCGCCTATGGCTACGCTGGACACTGGGATGGACACGGCGACAAAGCCAACCCCGTATTTTTTCCGCTATGGATTGTATCCGCTTTGCAATGGTTCACAGATACACGCGACCCGTTTAGTTCAGGACATGGCTATTCCCAAAACCTCACCCACTGGTCAAAAGATGTCTCATGGGACAAACTTGCGGCAATCGGTGAGACAGTCTACGGCTCAAAAAAATCAGTTGCCCCAAATTATCCCTACGAATACAAGGCACAACCGGCAATTTGGCATCAACACGAAAGCGTCTTAAAGGACTCTCTGCCCCTTTGCGACCAAGCTTGGCCACTGCTGTATAGCATGCGCTCAGAAGACAACTATCTCAGGATTAACCTGTCGAAACACGGAACTATCGAAGGCAAATCACTGGAAATCCACCTGTATCGTTCAACTACGGGCGACGATATTGATGACGCTGAATTGAGAAAACGCGCAGAGCGAATATTCAACCTTGAAAGGTACACTCAGGTAAATAACTACGGGCGAACGCGGGAAGATGATGTCGCAATCATCCCGTATTTTGAGACGCAGGAAAACTTACTCGGCCCCTCTGGAAAACTCGAATCGTTGGACGGAGAGCAATTCTTGAAATTGGTCAATGAATACTACGAACTGCGAGGTTGGGACAAAACTACCGGACACCCAACAAAGGAGAAACTAACGGAACTGGGAATCTGCGAATCTTAGCCCGTTTGCCTTCGGTGGAATACGCAATTGTTCTTGACACAAACCTGCGTCTTTGATATAATATACCGCAAAATATATTAGGACACATAGAAACCGAGTTTTTGGGAAAAACTCGGTTTCTTACCCGGAGGATGCGAATGGCACGTAAAAATGCCTACCATGATGTAGTGAAAAGTGCATTGGAAAAGGATGGATGGACCCTAACTCATGAACCATTGCGTTTGGTGGTGGATGAGGTGGGTATTCAGATTGACTTAGGTGCAGAAGGACAACCTATAGCCGCTGAAAAAGATGGCCAGAATATAGCTGTTGAAATCAAAAATTTTCTAGGTCCTTCCTACATCAATGAACTTGAGAAAGCTATCGGTCAATATCTGTTGTATGATGCTATATTGATGGAAAAAGAGCCGGATAGAGGGTTATATCTTGCAGTTCCAGAGGCTGCTTATGATGGAATTTTCTCCAGACGAATTGTGGCTCGGCTTATCAAAAGTCTGAAAATTCGATTGATTGTTTTTCACGAAGGTGAAGGGAGAATTACACAATGGATAGACGAGGAAAATACAAAGAAATTATCAAAGAATTGATTCTTGATTATGCAAAGATTAAACCAGCTCATGGAGATATTGATGAAGAGGTTGTTTTTGACGAGGAGAGAGGACATTACGAGCTTCTAAGTATTGGATGGGATGGAACAAAACGAATTCACTTTACCGTTTTTCATCTTGATATAAAAGATGGCAAGGTATGGCTGCAAAAGAATGCGACAGATATAGATATTGGAGAGGAGATGGTTGAAGCGGGAATTCCGAGGGAGCAGATTGTGTTAGGTTCCGTATTACCGCAGAGCAGAAAATTGACGAAATATGGATATTAGTGGACGTTTATTCGGATAGTCCCGGAAGATGCCGTGCCCTTACAGCGAGGTGACAAAAATGAATACAAGCACAATCAATAAGACGGAAGACGTTGGCGTATCCACACTCGAAGAATTTATGACCGGAGATTACGAGTCTTGCGAATTTGTCAAAGGAGAATTGAGGACTATGTCATCACCCACAATGGAACACGGAGAGATTGGAGTTAATATCATCGTGTTGTTGAAATTGTATGTGAGAGCAAACGAACTTGGCAAAGTCTATTCACTCGAAACCACATTTCAAGTCGGCAAATCGGGCAGGAAACCTGATGTTGCATTTCTCCTTAAAGAACATATTCCTGAAAATAAACGCCAAGCCAGCCCCATAGCACCTGACTTAGCAGTTGAGATTGTATCGCCAAGCGACACCCTCTATGATATTCAAGAGAAAGTATTTGAGTATTTAGATGCGGGAACACGACTTGTCTGGGTGGTTGAGCCGGTCGGGCAAACAGTTACTGTCTATCGTTCTCGGACGGAGATAAAGATTTTAACTATCAAAGATACTTTGACGGGGGACGATGTCATAAAAGGATTCAGTTGTTCAGTAGCGGAAATCTTTGAATAGAGTTAAATATCTCATAACAATCCATGATTTTCAACTTAGGGAGCGCTTCGACTAACATAGCACTCAGCTTGACTCCGCATTTTGGTCTACTCCATCTGTTTCCTCTTTCGGATAACCCATTCAATAGTCATCAGCAACAGAAACCCGCCAAAAAACCATGGGGTATTCCATATCTCATGTTGTGCCGTAACGGTTAATTTTTTATCTGCGCTTTCAATGTCGTTAGCGAGTTTGTCTGCGTCTTTTAGCGCGTAGTATTTTCCGCCGGTGCGCTCGGCGATTTTTCGGAGTAGTTCCTCGTTCAGCCCTGATTCTTCAAGCTCCAATTCCGGACCAATTACTAAAAAATTAGCGTTGCGGTTTTCCAGTATTTTAACCTTGTCCTTGGCGAATCTATTATCTACTCCCTTTGCCATCAGATTCACGTAGTAGCGTCCGCCTTTGGTAGGGAAGAAGCTAACTTTGTATTCTCCTGTTTTGCCCGACTGTTTTTCAAAAGATAAGCCAATTTTTTCCCCATCGGCTGTTTGGACGGTTCCGCTGATTTGTATCGGTTTTATGTCAGTTTTGTCAGAGAGTTTAGTACTGATTGTTACGGTTTCGCCGAGTTTATAGACGTACTTTTCCGTTCGTGGTTCTGTGATGATTGGCTCTTCCTTTCCCGGTTCGCCTGTCGCGAGCCACCTGATAATCTGCCCCCAGAACATTTTGTAGAGTGTATCGCCTTTTCCCAGTCCGCTCATTACAAAATCCCATTTCCACGTTGTATCTGCTGTGAGGGCTAACGTTTTTCCCGCCCCGTACTTCTGAATGGCAAGTACGAGCAAAGCACCGTACAGGTTGTTTTTTGTGGGATTTACCGCCAGTATGCGCGCGCCCGGTTTGGCTCGCAGTATTTGACTGCAACCGTCCAATTTGGGTAGCGATTCCCAAAGGAGGGCGTTCTGTTCAGGATTTTCTGTAAACTGAAATATTGAGTGGTTTCTGCCTTCCTCTGTGAGTTTTATGGTGAATTCGCCTTCTGCTTGGCTGGCTTTGGGTGATGCAAATACAACCGGCATGATACGTTCAATCGGTGAACCTTTGTATGCGCCTGCGCCGAAGGTATTGTATCCGCCGAGCATTGCGACAGAACCTCCGTCGCGTTCGACAAACTTGACGAGGTTCTGGAGTTCTTTCTGGCTGAAGTACGAGCTTTCGATGTCACCGAGGATGACAACGTCAATGTCCTTCAAGCGTTCAGTTGTGAAGATTTTGCCGCGAAGCGTAACTGGGCGTTGCCCGCCCGTTTCTGAAAATACTATCTTTTTGCCAACTCGCACAAGCGCGATAAGCGATACGTCCGGGTCAATTTTTAGAGTCCTTCTAAGGAACTTGAACTCCCAACGCAAAACTCCATCTATGTACAAAACCTTGATATTCCCTTCGGAGACATGCAGTGGGAATTCCTTGCGGTTGTCCTTTTTCGATGTTTCACCTGCCTGAGTTGGCATTTTGACCATGTAGATAAAATCTCCTGGCATGCTGGGCGCAAAATTCAGAACTGCTCGTTGCGTTTTTTGGTATGCCAGCAAACGCAGTCTCGTCGAGGCGACTACTTCATCGCCTTTGTGTATTTCGATTGGAACCATCAGCTTGTCGTAACCCTGATTTTTAATCTCGCATTCCACCTGAATTTCGTTGTTGACGATAACCCGTCTGTTGGCGATTACCTCCGTAATGGCAATGTTCTTCTCCTTCTCCACCGCCTGCCCACCCACACCGATGGCATAGATGGGAGTATCCAATGGTACTACGGATTTGATTGGGTCAATTCCGCTGTTGTCCGCGCCGTCGGTGAGTAGTACGACGCCTGCGAGTTGCTGCCCCTTCAAATCGCTCACAGCCCTGCCCACCGATGAACTGATGTCAGTATAATCGCCTTCGATGCTTAGAGGGGTATTTGTTAGACGATGACTGTTGCCGGAAAAAGCATATAGGACGGTGTCATTTTTCTTCCCCAAACGGGACATCAATTCGGAATCTAAAAAATTTTGTATTTGCTCCAATCGGGTTGAGTTTGACTCTTCGCCCGGCAAGCTCATGCTGCGCGATGTATCAGCCATGACGATGAGTTTGCCGCGTTCTGTGATTGAAGAATGCGATACCAGCGTCGGCCTTATCAAACACAACAATAACAACGCTACCGCCGCAATCCTCAACGACATCAGGAAAAAGGTTAATCGCTTAGAGAAGACGCGGTAGATTAAAATATATGCAACTACTATCGAAATTACAGTTATTGTTGCGATGAAAATAATCGTCGTGTTTGTCCAATTTGTGTTGAAAATAATTTCGTGTTGGTTCATATCATGTTTGCGAATTACGCATGTGTTATCAGTAAAGAGTAATGAGTAATGAGTAAAAAGTAATAATTTAACTTCTTAACGTCAGTTCGGGATAACGATACAAAAGATGTCGGCGAAGCCGTCATCTTTTGGCTTTGCCTACGTCTTTTGCTTGATGACGTTACTGGTTATTGGTGATTGGTTACTACCAGTCACCAGTTTACCAGTCTACCAGTCACTACTCACCAGTCACCAGTCACAGTCTCAATGCAAATACACTGTTTACAACATTAACTTTATTTTTGAAAATTACCTAAAGGTTCCATACGAACACAACGCCATCATTTGCCCCAGATACCAAAGAACGCCCGTCAGGACTGAATGTTACTGAAACAATAGGCCTTTTATGTCCGCTGAGATTTTTCTTCAGGGTTCCCTGCGAGACATCCCAAAGTTTCACCATCCGGTCTTCTCCGCCTGATGCGAGATACTGTCCGTCCGGGCTAAATGCGATGGCTGTGATGGCACCTGTGTGTTCTTCAAGCGTTTTGGTCAACGCTCCGGAATTAGCGTCCCATATTTTCACCGTGGCATCCCATGAGCCGGAGGCTAACGTGTTCGCATTGCCGTTAAAAGCCAGACAGGAAACGACGTCACCATGTCCATTAAGCGATTTGCTTGTGTTAGTTGTGGCGTTCCAGATTCTCACCGTTGTATCCCATGAGCCTGATGCCAGCATACTGCCATTGTGACTGAATGCGAGCGATTCGACTGAACCTGTATGCCCCTCCAGAGTTTTTGTGAGCTTGTCTGTGGCGGTATCCCATAGTTTGACAACGTCTCCTTCCGCCGTGGCAAGGACGCTCCCGTCGGAGTTGAGCGCCAGTGAGTATGGTTTTTCTTTGATGTTATTGAGTGTTTTCTGTCCTTTGCCAGACGCCACGTTCCAGAGTTTTACCGCAGTTTCCTCTTCCACATAAGATGCGAGCAATTTTCCGTTGCGACTAAAGGTTGCGATATTGCCTGCTTCCACGTTTTCTTTCAATGGGCGTACTTCTCGCAAGTCCTTAGCGTTGAAAAGCTCTATTCCGGTGGGCGTTGCTACCGCCAGAAATTTGCCATCCGCTGAGATATTTACAGCAGAAATTTCCCCGCTTCTTGTCCTCTCAAGTTGTTTGCTGGTAAATAACTTTGAGGCAACTGTTTTTTGCGGTGGCTCTTTAATTGCTCCTCCTCTTTTGAGGATGTCCCCCTGGAAATATCCGAAATAAGCGAATGCGCCGGCTGCGAGAATTAAGATTGTTGCGACAAAAGCGAAGAACTTTTTCTTGCCGATAACTACGCTCTCCGAACGCACGAAGTCTAAATCTAATTTCATGGTTTGGACGGTTGCTTCCTTGTTAGCTATATCCTTTTGGGCAGTATCCAACTCTTCCTTTGTTTGATTGTATTCTTCTGTCTTTGCCTTCAGCTCTTCTACCACCTTGTCGTGAGTCTCACGCTGGACGAATTCTTCTTGAAGTTTGGCAATATCTTCTTGTAGCGATTCGATTTGAGAATCCCTCTGTTGGACAGCCTCTTTAGTATTTTCCATTTCCCTTGCCATCTCTTCTTGCGCCTCACGCTGTTCTTTCCAAGCAAGCACATTAATCCTTCTGAAGAATTCGCCAGCGCTCCAATACCTATCATCCGGGGCTTTCTCCAAGGCCTTTAGAATAATCTCATCTATCTCGTCGCTTAACCCGGCTAATTTGGCGCTGGGCGGTTCAGGTATCTCGCTGACGTGTGCGATTAGGATTTCAGTAAAATCGCCAGTGAAAGGGATTTCGCCTGTAAGAAGTTGGTATAAAATTATTCCTAAAGAGTAAATATCCGAAGGAGGCCCGATTTCGGATGTTCTGCCTGCCGCCTGTTCGGGGGACATGTAAAGCGCCGTTCCAAGCGGCTGTCCAGATACTGTCAACCTGCTCCTCTCAACGTCAAGCGCCAATCCTAAGTCCATTACCAGCACTTGTTCCTTGTCATCTATCATGATGTTGCTGAGTTTTAAATCTCTGTGAACAACTCCGTGGATGTGCATATAATCCAGCGCGTCGCAGATGGGCGCGAAATAATAAATTGCTTGCTCTAAGTTGAGCGGGCCCATCCTTTCCAATACCTCTTTAAGCGTTCCACCTGTGACGAAGGGCATCACAAAGTAATCAGTCCTTTCATGGACACCGATATCTTTGATGTCGATGACGTTGGGATGTTCCGCCACCTTTGCCATTATCTGCGATTCTCGCATAAACCGCTCCGCATCTACATCTCCCTTCCTGAATTTGATAGCCACATCCGCGCTGGTGTGAAGTTCGACTGCTCTGTAAACAACTCCCATAGCGCCCTCGCCGACAAATTCTTCAATTCGATATGTCCCGTCTATTATGTCGCCTTTATCCATAAAATTTCCTCCGCGATATGCAATACATATTTAATATACCACACTAATACGTCCAAATCAAGAAAAATTTCCCTTGACTAAATTGTCAAATCGTGGTAAAATTGCAAAAGATAAAAACATAGGGAGTTACAATAGAAAATGAACCTTCACAAAATACAAAATCTCACATTATCAGCATTCCGATT
>CAZRLY010000251.1:0-9265 GCA_964601015.1 uncultured bacterium
TCTCCCAAAACGGATTAATCGTGATACAATTCAACAGGGGCAAATAGTTCAGGGTAGTGCATATAAATTGCTTCGCGTATATCCCAGCAGAAGTGGCATTTACTCACATATTGCTCTTTCGGCTGGAATCCATGTTTCTCAGCCATGCTTAACATAGCCGCTGGACCGCGCTCTACCAAATCTTGTACAAGCTGTGGTTGCTTTTCAAGCGGACGAGACACAATCTCAGCAAACGGTATTTTATGAGCGTCTCCCAAGAGTATGCCCGAACAAATCCAAGACGACACATAGCCATAGGCATCTACATTGATTTGCCAGACCGATGATGGGTCAATATCATGATTTCCTCCACGGCAGTTCATATCAAGGATTTGCTCAAGCGGAATCTTGGGAATATACTCGGACAACGCCCATGCAGCACGAGCAACAAAGATTGGAGGAGATTTCACTATCATCTCAATATATTCCTCCACCGATGGCATTACTTCAGCCTCAAGAAAGGCACGGGAACTGACAGCAACGTGCTCCGCGCCGAAGATATCCTCTGATATTTTGATTCCTCGACGGACGTTTTCGAGCGGCACGAACTCCTGATGAAATGGGTCAACACTGAAATACATACCTTGAAGTCCTGCGTTATGCAGCGCTGTCAATCGCTGGTGCGTTAATTCATCACTAATGCACCATGCCCCATTTGATTGAATGGAGCGAATAGGAGCCATTCCAAGGTCAGCGGCTACTTGAACAATGCCCAGTGTACGCTCAAAGAATAGAAGAGTTTCTCCACCTGTGATGATTACATCCAATCCGGTCAACCCTAACTTCTTCGTTTCTGAGAGATAAGTGCGGGCATCCTCTATCGTCATTAGCCCCCCTTTCTCAGGGCTTGATGCAAAGATGCAGTGTCGACATCGCGCGCTGCATTTGTATGTTACATCTAACTCGATATAACGTTCTTTTGGCATCATGATAACATTCTCCTTAAATTTGTGTTTGATGTTTTTGTGCCTCAAGATTTGCTTAAGGGATATTGAGATACTCAACTTGCCGTATACATGCGTATCAAGCCCAAACACCTTGAACTCAAGTTCAGGCTGAAAGCTAAAGTCCACTCAAAGTGGACTAAAACCTAGTCTTAGTCGTCTTTGAAACGACTTCAGTTTTTAGCCTCGAATTGATTCGAAGATACTTTCCCCTTTTTGAGCCAATTTGCCCACTTAAATTGATGTGCATGTCTGCCCTTCTTGCCGTATACTTTCCCGCAAGTCAATCCAACGTATTCAAGTAGGCGGCAAACAACAGCTTCATCTGTGATACCCTCAACAATCACGTTGATGGTAGGTATTGCTGGTTTCATAGAATTTCAACCTCAAAATAAAGAGAGTTGAACAGCATTGTCTGGACGGGTATGCGGAATAACTACCTCGGCGGGTGTCAGTCCTGCTTCCAGCAACTGTTTAATCTCGTTATTGTCAGCACCGCGCTGGACGTTACTGCCTTTTTCAGATGGAATAACCATCAACACTTCATCAGCAGCGATACCCTCGTCGTCCAACAGAGCAATGCTGTGGGTACTCAGAAAAACCTGCCGGATGGTACTTCGACGTCTACGTTGTACGTGTATCATCATCTGTGGGATGTAGCGCACAATCTCGGGGTGCAACGAGAGTTCCGGTTCTTCCAACAAAAGGGCCCCCGTGCCATCCTGTAAAGCCCAAAGCAACCCCATCAAGCGTAAGGTTCCGTCGGAGAAGTCTGCCTCCGTTTGCCAGGCACCCTTGGCGCGCCAATGTTCGTAATTGCCGTACAGGTGGGGGATACCGCTCTCGTCCTTGTCCAATTTGAGTTCATTAAGTTGAGGTACAGCTACTTTGAGAGCAGCCAAAATGCGGCGCAAGCGCGCTTCGCGCGTTCGCTTGTCGGTGCGGGCGATTTGCTCCAAAAAGTCGCCACCATAGGGGTCAAACTGCCGTTCTATCGAACGTTCTGGGTATCTGACTAATTGCGGCACAATGTGATAATAGCGAATGGAAGCAAAGAAAACGGCAATATCGCGGAACTCACGATTGGCAATGGTTTGTTCCAGATAGGTTTGTCGTAATCGTTCTTTGTCATTCAAGTCTTCGTCGTCTGGGCGATTCAGGATTAGGGCATTACCTTGCCAAATCTTTTCCTCTTTAAGAATAGGACGGCCTTGATTATCCTGAACAAAGGCAATGTGATAGCGCCAGACAACCTCTTCTTTCTCTTGCAAGGTGACTTGAATGACAATGGCCGGATAGCGTCGTGCAGCCAGATTCCTTACGAGAGAGACACCCCCCCTATCTGCCACAGATTTCTGGAATCCCCCGCCTGACATCACAATGTCACGCAGAAAACGGAACACATCCAAAAAGTTGGACTTGCCGGACGCATTCGGCCCCACAAGAAAAGCGCGGTTTTGCAACGGTACGTCTATGTGACTAAAGTTACGCCAGTTTTCCAAGTAGATATGTGAGAATCTCATTTATTCAACCCCCTGTTAGAGAGTATTCAAGACGTGTTGACCTTATTCAAGGATACCAGATTTTCGATGCCCGTGTAAAGTATGATGACTCCGTTTTAGAAGCAGGTTAGTCAGAAATCACCGGGTTTTTAATCTGAACCCGTGATTTCCGCAGAATCAGGTGGTATAGCAGCATATAGCTTCGCTGCTGTCAAGTGAAGAACAAATAAAATCTATCTAACATAACCTTGACGAGCTTTAATAAATTTCTACCTCTTGGCGATTGCAAAGTGGAATTAACCGGAAAGTTATAGGATGCAGGGACGTTTATCGTACCCGGTGGCACTTCCCATGGATATTCCACGTTCACACCGCCAGCGGCTAAAGCTGGAGCAAGCCGTTCTATCTCATAAGCAATCGGCAGCATTTGTTGAATGTGCATTCGCAACTGCAATCCGGTCATTCCCAGTTCCCCTTGGAGTCCATGATTCCTTGCAGCGAGTTGAAGAAACCGGGTAAACGCACGATGACTTCTCCTCACGGCATTTAGGGGAGTGCCGCCGACGAGAAAGAACGCCTTTCCAAGTTTCTCGGTCATCATCTGGAGATAGTGGAGTGTATGACAGTTGGCAATTGAAGCTACCTGTAATGTGTTATAGGCATTCCAATCTGAACGTGCTTGCTCAAGATACCCCTTGTGCCACATGCTTTACTCCTTTGTTCTTTGAAATATTTGTATCTGTTGTAACGACCAACCAGGGGGCAAGGCGATATCTCCACATTGCACCTGTCTCCACTCCTGTGGCGTGACGTCAGCAATGCGCACAGGAAAGGGGACATCTTGGCTTGGCGCAAAATAAAGCACTTCAACGCTTCTTGTTGGGAGCGTTGAGCGGTTGATTTCGATTAAGCGTATTTCTTGATGCACTCCATCTTTCAACCAGACGATTTCATCAATACCCTCCTCAATCTCAAAATGGGATTGAACAAGTTGGCGCACGACATTCTCAATCTGCTGCGCGTTTGACATCGGAACCATCTCCTTTATAACGCGGATTTGTTGTATTATCACTATCAAGTCATCACAAACCACCCCGGCGGGAGTTGTACCTATTGTCTGACGTGTAAAGTGTCACGCTATCTTCAGAAGTTAAATTGGAGAATCTAAACAATCCCAATTTTTAAATTCATGTAGGGTAAGAAATGTCCAGACAGTACGAAAAACTCGGTTTTTTTGCTTTCATCAGACTTTTCACACACGCTCTTAGTAAAATGAAAAGTGGTCATAATTATCCACCTATCCAACGTTTCAATCAAATTATGCCCACCCTTCAGTAAAATACGCACACCTTTTTAATGCCCCAAACTCGCAAGATAATCCCGATTTGCCTTCGCAGCCACAGTAACGGGGCGTTCGGCGCGGTCTAATTCGACTGAAATCCAGCCATCGTAGCCCGCTTCTTCAAGGGCTTCCAACACTTCGGCGATATTCATGCCCATGTTGCCTTTACCCAGTTCGGCAAAACGTCCTTCGTCCCACCACTTGTTCTGGCGATGGTTCCACTGCTTAGGGGCTTTTGCCCAGAAATCCTTCAGATGTACGTGTCCAATGCGGTTTCCGTGAGCCTTTATCGCCGCCATTGGGTCAGAACGCGCTGCTAAAATGTGACCGGTATCCAGAAGTAGCGTCAAATTCGGCGCATGCTTCAACATCATGTCTGCGTCCTCCGCTGTTTCAATCATTGTGCCAAGGTGGGCATGATGAAACGGTTTGATATTGTGCTTCGCGGCGTAAGCTGTGATGTCATCCAGTGTGCGAGCCGCGTTGATGAAATCCTGTTCGGTAGGATGTGCACCGCCGAACTCCCCTCTCCTACAGGCAGGAATCTCAGACGCGTCGTTTCCGAGCGTGATGTTGTAGTTGATTCTCTCTTCGGGTGACGCACCTCCCACATTTACGATATGCAGTCCGAAGGTTGTCGCTGTTGTTGCTATTTCAACCAATTTTTCTGGTGAATCGGCGCTGAGTCCTTCGACGCCTTCATATCCGGCGTCGCGCACTTCACCAAGGACTTTTTCCAAATTTTGATTCTGCTCTCCCTGCCACGGGATTAAGTGACAGGCAATTTTAAATTTTTTCGACATGTTTATTTTTATGTAGGTCAAGATTCTATCTCAACTTACATTGCAGATTGATTTTCCTTTCTTGACATTAAAACTCGGTAACTCATGCAACCTACTGACCAATCTCCCGCCGAGTTCTCATTTAACGCTCGGATAAGTCCTTCTTTGGTGAGCGTCTGCGCGGGGTTCCATTTTACAGGTGTCGGGGTTGTCACCGCAAATAAGGTTTCAACGCCCTCACCGCGTGAAGCGTTGACTTTCACGGCGTCCATCTGCAACACCCAACAATTTTGTTTCTGTTCAACCCGCCAACCATCCCCCTGTTGCGCTTCAAGCACCACAATCGATTGCTGATAAGCAAACTCACCGTCAGCGGTAATTTGGAAGAGATAAAGGCTACATTCTTTCTTGACTCGCACTTCAATATCTACCGGAGTTCCTTGGGTAAAATCTTGTTCCACTGTCGAGCCATTGAGCGTTATCACCGGAGCGTCTGGCGATTGTGAGAGCAAAAAAATTGACGCATAGTTAAACACAACAGCTTTCGATTCCAGCCTGGCAAGGAGAGCAGGAGCAAGCGTCTCACGCAAATCCTTTTCACCGGACAAATCAAATGTCACTTTAACCTGATTTTTCTGCGAGATAGATTCAATGCGCGAGACGTTAAACTTACATTCTCCATTTTCATCCGTGCGCAACGATACGCCCCGCCCTTCCTGTCCCATTGTCGCTGAAAGTTTTCCCGTTCCACGGACGTACTCAGCTTTAAGCGGCAACCCCGCCAAAGGTACGTTTTTATGAGCGTTGCTGAATTTGGCTCGCAAGACAAGTTGTTCAACTAACTCGGATTCATATTCTCCGATTTGGGCATCTCCTGAAATGATGGATAGCCCTACTGCATCAACCAATCCGTTCAAAGCACGTTCAATGTGAAAGGTTAAACGCTCGGTTTTCCCCTCATCCCAAACGGGCAAGGAAACCGCCCGTTCTACATTCCAGTCATACTTTCGCGGCAGCCCTTTGGCTGTCTGATATGCGGAAGAATACTCGCGCAGGGCGTCCATCAGTTTGCCCATTTCCGCCGCTGCTTCTCCCTTGCGAATCCTATCCAGCGCGTCCTCCCTTTCTGCTCGCACCGATTCCAAAAGCAAATTTTGCAACACTGCCCGTCGTATTCGTGCTAAGGCATAATTCCCATCTTTATTCGTGTAGGTAGCGATGATATTTATATCGGGCAGTTTCTTTCTGACGTAGGTTCGGCTTTTATTGATGAACAAATTATCGAATTTCTCATTCGTTGCGGACATGATCGTTATTATTTCAGATTCTACATTCACTTCGATAGTACGCGCCAATTCAACGCGAGCCGCCTGCCTTGCTTCATCCATACTTTCACTTGGTCCAGCCAGTCCTAAGTAATAAATCGGATTACTCGGCATGCCGTGAATCCAGGCGGGCTCTTTTGCGGCACAAGCACATAGCAGAAATATCGCTATGCAAACGCACGCTAAAATAATTCGGGGTGTTTTCATTTTTTTGCTCTCCGATATGTAGAGCGAAACGGTGTTTCGCTATGCTGTCGAAACACCGTTTTGACCTACAAAAAATGTTGCAGAAAATAAAATTACGCCATGACAACAAATTTTATCGCCGTCCTTCGGACGACGCACCCTTCGGGCGAATTGCACCAAACGCTGTTCGCAATACAACCCCAAAATTAGCACAAAATTTGGAGTAATAGGGTAAAAGAGCTAAAGGATTAGTCCTCGGACACCACGCAACGAAATCCAACGATGATGCTCCTGAACGAAAGAATGATGTCGAAACGATTGGCGCAGCGGAGGCTGAGGCTGTAGTCCCACGAGCCGCCACGAACGACGCGCCCTTTAACATTTGTGAAATTATTATTAACGGGGTTGCGCTTTGGGGTCCTGCTGTAATAATCGCTTTCATAAGCGTCCAAACACCATTCCCAGACGTTTCCCGCCATGTCATACAGCCCATAGCCGTTCGCAGGAAAACTGCCGACAGGGGCGGTATATTCCCATTGGTCGCGCCCGCCCGTGCCGTCGTAGTTTGCATAGTCGTGGCTGAGTTTATCTCCCCAGGGATATTCGTTACCAACCAAGCCGCCCCGCGCTGCCTTTTCCCACTGCGCTTCAGTTGGCAAGCTCGCGCCAGCCCATTTCGCATAAGCCATCGCATCCTCCCAACTGACATAGACGATTGGATGCTTGTCAGTTGGTGAGTATTTGGACACACTCGACCAATTTGGAGCCCGATGCCCTGTGGCCTGGATGAACTTTTTGTATTGCCCAACGGTTACCTCGTAGGCGTCGATGCAGTAGGCATCAAGATAAACCGTGTGGACGGGCTTTTCGTCGCTATCGCCGTTGTCGCTGCCCATAAGAAATTCGCCCGCAGGAATCAGCATCATCTTTGCGTTGTCCTTTTCTCGGATGCGCGTGGGTGTCGGCCCTTTTTGGATTTCCATCGTGACCGAAATCGTCTCAAGCCCGGCGGGAGCGATTTTGACCTTTCGTTCGGCGGATTTATAGCCTCGCTTGCGCAACTGGATTGTGTATTTGCCTGCTGAGATTTCCTTGTCAAGCGGTGTCGTGCCGATGCTCTTTCCGTCAATTTTGACCTCAACGCCACTGATTTCGCTGAAAGTCTCCTCGTCAATAGCCGTCAATTTCAACTTGCCGGGCAGCGCTCTCAAAATCGCTTTTACTTCTGACGTTTGGCGATTTTTGACCGTAACGTTCCCGCGCCAGACTTTGTGTTTTGACGCTTTGATTTCGACTTCGTAGACACCGATGGGTTGGTTTTTGAGCGTCATCGGGGTTGTGCCTATCTTTTCGCCGTCGATGTAGATTTCCGCATCGGCCGGTCGAGAACTGAAGATGATATGTCCGGTCTTGGGCGGGAGTTTGGGAAGGGTGACGGAGAGCGTTTCCTGTCCGTTTGGCGGGATGTCGATTGGTCTGCTTGCGGTTTTGTAACCATCGCGGGAGACGCGAACAGTCCTTTTTCCCGCTTCGATGCCATACAACCATTCTCCCGATCTTCCCTTGAGTTCCCCATCGACATAAACAGACGCGTTCGCTGGAGTGCTTTCGACGAGCAAGCTGCCGGGTTTCCCGCGTAAGGTAGAATTTAGCTTTGTGATTTCGTCTGCGGTGATGTTGACTTGCTCTTCGCTGGAAAAGTGCTCGGATAGCGTGAATTTTACCGTGTGTTCGCCGACTTTCAGATTTTGAACGGTCAAAGGTGTTTTGCCTCGTTCCCGTCCATTGACCAAAACGGTTGCTTCGGGCGGAATGCTTGTGAGCGACAGACTGCCTACCTTGTGTTCCAGTCTGATGAGTTTTAGCGCGACATCCTGCCCCGCCCGGACGTTGAGCGAAGTCAATTGCTTTCCCGACTTGAAATCTGCCTTCTCAGCCACGACGCCCGGATAACTTCCGGGAACGGGTTTTAATTCAAAACGCCCGCTTGCGTCGGTTGTGGTTTCGTAGGCGCCGTCCCTATCCCTTTTGCCCAACAGCGAGACGGAAACGTCCGAAATAGGATTGCCGTCCTCGTCAACTACCTGCCCGACAATGCTCCCCAACAGGCGTTTTAAGCGAATCGCCTGCGGTTTGTTGCCAATCGGTTTGACCTGAAATCTTGCATCCTCGTGGATTTGATAGCCACCCTTTTCCAACTTTAAGAAATGGACACCGACTGATAATGCCAGAGTCAACGGCGTTTTGCCCTTGTCTGCGCCATCGACGAAAACGCTGGCACCCGATGGAACACTGTTGATGGAAACAGTTCCGATGGTATGGTCAATCAGCACCAAAGTTTCCTTTGACACCAATTGCGGCGTTTGCTTTTTTATCTTTTCCTTGAGATAGTCCAGCGTTTCCTTGACATTGAGTTTGCCGTCGCCGTTTTTGTCGGACTTGTCCATCGTCTTGAACGCCTCGCCGAGATGATAGGTCAAAACTCCGTGCTTCAGTTTCGCATCCTCGCGTGCAGGCTCGTCTTTTCCGCTGGCGGTAAGCAGAGCATCAGACGCATCCGCTAAGTCATCGCCCGTCTTGACAAGTGACGGCAAATCAAATGGTCTTTCGGCTTCGTCAAGGACGCTCTTTCCACCGCCCTGAAAACATGCGTCCAAAATGACCAGACGCTTGGCGCGAACGCTCTTCAGCCAAGAAACCAAATAGTCATCTTTGATGTAGGTGCCCAATTTACCCTTTTTTGCATTGAATGGCAACAGAAATTCATCAGTGTCATCAGGCTCCAAACCCGGCGGACACTTCCGCAAAGTGCCGTGTCCGCTGAAGTAAAAGATAAAAAGGTCATTTTTAGTTAGATTCTTGCTTGCCAACCAGTCAACAAAACTTGACTGAATCTCTGAGTAAGTGGCGTCTTTGCCCTTGAGGAGCTTGATGTTCTCCTTCGCCACCTGCCCGTATTGGGTCAAAATCTGCGCCAAATAATCGACATCGGCTTCGGGATATTTCAAATCTGAAATCGCCTCGTAATCGCTTATGCCGACCAAAATGGCGTAACGCTCCGCCCTTGCGGTGTTTGTAACGATGAAACATAGGAGTAGAAGTAAAAACGCTCGGATTTTCATAATCTTCACCATCCTTTTGGTTT
>CAZRLY010000252.1:0-9119 GCA_964601015.1 uncultured bacterium
TTTGACATTAGTGCAACGGCAGAAATTACGGTCATATGCTTGCCGTTGCCCTCTTGGTTGAATAGACTGCACCCATTTTACCGGCTTTCCGCACTTTCTTCAACGAAAATCGGGCGCGGCTCCACTTCGCGGCCTATCCCTTCCCAGTCATACTCATCAACGGGAATAATGATAATATATTTTGGATAATTTGTCAAGGGAATCTACACTGTGGGTGTTAAAAAAGTCTAAATAGTGGGTGTTAAAAAAGTCTACAATAGACTCCAGAGGAACATGGAAAGAGCAAAAAATAATCATTGCAATTTTCTAACCGGACATTACTGGAATGTTTTGCAAAAAATTGAAAAACTTCTTGACAAAAAGTTTTTATTAGGTTATAATATAAGTAATTTGTTATATTCTTATAAACCAATAAAGAGATGCTACAATGGAACAGCTTGTGAAGGTATTTAAAGCTTTATCGAATAATGTCAGATTAGAAATCCTTTCTTTGTTGTCGGCAGGGCCCCTTTGCGTCAACGCCCTGGTCAATCGGTTGAATGTTTCCCAGCCGGCGGTGTCGCAACATCTGAGAGTGTTGGAAAACGCCGGGTTGGTGAAAGGTAGCAAAATCGGCTACTGGGTACATTATTCTTTAGTTCCTGACAGCTTTGCGGAATGTTCTTTGTTTCTCGAAAAACTGATGAGGAGGTGATTTGATATGGACAAAGAAAAATGCCACAAAGGCAAAAAACCCAAGGAATGCACACCTGAACAGATAAGGGAATGCCACGGCGATGCAAAGAAACATCCTTGCGAAGAGCCGGAAAGCGAGAAGAAATCCAAGAATAGGTAGAGTCTGTTTATACTAATGAGGAGGGCAAATTCTTGCCCTTCATCTCTTTCCATGTCGCAAAGTTTTGATAGGTAGGTATTCCAAAAGGTTGAAATCAACACAAATTGGTTGCAAAAGCAGGGGATGAAAAGATGCGTATAGGTAGTTTTGAATTCAGTTTGCGAGAGTTAGCGGGTTCGATGGGAGATTTCGGGACGCTATTTCCACTTGCAATTGGATACATTGTCGTCTGTGGCATGAATCCAGCGGGATTCTTAGTGATGATGGGGTTGACAAATATCGCGCTGGGATTGATTTACAAACTTCCGATGCCTCTGCAACCGAAGAAAGTCATCGCTGTGACGGCAATAGCGCAGGCGCAAAGATGGCAGCCTAAATTGATTTATGCGTCGGGATTCGGCACAGGGGTTGTATGGCTCTTTTTGTCTTTAACGGGTTGGATTCAAAAGCTAACATATCACACGCCAAAATCAGTGGTTAGAGGTATTCAGATAGCATTAGGAGTCATGCTGGGATGGCAAGGGTTAAAATGGATTATCGGTTGGCAAAAATTAACGCTAATGTCGAGTGAGTGGATTATCAACGTCACTCTGGGCGTTATTGCCATCATAATCGTTTTGACTTTGCGGGAAAACAAATACGCGCCCGCCGCCGTCGTGCTAATCGTCTTAGGCATTGCTGTTGCGGCAATAAAAGGCGAACTGTTGAAAGTATTGAGAATTGGATTTGAACTACCGCCCATCACAACGTTCGGCTTCCGGGATATTTGTCTGGCGATGATGCTGGCGGGGTTCGCTCAACTCCCATTGACTGCGACGAACGCAATTATCGCCACATCAGCCTTAATCAAAGAATATTGGCCTGAGCGACCGGTCAGTGAAAAGAAGCTTGCTCTCAACATGGGTGTCATCAACGTCATCGTTACCTTCTTCGGCGGGATGCCGATGTGTCATGGCGCAGGTGGGCTTGCTGGACAATATTACTTCGGCGCGCGGACGGGCGGAACAAACATCATTGAAGGAATCGCCGAAATCAGTCTCGGACTATTTTTCTCTCAGGCTATCGTCGGGCTGTTTACAGCTTTTCCGATGAGCATTATCGGCGCGATGCTGCTCATGGTGGGAATCGCCCTGGCGAAATACATTCTTACGTTAAGGGGCAAGGATATCATACCGGCTGCTGTCACAGCGGGAGTATCTCTTATACCAGGGAGTAATATGGCTTTCGGTTTTGTAGCGGGATTTTTAGTCTACTTTGCTATAAAGTATTACTTCCGCGCAACGGGCAAGTGTAAACCTTGCAGCCCGTTGTTTGAATTGACACCAGACAGCAGGATGTAAAAACGGAAAAAAATTAAAGAGAGCGGGGGAAAAAACCTCTTCGCTATGCTCTGTAGTACCTTAGTGAGCAAGCAGTTCATAAATGTTTTCTGGAATAGCAGATTCAGAGACGAGCGGCAATGTGAACTTATCAGTTGGGCTCTTTTTATTAAAACGACAGCGAAATCCAATTATAGTATACCCGACGAGTTTGTCAGTGTTCGCATCAAGACGCAAAACAATGCCTTCATCAGGTTCAACGCAGATAATCTCTTTAGGCTTTGCCCACCATACATAAAGAACATCAGCTTTTTCATCGTAATGAGTTTTCATAAAGCAGTCTTTATCCATAAAAGTTTTCCTCCGGTTAACTCAACTAAGTTGCCAAAAATATCTACAGCCTGAAATAAGATGCGGTTCATTCCCATAAACCTTCAATTGAGATTTGATTAGATTTTACCATAAATCCAGATAACTGGCAAGTCTAATCTATTATCACCATACTAACTTGCCGAACAAACCACTAAATTATCAAACAATATGTGATAACATAAAAAAAGTTTGAAAAAAGATGGAATGCGAACTGAAAAACATCGTCTTAAAAAGTAAAAGTCAACAAAATTTCTAAGGAGATGAAAAAAATGAAACGGAAAGTTTTCATCATCGGGCTGGCGGCTTTACTTGTCGTCGGCGCGATATCAATCGCTTTTTCCCAGGGATTTGGACGCCGAGGCAGAGGTTTTGGCGGTCCGGGGATGATGGATAAAGTCACAGCAGGACCAAATTTGACCCAAGAACAACTGAAAAAGTTGCAGGCGTTGCGAACGGATTTTCAAAAGGAAACCGTTGACCTTCGCAACAGAACGCAATTGATAGGGCTGGAACTACAACAGTTATGGCTGGCTGACGAGTTAAACGAGGAAGCAATTTTAGCCAAAACAAAGGAGAGTTCGGCTTTGCGAGCCCAATTGCAAGAGAAAAGCGTACAACATCGCATTAAAATGAGGAAAATCCTCACAAAAGAGCAGTGGGCTTCTTTCAATCAGTCCAGAAATATCGGCAAAGGCCGTGGTATGATGGGCTCCGGTCGCGGTCAGCGTCGCGGTCGCATGATGGGCCCCGGTCGTGGCTTTGGCATGGGCGGCGGGTGCTGTAACTGATAATTGAAACTTGAGGGGATATGAATCTTGACCTACAACTAAGGTAAAGAAGCAGTTTCAATCTTGACCAGTTACTGAAATTGGGGACAGGAGTTATTTTATACAGACTCCTGTCCCCAATTTTATAATATACTGAGCGCGATTGGATTTACTCACCCGCAAATTTGCAGATTTGACTTGCGATTAGCATAGCAAAAATGATACACTGCCTGCGCATTATGTGATATATTTTTCACTTTCCATTAGCTCATTACTACAAATAATATGGACCAAAAAATCAATTGTTGTCCCTGCGGGTGTTGCGAAAGGTCAATATTATCATTTCATGAAAGAGTTCTTGCATGGTTTTTGCACATCAGAAACCAGGCTTTTTGGAAAACCCTAGTTTTATGTGCCTATCCTAAAAATGTAGCCCTGCCATGTCGGGACGGAGGGGCGATACTACGGATTATGACTTTTAGGATAGGTTTTATGTACGATGGAGGTAAAAAATGCGTGCCTATTTTGTTTTATCAATCTTCTTAGTATTGATTTTGACCTTTGCTGAAATGTTGAGCGCAGGAGAGATTTTAGTCGGTCAGGCTGTGGATAGCTATAATACGAACAAACCGAATTACGTTCCCGATGAAATAATCGTCAAATTTAAGCCTGGCGCATCTCAAAAGGAAATTGATTTTCTGAATTCCAAGTATGGCGTTTTGGTTATTCAGGATAATCCGATTACGGGGGCTAAGTTGTTTAAAATTCCCGCCAAACGAACCGTTCCAACCCTGGTCAACAGATACAATCGCAGTTCAATTGTGGAGCATGTTGAACCGAATTTTACCGCTTGCGCGTTATTCACTCCCAACGATAAATATTATAAATATCAGTGGCATCTTAAAAATGTCGCAACAGGCGGAATGGATATGGAGAAAGCCTGGGATGTAGCCACTGGAAAAGGCGTTATCGTAGCGATACTGGATACGGGCGTCGCTTATGAGGATTACAGCGGATATAAACAAGCGCCGGACTTATCGCAAACGAAATTTGTGCAGGGATACGATTTTGTCAACGATGACAGCCACCCGAACGATGACGAAGGACACGGCACTCACATCACAGGTACTATCGCACAAAGCACAAACAATGGCGTTGGCGTGGCGGGTATTGCTTTCGACGCGGCGATTATGCCAGTGAAAGTGCTGGATAGAAACGGCGATGGAAACCACTATCGCATTGCCAACGGCATCTATTATGCTGTAAATCACGGAGCAAAAATAATAAATTTGAGTTTGGGCAGCAATCAATCATCTTGGACACTAAAGCAAGCTGTGACGCATGCCTACAATAACGGGGTTACCATCGTCAGCGCGGCAGGCAACGATTATGAAGAGGGCAACAGGTTTGTATACCCCGCTGCTTATGATAACTATTGTATCTCGGTGGCGGCTACGCGCTACGACGGGCTTAGAGCGTCGTACTCCAACACTGGCTCTTATGTTGACATAGCCGCGCCAGGAGGAGACGTTCGATTCGACAGGGATAGCGACGGTTACCGAGACGGCATTTTACAGCAGACTTTCGCGGATGACGTAACAAAATTCAGATACTATTTCTTTGAAGGTTCATCAATGGCAGCCGCGCACGTTACCGGTGTAGTTGCGTTGTTAGCTTCTAACGGGATTTCTGAGCCTTCCCAAATTTGCGAAGCCCTCGAATCCACCGCCCGCGACATGGGAAAAAGAGGTTGGGACCTAGAATACGGCTGGGGGATTGTAAATGGTTATGTGGCTTTGAATTATAAGCAGGAAAAACCGGAACCCATCGTTTATGATGTATCCGTTGATTCTGTGAATGCGCCTGAACAAGCATACAAATCCGACACAGTTGCCATTAACGTCACCGTCGCCAACAATAGCTCGTCCGCAAAAAGTGCGGGGCTGGTTGTAACATCTACAGTGACGCTGACGAATCTAACAACGAAAGACAAAATCGGCGAGCAGGAAGTTACGCTTGAATCTGGGAAATCAACAACGCTGACGTTTCAATGGGATACAAGCGATGTCCCTACTGGCACACATACTTTAATTGCGGAGATTAGCAAAATACCGGGAGAGAAACAAACGCAAGACAATTCTACTACGGTAAAAATCAAAATCGTCGAGAAACCCGACAGGAACTTCCATGTTGAAGAGATTGATTTGGTTCTCATTCAACGCTGGTGGGGAGTGGAAGCAAAAGCGACAATTTCAATTATGGATAGCGCATCTAATCCCGTATCAGGCGCGTTCATCACAGGAAAGTGGATAGGTGTGCTGAACAAAACAACCTTTGGCGTAACCGAACAAGACGGCAAAGCGATATTCTACTCCGGCATACTCCGGGGAAACGGAGTTCTAACCTTCCGCGTTGTGGACGTCTGGCAGAAGGGCTGGATTTACGATGTTGACGCTAACAAGCAGGGACGTTCTGTCAAACCTGACGTGCTGCGGGAAGAGAATTATCGCTACATACTGGGGCAAAACTATCCGAATCCCTTTAATCCTGAGACGTGGATTCCTTATGAAGTTGCGGAAGCGAGTGAGGTTGTGATAAAAATATACGATTTGAAAGGACAGTTGGTGCGAAAGCTGAATCTGGGATTGCAACAACCGGGAATGTACCTGTCCAAGCAGGAAGCAGCTTATTGGGACGGAAAGGATGAACTTGGACAACCCGTGGCAAGCGGGATGTATTTTTACACCATCAAGGCGGGGAAATTCAAAGCGACGCGGAAGATGTTGGTGGGAAAGTAGTGCTTTGTTGACTTAATTCTGAATAACATATCGTGGATTTAGCAATCCACTCAGAGCATCTGTCGACCGCCGCTCCCGCTGGATTGCTAAATCCAGCGGGGCTCGTTCAAAACTAAATCAACAGAGCAGTAGTACCTTGTTACATTTGTAGTGACGACTTCAGTCGTTAAAAAAAGTGTATAAATTCGCCACTACAAACCTATCAAATTTGGAGCGCAATGACTCAGTCATTGCTTTCTCAACGATTGAATCGTTGCACTCCAAAAAGTGGAAAAAATTCCATATAGGCTAAGGGAGTACAAAAATACACTTCGTTTATTTTTGCACCCCACGCATTCCACACCCTTAACCTTCCTTCTCGTTGACCTTAAAGTCGGAAATCGCGTGCCGAAAGGCTACTATCGACTTGCGGGAAGGAAATTCAATCTTAATCTCGAATTTACTGAACCAATCAATCACACCATTGAACACCTCGCCGCCTGCCATCGTAAGGGTAACGGGCGTTCGCTCCCGATAACACTGAAGCAGAATGTGGTCATCTATGATGTGACGTTCTGCTTTGTTCTCAGTTGGTTGCAGGTTCAACGCCTTAACTTCCTCATTGTACGAAACCTCCGGCAGCACCCTGGAGTCATGAGACTGCTTGTAGCAGTACTTCATATCCAACTTGTTAATGCGCTTCCTTTTGTTGCCACCAATAAGCAAATCCAAATCGTACCTGAAACGCCGAATTATTACAGCGGAAATTTTTCCATCGTATAACTCAAAAATCATAGGCGTTTTCTTCTTAATTTGCTTATTAATATAGAGCCGTCCGTAGCCTTCCGCTTTCATTTGAGCGTACTCTTCCGGGGTTAGCGGACGACGCCTCCTTCTTTGCTCAGTTCTCCCATATTGCCTACCCCTGGGCCTTGGGGAGTACCTATATCCCCTTCGCTCAGTATAGTCCCTACCTTGGGTTCTGCCACGCCCTCCTTGACGTGATGTAGAGCGTGATGGGGACTGGGTTTCTCTCCTTGGCCCGCGTTGTTCCGACTTTGAGCCAGGACGCCAGATGAGCGTTGATGAATCTCTCGCCATTGCTCTTATTCTCCTTTCAAAATGATCTCCCTTCCATCGGAAGTGGAAGGCGGAAGGTCAACGACTTTCCCCTTTCCACTTGCCCTTTGGGGGGGGAAATATCCGCAGGGCAAAATTCCGTAGCGTAGGTGCAGCCCACATGTCCGCCCGGATAGGGGTGCGCCTGTTTGCGCTTTTACAAAGCATTACGCCACGGATATGCCCATAATTGGCTACGAACACACCCATAGGAATCTTTTGAAACTTTGGCATGTAAGTTGGGTTGGTCAGAGACAAGGAAATTACCGTATCAAGTTGTTCTGACCAACCCAACCTACTTCAACACTACTTCAGCACGACAAGCCGTCAAGGGCAGGCACATCGGCACCATCCCTGTAGCCGCTACCCTATGTAGTCGCCTTCACCGAAATGGTGTACAGTTCGGTAGCGGCGTAGCTCTGTCCCGCCACTTCCGCCGACACCGTGAGTAGGGACAACCCCGTGTGGTTGTCCGTAGCGCTATCCGAGATAGCAGGCGCGCCGGCTACAGCACCATACGTCTCACCGAAGTGTTTTCCGACGAGTGCCAGGTCAACAATGTCTATGACACCATCTTTGTTGACATCGCCCGTCAAGTCGGTTCCTTCTGAGCCGAAGTTCATTCCAACAAGCACCAAGTCAGAAATATCAACTACGTTATCGCAATTGATGTCCCAATCCTGACATACCGAAACTCCTACCAGACGGTATGTGCCTGCACTGAAAATGTCTGCTGTGACGGTATTCCCATCCGTGTCCACCGTCTGAGTTTCCAGCTTCGTCCACGAATCCCCGTCAAGCTTAAAGATTTGCGGGCATTCAACGGAATCCTTGATGTCACCAGAATACGGAATGGAAAGTTTAGCCGCTTTCTGGAACTTCTCAATAGCGCTACCATCTTGCATAGCGACACTTAATTCGCGCGTGCTACCTGGAATTGCGCCTTCGAGTTCAGGTTCCGTTAGGTCAGCCAAAATGTTGATGGAGACGTTAGCGGACAAAAGCGCGTTTTCCGCTATTCCGTTGGCTTCAAAGGTAGCTTTTGTGCCATCTGCCAACATAGCCGCTCCACCGGCGTTACCGAAAATCAACGCAGGGCTACTTGATACCAATGTATCTTTGTAGAACGTTGCCTTAAAACTTGAGCGATATGTGACTATATCGCCTTTTTTAACGTCTCTCGTAGGACTTAGCACAATTACTATTTTATCGGGTAAACCATCATCTGGTATTGTAAAGCCCTCTTTGTCGGCAAGCTTTTTCGTTTCATCGTCGTCTACGCCACCCTCCAGAGAGTCGCTGGCAATTGTAACAATTAGATTCTGCACTCTCGCATAAATACCAATCTTATAAGTTACCGGGCTGTCCGGGCCGGGAAACGTATGCGTCAACACATGTTCTAAGGAAAATTTGTAAGGCGGTAACCTGATGCCCGCAATTGGTTCAGGTTTTGCATCACCACTGTATTTTTCCTTCAACATGTATTTTTTACCAGGTTCTAAATTCTTGAGAAGGAAAGTTCCTTTTAGAACTCCGTTCTCTGAGAGGAATTCATCAGAGAATACCAATTTACCAGGGGGGCCTTCTGTTATATCGAAGACATCAACGAAAACTTCTAACGCTATATCAGTTATAAACTTGAAAAGGGTGTCCGCTTTAATCGTAAGGACACTTTCAAATGTATCTTCACCACCCGGGTCAACAATTGACTCCTGGTACCCCATTAATGAAACTTTTTTTTCGGTTAGTTGTGCCTGGCATTCAGTTAGCAATCCAAAGCCAATTAATCCTGAAATGGTCAGCAACAGAGATAACCATTTAATCAAGGCTTTCATCTTTTTACGGCAGGATACCCCGTCTGATTTGGAATGAAATGGAAAATCAGGCGGGGAGGAATGCCGATTCACCTTAGAATAAGTGAGGGGTTTTG
>CAZRLY010000253.1:0-9079 GCA_964601015.1 uncultured bacterium
TTACCGCGCCTTAAAGTTGACGCTTAACACCTTGTCCAAGTCATCGCGTGGATGGACTCCGAATCGCTGCTCAAAATTCCGGTCAAACGCTTCCTCTTCCGATGGGGCAACTGGCAGTGGCAGATTGACCGGTTGCCGATTAGCCTGAATTGAGCGGTGTGCCGCGAGAATCATTTCTTGGTCAGCCCGTCCATTTTCGCCCGGCCACAACGGAGCAATGTCTTCGCGTACTGCTCGCGCCAGCCCGTCAAGCAAGGTAGCTAACGAGACGTTTCCTTCGGGGATAGCAGTGTGCTGATAGGGGTTAATCCATTCAACCATCCCCCCCAACGACTCCGGAAGTTCTACCCAAATGCGTTTAAGGGCACCTGAGTCGGTATATTCGCGCATAAACTCGTAGGTACGTGCTTTACCCCTGCGCTCGGCAATATCTTCATCGGTACACACGTTGATTGTTTCACCGCCTGAGGCACCCTGGTTGCCGTTGGTAACTATCGTGCCGCGCTCGCCGCAAGTCTCGAAGCCGACTAACTTGTTTCGACCAAGGCAGTTGTTTTTGTTGCCTACCATAGCAATCGCAATGCCGCCGTTGTCAAAATCGACGACATAGAATTCAAGCCCCTCTGTTTTGAAGTTGCGTCCTGCGCCATCCACATAAGACACCACTGGCATCCTGTGTCCGACGCTGCTGACAGCAACAGGAATGGCATCCATTCGACAGCGCATGGCGGCTAAACCGTGATACCCTGTCGTCGAGAAGAGACGGTAACATTTGTGTACGGGCCCAATCACGCCCGAACGGATGAGTCTACACGCAAACTGCTCGACCGGGAGAAACGGGAAGTTCTCTGAGGTTTGAAGTTTTGCGCCGTGTTGAGCGGCAGTCTCAATCATTTGGTCCATCAGTCCGAGGGTTGGTGCCAGCGGCGTTTCTACGTTGTGGTGGATGCCGTGGAGCGATAAATAACAGGATACCGGATGATGGAGTTGAGCAGGCACAACAACATCGCAGACATCCGGTTTTTCATGGGCAACCATTTCGCGTACATCGGTGTAAGCCTTGACGCTTAGACGTGCCGCGCCTTCCTCCGCCGACTGTGGATGGGCATCGCAAACCGCTACTATTTCAAAGGTATCCTTCATCTCTGCGACGGCCGCGAGATGCGCTCTACCACGACGGCCGTAACCAACTAAAGCATATTTTAAACGTGACATAAACTACCTCCTTTGTCAATTGAAGATTGTCGATTGAAGATTGACGATTGTAACATTATTTCTTCAAGATTCAATCCATTCACTCTTCCAAAGGCAAGGTAACCGGAGTATGCGTTTGCGCCGATTTGCGACATGCTAAACACAACTCAATCACATTGCGGGCATCCTTGATGGTTAGTTCTGGTTCAGTCTTGTTTATGCAGCATTGTACCCAGTGTCTCATCTCATCCAGCAAGTTATTATTTTGGGTGCGATAGAAATTTGTGATACCGTCTTTAGTAAAAAGCGTACCTTCATAAACGCTTTGCTGAGTACGGATACATCCCTCTGTGCCGACGAGTTCTATCTCATAAGAGGGGAAACTCCAGCCTTTGACTGAAAAATAGATGTCAATAGAACCCATCACCTTGTTCTCAAATCGCAGGATGATTTTGCCGTTATCCATAAAAGGCGAGTTATCCGAAAGGTAGTTGTCATATTCTGCGTAAACCCGTACCACTTCTGAACCAGCAAACCACCTCACTATGTCACCAGCATACCAAATCAAGGACAATTCCGGCCCTCCCTGTTCTTCGTCCCAGTACCAATCACATTTGGGAAAGCCGCTAATGTTGCCGTGTTGGTGCAACGCCCGAATCGAAATGAGTTCTCCAATAGCACCGCTTTTGAAACGCAAATAGGCCTCACGGATTCCACCATCGAAACGCTCTGTTGTGCCAGACGTGGCAATCACGTTGTTATCCTGTACCGCTTTTGCGATACGGTTCGCTGCCTCTACGGTTGTTGCCATCGGCTTGGCTATGTAGATATTTACGCTCAAGGGTGCCACCTGTTCAACAACATCTACAATTTCAGTGTGCTTGGCGCAGATGCAAACGGCTTGCAAATCTTCCTTCTCAATCATTTCAATCGGGTTGCGATACAATCTTACTTCATGTTGCGCTGCATATTCTTCAGGTGTTCTGCCGAGCGAAATTTTTATCACATCCGGGTTATAGCCCATATCAGCGCAAGCCACAAGTTCCACTCCCGAAATTGCTTTCAAACAATTTGCGAACGCATTGGGCCAATATACGCTCTGAAGTCCTACAATGCCTGTTCTAACGCTCATTTGTCCTCCTTACGATATAATTCACACCAAACGTTATAGTGCTGTTAATCTATCTTGCGGAAGTCGGGAACCTGGACGGGCATTCCTCCATTCGCAATGGATTCCTCGGAAACCAATCCGGGGACAGTAAAATCCATAGCCTTATAGACATCAATGGGAGGGTTTGTATCGTGAATAATGCTATCCACAAAACCCCTCAACTCGAAATACTCGCCGCTAACGTGTTCTGCCTTTAACGCCTCTTCTGGTGGATGTTTCCATGTTTCTGGCATAAACTCCTCCTCAAAATCCGAAAGTATCCGCCATTCGCCACCTTTACAGTAGTCTGCTAACCAAACCTTCTGTTTGCTTCCAAATCCTCGTGTGCCTTCGTAACATCCTTTTGTTCCTTGCAAGCTGTAGTATGTGTTAGCCGGGCGATTGGACAACATATCTATGCGAATTTTTATCAGCGCGCCGCTTTCCGTCTTGCATAACATCAAAATAGTATCTTCCATAGCGTGTTCTTGGTCAGTATGTACTCCTGTACCTAAACAAGACACAGTGACAACCCTCTCATCAAACCATTGCAACACGGGCCCAAGGCTATGAGTCGCATAGTTACATCTGTTTATCCCTACCTGCCAATAGTAGCGCCAGGTGGGATTCCCTTGACTGTTGTGGTGCAGTGATTTAACATCATGGACGTATTCTCCCTCGCCGAAATAGATGTCGCCAAATAGTCCCTTGCGAACCATGTTTTGGATTAGAACATTCGAGTTCGAATAGCAACTATTCTCAGCCATCATATACTTACTTTTACTCTTCCTCACAGTTCTGACCAGTTCATAGCACTGGTCAATAGAAGTTGCCGCTGTCACTTCGCTTATAACGTGTTTTCTTGCATTCAAAGCTAAAATAGATTGCGGGACGTGTAGATTTTCCGGCGTAGCGAGAACAACGATGTCAATATCGTCCTCAATCATTTTCTCATAATCTGTAAAACGCTTCTCTATACCGGAGCGTTCTGCAATATTGTTGAGCGTATCTTCATTGACATCGCATACCGCAGTTACCTCTGTTTCCGTAATGGTTGTAAATGACCGAATAAATGAGGCACCTCTACGCGCTCCGACAATTCCAACCTTCAATTTATCTTTCATCTTTATTTTGGGGGAGACAAGCCAAAGGAATTGCCACCCCCCTCTTTCTTTTTAATAGGGTTCTACTCATCTTACGCGAGATTATATCACAAAAGTGCCCAAATATCAAAAGAATTTAATCATGGGAAAGGCTTGTCTTACCCAAAATAGAGATAAAAAAAGGTTGAACTCAAGTAGAAAAAGTGTTACAATTTGTTTCTAGCATCGACAAATATCGCTGTCGAAACCTGAAAGAATCACTTCGCCCGTTGGTTGTTCGTACCTGGACTTCGCTACGGGAAAATAATAAGAGGTTATTGTGAGACAATCAAAAGTCGCCGAATACTTAGCCCATACAAGTCGCAATGTCAAAACGTTATTGTTAGTATCTGTTATCTTTGGTGGAACCTTTGGGCTTTACGAATTCGTTTTGCCCCTTTATTTAGATGAGCAAAGAATCTCCTTCAAGAACATGGGTTACATCTTTTCGATAGCCACCCTTGGGGTGTTCTTTGGTAGAATTTACATCGGCAATCTGTCCGATTTATGGGGAAGAAAACCTTTTTATTCGTTAGCGTTGTTGGCATGTTGTTTAGTATGTTGTTTTACGCCGATGGCAACTGTTCTCCTGCCCCTGATTATCCTGAAGACTCTGTGGGATTTAGCAGTTGTCACGCGTGCCACGATGCATCCTATTATGTTATACGAAGACAGCCGCAGTCGGTTCATGGACTTTCTCGGCAAAACCCGTGGGATGGAATTTCTTTTCCAAGCGGGCGGCACGTTTTTAGCTGGCGCAACCGCCGTATCACTGGGGTACAGAAAGAATATGTGGATTGCCAGCGGAGCGATGTTCGTAGCCTGGCTGCTATTTGCGGGAATTTTTAGAGAGCGCAAAAACACAAACTCCCGTAGCGGCAACCCTACGTGGTTGACTGCGGCTAAATCTCTTTTCGATTGGCGAGATTTATCGTACAACCTTAAAGTTATTATCGTGGCATATTTCATCTTTACAATAGGTTTGAGGACGAGTCACTGTTTCATCATGCCGCTTTTCTTTACCAAAAAGTTTTTAGTGAGTGACCAAACTGTATCATGGGTAATGGTAATCCACAGGCTAACCATCGCTACCCCGATGTTGTTTATTGGACATCTCCACATCAAAAATCTAAAAGCCACATACATCGGCGCTGTGTTACTCCAAGGATTGAGCGTAGTAGTATCCGCGCTTATCCCAAATTTTGTAATCGCATCCGCTGTCTGGCTAATACACGATTTCGTCGGCGCAGGCGTCTGGATACCCATTCAAAACGAAATCATCCAGCGATACAGTCGCGAAGGAACCCGCGGCTTAGATGTCAGCATAACGCTTGCATTTCCGTCACTGGGCGGGATAATCGGACCAATTTTAGCAGGTTATCTTGCCGAGCGTTGGATAAGCGGGCCGTTTTTAGTAAGCGGACTCGTAACAATGGCGTCTGCGCTTGTATTGTTTAAATTGTCGCTTAAACCGGAAGAAGATTGAAGATTGATTCCTTGTCTGTTTTGGTGAAGAGTAGGGAGTAAACCACACTATTACTCTTTACTCATTACTCTTCATAATTCCTACTCCATAAGGCTTGACAATTAGTGAGAGGTAAAATAATGCAAACTGATTTTCAAAAAACCATCTTCCAACGAGCGACGGAATTCAAACCTCGTGTGCGATTGCGCAATACAAGTTCACTATTTATTTCGCTCATACTACATACATTCTTAGCATTGATACTCAGTCTTTTTATCAAAACCGCTTATGAGCCAGAAGAGGAAATTACCGTAGCATGGGTAGAAGTGCCTGCGCCGCGTATGGCGTCACGCACGATACGATTGAAAAAACCGGTTCCCAAAATAACAAGCAGGCGAAACTATACTACCGTTAAAGGCGTTCAATCACTTTCAGTAGAACAGCATACGCCCGGTGAAACGATGGGTTTGAAACCGGGTTATAGAGAGCTTAAAACGTTCAAGCAGGCAGGCAACGCAGAAAAATTTGATGGGCTGCCCGGTGCGACCGGGGCTAACGTGTCGGGGCTATCTGACATCTCAGTCGGTGTGGGCGCGAACACGGTGGCAAACGGGGTTGGAAGATATAAGAGAGCCGGATTCAGCAGGGGCGTAACCACTACATCAAGGCAGGGAGGTAAACACGGTTTATCACTTGTGCATGATACGGGAACATCCGGGCTGAACACAGACTTGATTGGGAAGCTTGATATAACACCTGCGGCTATTTTTGACCCGTTGGGGATGTCAAGGGCTATCATCACATCAAACCGCCTTCAGAAGGAGACTGTCATCTTTTTGCTGGACGTATCCAACAGCATGGAGGGGAACTACAGTCGTTACGCGCTGAACGCTGAATGGAACAAAAAATTCAAGAGGGCTAAAAGGTCAATTATCACCTCCATAAGCAGATTGCGTCCGGGGAATGATTCTTTCAACCTGGTGATGTTCAGCGAAGAGAGTCAGAACTTCCGCGATGCTCCTGTTGAATACGATGAGAGAGTAGGCGGAGAGGTAATAGAGTTTATCGAAGGGCTTAACACCGTCTCACACCAAAAACAAACTGACCTTTTTGCCGTACTGAGTCTTGCTTTGGCGATGTCTCCAACGCGGATTGTGTTGGTATCAGACGGATTGCCTACAACTGGCGTTACAGGGATGAGCAATTTTTTGCTGGGTATCAGGACGCAAAATAAACGCAAAGCCCGCATCTATACTTTCGCAATGAATTTAGGCAACAACCCGGAAGCGCGGTATTTGCTGACACAACTGTCCACTCAAAATGGAGGGCTTTTCAATAACGATGAAATGGGACAACCTCGCGGTATTTCAATTGGCAATGACGGCAACATCTATGTGGCAGACGGCGAGGTGCGGATTTTTGACCCATTCGGAAAGAAATTGGACTCATTCGGTTCGTTAGTGGCAAAAATCGCCATCAGCCAACAAGATGAAATCCACCTGCTGATGTATCATGTGCGCGGGAGAGCGGCGCTCGGCGTATACGACAAACACCATCATTTGACGCAATTCGCCGGATACGGAATCGGTCGCGGGTTGGTTTCGCACCCCTTCAGCGTCGCTGTCGACAGCAAAGGGCGTACCTATGTCACCGATTGTTATCTCAATTGGGTATGGGGGTTTGACCGTTCGGGAAACATCGTAAAAGGGTTCGGTTCAGCCGGATTGCAGCAATCAATCGTCGAACACACCAGAGGCGATGACCGAAGCGGATATTCAAAAGCCCTCCATACCTACGGCAAGGGCAGCAGCGAAGACGGATTGTTTACCCGCCCGATGGGGATTGCCATCGACTTTGAGGATAATATTTACGTTGCCGATTCAGGTAACAAACGCGTACAAATATTTGACAGTCAAGCGAACTTTATCAAAAGTTTCCCCATCAAAGGCTGGGGCATAGAAATAGCAGTCGGCCCAGACGGCGAAAATATCTATGTCCTGACGGGCAGACATCAAACAGGCGGTTCAACAGTTTATGTCTACCAACCGGATGGCAAACTCGTTACAAACGTCAATGTCGGAGAGGGAACGGCAGATATTGACGTTGACTCAACCGGTAACATCTACGCTTTGGATTTTGTATATGACAGGGTGAAAATTTTCGATTCAAGGGGCAAAGAGATTGGAGGCTTTTCAACATTGAAATGACAAAAAAGAAAATCGTTAAGCTAACAATTCAACATACAGAGACGCCAAACGTGCCATATCATCTTGATTTTACCCCGCCTGTGAAGGCTATGCTTCAGGAATACTATCGCTGTGAGGACGTTGATGCAGCGATAGGAAATTACCTCTACTGGGTTTCATGGCACCCGTCTCTGGACTTTCGCGGCAAACGACACGCAAACGGTTTAGTCGAAGATGAATACGGCGTCGTCTGGCAAAGTTTACCGGAGAACCGCGGCTATCCCGTTACACATCCACTACAGAAAGCGGATTTATCAAACTACAAATTCCCTGATTCGTACGCGCCTGGGCGATTTGCCGGAGTAGCCGACAATATCAGTAAAAACAGGGACAAATTTGTGGTGGCATGGTGTGGTGATTTCTTTGAGCGAGCGCACTTTCTGAGGGGCATGGACGCAATCCTGATGGATTTCTATGAACACCCGCAGTTCGTTGGTGATGTGCTTGATGGCATATTGAATTTTATACTTGGCATCATAGAACAGCTTTCGCAATTTCAGGTTGACGGGATATTTCTAAGCGATGATTACGGACATCAAAGCGGATTACTGATGTCGCCTGCGCTGTGGCGAAAGTTTATCAAGCCGCGCTTGCGCACCATCGTTCGAGCCATCAAGGACAGGGGCTTGTACGTTTTTTTGCACTCCTGCGGAAACGTATCGGACATCGCATGGGATTTGATTGAAATCGGTTTGGATGTGCTACACCCAATACAACCGGAAGCTATGGATATTGAACTGCTAAAAAAAGTATACGGAGGACGGTTGACTTTCTACGGTGGGATAGGCACTCAGAGGACGTTGGTCGAAGACTCTCCCGATGAGGTAAAACGAGAAGTGCAAACTACAATAGAAAAAATGTCGCGAAAAGGTGGATACATCCTCGGGCCGGGAATAACCTTGCAACACGATGTCCCATTGGAAAATATCCTCGCATTTTTGGATGCGTGTAAGTGAATGGATTGAAGATTGACAATACTTGCAATCGGAGTGAGAAAAATGGCTAAATTAGCAGCAATACAAACCTGTCCCAAAGTAGGCGATGTAGATGCCAATTTGGAAAAAGCAAGTCGTCTGATTAGTGATGCTAGTGGAGCTGGCGCTGAATTTGTATGTTTGCCTGAGTTGTTTTCTACCGGTGCAGTCGGTAATAGGATATACGAATTAGCAGAACCGATACCTGGAAGGACGACTGAAAAATTAGCTCGCATAGCCCAAGATAACCGCGTATATGTGGTGGCTGGCATGGCTGAAAAAGACACCAACACAGCTAAGTTGCACAATGCAAGCGTATTGATGTCTCCCGACGGCAAACTGTTGAAGAAATATCGAAAGGTATTTCTCTATCTGGGGGAGAAGGAGAAGTATGCACCAGGCGAAGAATGTTGCGTCTGCGATGTGTCGTTTGGGAGGATAGCATTAACCATCTGTTATGACTATGTATTTCCCGAATATATCCGTCATCTTGTATTGCAAGGTGCTCAGTTGCTGGTACACTCTACCGCCTGGTTGACAACCGATGATTGTGAGCGATGGCATTACAACAGGGGCGCTTATAGAGCGATGGGGATGAGTCGCGCTCTTGAAAATGGCGTGTATTTTATTTCAGCAAACCACTACGGAAATTACGATTTGGATGGGCATTTGCGCGCCATAGGACAATCTGCCATTATCAGCCCCTGGGGTGAAATACTGGATGAAGTCGTCGAAGGCGAGGGAATTGCTATTGCAGAGGTAGATTTTGACGCCCCAATTGAGTGGCGGAAGAATATCGCCCCATATCTGGCAGATTTTCATGAAGGAAAAGAACGTCTGAGCTTTTTTAAGTAATGTTCCAAAATTTAGTTGACAAATTGCGTTGTAGCGATTATAATTTGAGTATA
>CAZRLY010000254.1:0-9061 GCA_964601015.1 uncultured bacterium
ACCCTGGAGTCGGTCAGATTAGCCGGTGAGGGGGTATGCGTGCTATTTCCCGCCAAGCCTGCGCCCATAACGATGGTGAACATAGTCGGGCGAAAAGGGACATATCGCCTGTCTGTCATCGAAGGAGAAGCCGTTGAAACGGAAATGGTATTCGCCGGAAATCCAATCAAGGTAAAGCTGCCCCTGCCAATCGCCGATATGTTGGAACGTATCGGCGAAGAAGGAGTAGGACACCACTGGATGGTAGGCTACGGACACGTAAAAGAGGAGTTAGTGGAGTTTTGCAGGTTAGTCGGTGTGAAATGTATCGCTATTTAAAAACAAATTCAACTGTAGTGGCTACCCTGTGTGGTAGCTGATGGACAACCACATCGGGTTGTCGCTACGGCCACATCCGATTTACCAAAGTCAAGGTAATCTTACTCTTTACTCATCATAATGAAACTTACAAACAGAATCTACATAATCGGCAGTGGTGCCTTCGGTTTTGACCTGACCGATAGTTTAGACTGCCATGTCTATCTAATAGACGGCGGCGACGAATTAGCCATCGTAGATGCAGGAATAGGGCTGGCAACGGATGAAATTTTGAAGAACATCAAAGCGGAAGGTTTCAGCCTAAACAGAATCAAGTATTTGCTTCTTACCCATATTCACGCTGACCACGCTGGTGGTGCTGCGCAGATGAAACGAGCATTGGGTTGTAATGTTTTAGTCTCAAAAGATTCGGCTGATTTCCTGCGCAATGGCGACGAGGACGCAATAAATTTGACCTTTGGGAAGCAAGCTGGTTTTTATCCAGAGGAATATCGCTTTGAGGCATGTGAGGTGAACCAGGAAATCAAAGATGGAGATGTTATCACCGTCGGCGATTGTCAACTTGAGGTTCTGGATACGCCCGGACACTGTTTGGGACATTTGGCGTTCCATCTCCAGGTTGACGGTAAATCACATCTGTTCGGCGGGGATTGCATATTCTGGGGAGGCAAAATACTTCTACAAAACATCTACGATTGTATCCTTCAAGACTATATGGATAGCATCAAAAAGTTAAGCAAACTCTCTGTGGATGTATTCCTGCCCGGACATCTCACCTTCTCGCTCAAGGACGGACAACGCCACATCGACACCGCCGCAGAAGCGGTGAGTAAACTTGGTGTGCCGCCAAATTTGATATAAATTTTTTAATTGATAACTGAGTGCTATTTGTAGGTCGAAATTCAATCCCGAAATAGGAAAAAAGAACCAGGTCAAAATCGGAATGAGGCTAATGATAGCATGTTCCTTATTTACAGCAATCTCAAAGGTCTAATCGCTTGAGAATATCCTGAATTTCCTTAACAGAAATATCCTCTTTCTTCGATTTGGCGTAGATAGTCAACAAAATTACAACCTTTTTTGCCGCTTGGAGATAATAGATAATCCGATAGCCTCCACGCTTACCGCGTTTCATCTTCGTGCTTCGCCAACGCGCTTTATAAATCTCGCGCTTCAACCCGGGAATCCTATCACCTCGTATTCTCCCTGCAATGAAATCGTTTCTGAAGGCTTCTAAATCATCTCGTATATGTGGATATCTTTTTGCTAACTTTTTCACCTGTTTTTCAAGTGTTGGCGTTTGTAAGAAAGTCATGCTTAAATCTCCGCAAGCAACTCGTCAAGAGAACGCAGTTGTAGTTTGCCTTGTTCCCAATCAAGCAACTCTTCACCTGCTTGTAAAAGTGTGTGTTTTATATCTTCATTGGGTTCATTCTCCGCTAAGTATTCCAGTAAATCCCTGGCCCTCTGTGTGTGTATTTCAGGCAACTTTCTGTACAACGAAAGCAAAACCTGTTCTTCTTTTTCCACAGTTTGGATTTCAGTATCCATTTCTTTCTCTCCTGTTTGAATAGAAAAACTTTATTGAATTATAACACATTTACCTGTGGTGTGTCAAGTTCGCTCTTGAATTTTAAAGGCACAGATGATATAATCTAACGAAAACGAGTTTTCACAGGAGTATAGATGAAATTCACGCATTTTCTCCCCTGGTGGATTGCAGCGATTTTTCTTGCGATAGCTATGGGGATAACTACGATAGCGTATTGGCGCAACAGGAAACCAATATCCATCAGGTTAAAATCCCTTCTGGTGGTATTAAGAATTCTCGCAGTGGGGTTGCTACTTTTTTGTTTGCTCGGCCCTGCTTTGACAGCGCGCGTGGAGATTCACAAACGGTCAAATCTTTTAGTGCTGGTGGATACTTCCCAAAGCATGGCGGTTGAAGATGTCTTGATTGGCAATCAGAAGTTGAGCAGATTGGAAGCCGCAAAGAAACTGTTTTTCGACAGGGACAAAGGTGTTCTTCAAAAATTAATGGATAGGTTTGATGTGCAACTATATGGTTTTGATAGCGAATGCGAAATGATAGAACCTGTCCCTTCGGAAGGCAGTAGTGAACGGACTCTGTCCTCTTCAAAACTGCCGATTTCCGCAGATGGTACGCTCACCGATTTGGGAGGTGCCATATCAAAATCGGTCAATGATTGGAAGGGGCAGCCTACTGCGGGCGTGGTGTTGCTAACCGATGGCAGAGACAACAGCGGTAGCGGCGTGGCTCTGTCCCGCCCCAATGTCGCAAATCTTGATGTGCCGATTTACCCCGTCGGAATTGGTAATTCAGTAGCGCCAAAAGATGTCAAACTGGGCAAAATTGAAGTCTCCCCCGTCGCTTACGTCGGACACAATGTGCCTGTTAATGTGACACTGATAAACAGCGGTTACGATGGCGAGAAAATTCAGGTCAATCTGTTACCCGCTTCTTCTCAGGGTAAGAAGGTTGTCGATGCGGCTTTTGTAACGCTCAGTAAAGATGTGCCACAGCAAACTATATCTTATGAGATAACCCCCCAGAAGGAAGGCAATTTCGGTTATTCAGTTTTGGTTCCCGCCTTACCCGATGAGTTTACGACGGAAAACAATCAGGCGAGTTTCTTTTTGAAGGTTATCAAGTCACAACTCAGAGTGTTGTACATTGACAGCCGCCCACGCTGGGAATATGCCTTTTTGAAGCGCGCTCTTTTACGCGACCCGAATATCGAAGCGGATTGTGTCATTTTATCGCAAAAAAGCCTTGCTCGCCTTAGAGGAACATTGCTTGCGAACACAGGAAAATACTACCCGCAGGAAACCAGAAAGCGGGTAGCCGAAGTCCCTGACTTCGGGAACCAACGATTTCCAAACACGGCGGCTGGTTTGAACGCTTATGATGTGCTGATACTTGGAGACATGCAGCCGAGCAATTTTACCGCGCAGCAGTTACAATTTATAAAAGATTTTGTGGAACAGCGCGGGAAAGCGATTATCTTCTTAGGCGGGAAGCGTTCACTTGGGAGAAATGGATTTGGCAAGGGCGAACTACAAAATCTCCTGCCCGTTATAATTCCGCCGAATGGGTGTTTTGCGAGGGACGAGGATTTTAACCCTTCGTTGACAACCGAAGGTTTTTACCACCCGATAGCGAGACTTGGTGATAGCCGACAAAAAAATGAAGCCGCTTGGCGCGACCTACCGCCTTTGACGCTATCGTATATCGGTGCCAGACTCCGAGCGGGTGCCAGTGTTCTGGCTGAATACCGACAGGTTAGAAGCGCACCCATCATCGTCTTCCAGCGATACGGAAATGGCAAAAGCCTTTTGATTGCGACAGACAGCCTCTGGAATTGGGATTTTGGCATCCGAGCGTTCAAAGAGGAAGCGGACTATTATCACCGTTTCTGGGCGCAAACAATCCGGTGGATGGCGACAAGAGCCGATGCGAAACTTGTCAACGCCGATACAAACAAACGCATCTACAACCTCAATGAGGAGGTACACATCATAGCACGCATCTACAACGAAAGCTATCTGCCAACTTCTCAAGCACAATTGTCCATTGAGGTTACTCCGCCGCGAGGGACACCGTATCACATACCAGGCAACGTTGATACAGAGGTTGAAGGATTGTATTCGGCTAAATTCAGAGCCACCGAGAAGGGAACGTACAAAATTACAGTCGCCGCGTCTTTAGGCGGCGTAGAACTCGGAACTGACTCGGTCGAATTTGTCGTTGAAATCCCGTTAGTCGAATTTGAAACCCCACAACTAAATGAAGAACTGTTGGAAAAATTGGCGGCATCATCCGCGGGAAGTTACACGAAACTTGAGGAAGTAAAGTCGCTTCCCCAAAAAATCAAGAACGTCGGCGAAACCATCGTTGAAACGCATGAAATTGACCTTTGGGATAACCCAATTGTGTTGATTATCATCGTTGGAATCCTGGGTGCAGAGTGGATTCTGCGGAAATGGAAGGGGTTAGTTTAGAATTGCAGGTTCAAAGGGCTACCAATTTTAAGATAAAAATAGCGCGTAAAGAAGGAAAGTATGGCGAATAAACAACAAAGACAAACAGAACGCAAGTGTTGCCCAATCGAATTTCCAATACCACAACCCGTTGACGCCGACAGCCCTATGATTATTGCGAAAGGGAATAGAGCAGTTGCAGAGATTAAAGCGGGGCAACAATTTACTGTTAGAGTAACATTTAGCAACGAACCTCCTTGTGACTGTAATTGTTGTGAGTATCGACAATATGTACGGGGTTATGTTTCTGTAAATGAAAAACGGATAGGGCATCCGTTGCCTGATGGCCCTTTGGTGGAGGATGAATTTAGGGAGGATGGACTTGAAATAGGGCCACAATGGCCCAGGGTAGGGCATAGAGCACAGCAACTACAGCTCGGTGCCTATGGTGATGATGGTTCTACCTATGAATATACTGACTTTCCCAACGTAGGCGGACTTTGGCCCGGGGACGCCTACGAAATCAACTTGGAATATGAAGGACGAATTATTGACGTATGCAATCAAAAGATAGTCATTAGGCGACGGTGGAAGGTACAAAGAACAGGAAAAATCATATAGAATTATCTTTGGGCATACCTCTCTTATATCAGGAAAAGCAGGAGGAATATCATGTTTCTCGAAAAACGACTAAAAGATATGACAATTTTATTAAACATGAAACGTTATCCGCAAAACTACGAAGCTGTGGTGAGTATTCCCAAAGCCTCAGGGGAACCGCCAATTTTTTCCGATACTTTAGCGGTTTTACTTGAAACGGAGGAGGGAAAGCTACTTCGCGCTACGGAACAACTCAGGAGAGATTATCTCTTGGAATTTGGAAGCGCTTATGGTTCTACAGCATCAGCTCACTACATCTTTCCCGCACAGGAGGAAGATGCAAAAGTGGAAAGGGCAGTTGTTGTTCTGCGGGGCGATTGGGTAGAATTTGATTTTTCTCCACCCCTGTGACGAAAATTTTGGAGTGCGAAAACTCTGTTTTCGCTACATTCTTTTTTTTAGATAGGCTCTAAATCCAAATCCTTCGCGTAAAGGAAAGTATTTACGATGAAAACTACTGCTTTTGTTGGTTCCATCAACAAGGGCTCTGCCCGATTATTGATAAGCGAACAGGCAGACAAGCAAATAGATGTCAAACTTTCTACCCTCGCTGAGTATATCAAAGAGCCGATTGAAGAGGAGGATATTTTGGAAATTACCATCTCAAAAAAAGAAGATGTTATCCATGCTCGAAAATTGTTTAAGGCAACCCATCAAGAGCGTTTAGTCTGCTCTCCTGCCAAAGAGCAAGCGTTCTGGGAAGCGGCTAACTATGTTATGCCTCAACATCAACAAGAACGCCTGCATGAGCTGTTAGAGAAAAATACAGAAGGTATACTAACGGAAAGCGAACGCGAAGAGCTAAACGTCTTGATTGAAGAATGTGAACGGCGAACCCTTGCTAAAGCTGAAGCAATTGACCGACTTTTGCTATATGACAAAGCGCAGTTGAGTAGAAACACGGAAACGATGGGTTCGTTGGGGCGTTCACCCACCGCCTTGTTAGTATCACTAAAATAGAAATTGGAGGTTTCAAATGACCAATGCGAGTGTAGTTTCCCATACGGATAGACGGAAAGCTGTAATTGATGCTCTTAACAAAATCAAACAGGACATCGAAAAGGATAAAATTAAAGGTAAGTCCGTTCTCATCAAACCCAATCTCGTGTCAATATCCAAACTGCTTGCGGTGACGCATGTAGATGCCGTCAGAGGGGTTATCGACTTTATCAAGGATTTTGAGCCTGAAAAGATAGTCATAGCGGAAGGCACGGGAGATACCTTTAAGGCTTACGAAAATTTCGGATACGATAAATTTTTGAAAGAATACGACAATATCGAATTGGTTGATGTCAACGCCGATAGCTTTGTGGAAATCAAGTTTCTTACGATGGAGGGAAATGAACACCCTGTAAGCCTTTCTAAGAAGGTGCTGGACGCTGATTTCATATTCTCCGTAGCAAGGGCAAAAACGCACGACCACACGACTGTTACGCTGACGTTGAAGAACCTACAGGGTTGTATTCCAAGGAGAGAGCAAGTTTGGACTCATGGCGCTTCCAGGGAATTTCACGGTGAGCCGCCTGAATTAGCCACTAAAAGTAACAACATTTTAGCCAAGAATATTGTAACGATTGTTAAAAAGATTAAACCGGATGTGGGCGTCATAGATGGAATAGTGGCGATGGAAGGCGATGGACCGGGTGGCGGCGACCCGATTGATTTGGGTGTGGTTGTAGCCAGCAGCGACGTTTTGGCAGCGGATACGGTTATGGCAGAGGTTATGGGCTTCGATTCCAAGGAGATAGGATACATCTATTACGCTGATAAAATCGGACTTGGCGAAGGAAATATCGAAAATATAGAAATTTTGGGCGAGAGGATAGAAAATGTGAGGAGGAAACTTAAACCGCATCGCAACTATTATGAGAGCCAAGTCAATTGGCGGGAATATGTGGGGAATATCATGGATGTTTAGGGTTTGATTCTTATGACAAAACGCTCGCTTATGAATGAAAAGCCCGTGGGCTAAAAGCTCGCGGGCTTTTTAAAATTCGTGTAGGGCTTTTTGATGCCGGATTTATGAAACGAACCATTCTTCACTTATGAGTTTCTAAATTATAACAGATGCAATTTCTTTAGATATTTTCTTGACATAAAAATGAGAAGATGATAACATATCTATCAATTGGTTTACAAAAATGTTAAAACTTACTTGTGAAAGGAGTTTAAAATGAAGTTTCTTAAATATTTTTTCATCTGGGGTTTAGCTTTACTCATTGCGAGTATGGCGATTGCAGCTGACCCACCGGCAGAACACCCAAAGACTGGAGATGCTCTGGTGATTGATTGTCTCAAAGGTACTCCTAAGATTGACGGCAAGTTAAACGATTGGATACTTACGAACCTAACTCCAGCGGTGCTCGATACGAAAGAACAGATTTTCCCTGGTGCCGCTCAAGGCGCAGCCGCCTGGGATAATCCTGAAGATTGCAGCGGTGAGTTTTATCTGCTATGGGATGCTGATAACATCTACATCGCAGCGGTGGTAAAAGATGAGAAGCTATCCATGCAGCAAAACGGTGGTACTATCTGGAATGCAGACTGCATAGAAATATTCTTTTCCACAGCGAATGCTATCGCTGGATGTACTGAACATTACCAGTGGGGTTTTAACGCCAATAACCAGATTTGGAACTGGTGCAACATGGATGGGGCTGGTGCAAAAGAACCTGATTACCTTCAGGTAGAATCCACCAAAACTGGTGATGGATACATCTGCGAGGTTGCGCTTGAGTATTCAAATATCAAATCTTTAGACTTTAAAGCAGGCAACGCCATCGGCTTCCACCCTGTTATTGACGATGCGGACCCTGGTGTCGAAAGGGACCTACAGATTACTTGGTCCGGTCGTGAGGCTCACGACCAAAGTCAAGGATTTGGACATATCATTCTCTCGAATGAAACCATGCCTGTATGTACTAAAGGCAAACTCCCCCTGACATGGGGTGAGATAAAAACTCAATAAATTTAGGGGGGCGATATGAAACCCCGTAGGTCGATTTTCAGAAATCGACAGTAGAGATATGAAAATATCGCTTTTGTTTCCATCGCTTTTGTTTCGCTCGTTAAATCGGAATTACGAGCAAAACGTTAGACAAAATCGGATTTGTTTTCGTCACTAAAGCGGAATTGCGACGAAAACTTGGGACATTGCGATGAAAACTTTGGACTTCGCCCCTTCGGGAATCTTGACCTACGTATTATACTCAATAAATTAAGGAGGAACAAATGTTTACTAAAAAAAGTTTTTTCATCTGCGTCTTAACCTTGCTAATTTCGAGTATGGTGTTTGCAGCCCCACCGGCAGAACACCCAGTAACTGGAGAGGCTCTGGTAATAGATTGTCTCAGAGGGACTCCTGACATTGATGGTGACCTAGGGGATTGGAACCTGAACGCCCTGCCCTTAGCAATCCTTGATGCTGAAGAACAGATATTCATTGGTGCTGAAACTTGGGATAACACCGATGACAGTAGCGGCGAATTTTACATAATGTGGGATGACGAGAATATCTACCTCGCAGTGGTGATGAAGGATGATACTATCTCCACGAATAAAAGTGACGGTAATATCTGGAATTCCGACTGCGTAGAAGTATTCTTTTCCACGACTAACGCTGTCCCACCGCATGACGAACATTACCAGTATGGTTTTAACGCCAATAACCAGATTTGGAACTGGTGTAACATGGACGGCGCTGGCAACGGAGAACCCGACTACCTCCAGTTAGCCACCGCTACAACCGCTGATGGATACATCTGCGAAGTCTCTATCGCGTATGGGCAGATGCCATCATTAAGCTTTGCAGTGGGCGATACCATCGGTTTCCACCCCTGTTTTGACGACACTGACAGCGGTGATAGGGAACTACAGATGACTTGGACTGGTCGAGAAGCTCACGACCAAAGTGAAGGGTTCGGACATATTATCCTTTCGCCCGAGTCTCCTACTGCTGTGAGCGTTAGAGACAAGCTCCCCCTGACCTGGGGAGACATCAAAATTCGATAAATGAGCTTGAACTGACAGGTAGGTTGAGATTCACATCTCGACAAAAACTGTAGTGCAGGTTGTCTAACCT
>CAZRLY010000255.1:0-8914 GCA_964601015.1 uncultured bacterium
ACCACTATGTCGTTGTTTTTCAATGTCATTTTCTGTTTGTTTGTTGTCACGCTTATAAACCTCTTAGTACAAAAATATTCGTCCCATCACGCTCTCGCTCATGGTGAACTGCTTGTCATTTACGCCATGTTGTGCATGTCCAGCGCGGTAGCATCGCACGACCAAATGCAGGTACTGATTCCAATGATTGGGCATGTCCCCTGGTTTGACAGGCCGGAGAACGAATGGCGGGAACTCATCTGGCCATACATGCCTCGTTGGGTTACTATCAGCGACAAGAACATCCTCGCAGACTACTACAACGGACAATCCACTTTTTATCAATTAGAATTTATTCGCGCATGGCTCAGACCGGCATTATGGTGGACAAGTTTTATTGTGGCGTTGCTTTTTGTGATGATGTGTATTAACGTTATACTGCGCAAGCAGTGGACGGAGCGAGAAAAGTTAGCATATCCGATTATTCAGTTGCCGCTGGAGATGACACGCAACAGTGGTTCCCAGTTTTTCAAGAATCGACTCTTTTGGGTAGCTTTCGGCATCACTACTGTGATAAATGTCATCAATGGTTTACACCAATTTCATCCTGTCATTCCTCTTATCGGCATTCGCAACCGCAACATCAGCTACCTTTTTACAGAAAGGCCGTGGAATGCTATCGGCTGGACGCCATTTTCTATCTACCCTTTCGTCATCGGATTGGGCTTTTTCATGCCAATTGACCTATCATTTTCATGCTGGTTTTTCTATCTGTTCAGGAAATCGCAACGTATTTTGGGCGCAGTATGGGGCATCCGAAGCCTGCCCGGTTTTCCGTATGACCGACAGCAATCGTTAGGGGCGTATCTTGGCTTGTCGATGTTCGCTATATGGGCAAGTCGAAAATATTTCAAAGAGGTACTAAAACAAGCTGTCCTTGGAAAATCTCGTATAGGTGATTCATACGAACCTTTGCGATACAGAACAGCCGTGTTGGGCATTATCGCAGGCGTTGTTTACTTGATTCTGTTCTTTTACAAGATGGGGATGTCGATTTGGGTAGGGGTTGCTGTTTTTGGCATCTATTATATGCTCTCAATAGGTATCACGCGTATGCGGGTGGAATCTGGCGCGCCTGCCCATGACTTGCATTTTATGGGGCCTGATTACGTTATCCCTGCAACGGTGGGAACTCGCAAATTGGGCGCAAATAACTTGACAGCCCTTTCGTTTGTTTTTTCCTTCAACCGAGCACACAGAAGTCACCCCATGCCGCATCAATTAGAATCCTTTAAATTGGCGGAACGAACGAGAATCAGCAACCGAGGATTGGTATTTGCGATGTTATTAGCTGTAGTTGTAGGTTCGTTGAGTTCGTTTTGGGCATATCTTCACGATGTCTACAAATACGGTTCGGGCGGTAGTTTCGCATGGCATCCGTTCAATCGACTACAGGGATGGCTGATTATGCCACGAAACTCTGACGTTCCCGCAGTCTCATTCATCGGAGTTGGGATGGTGTTTACATTCTTTTTAATGTTCATGCGAATCAGATTCTTCTGGTGGCCGTTTCACGCCGTCGGTTATGCTGTTTCAGGTGCTGACGATTGGTGCATGAACTGGCTTTGGCCCTCTTTAGTCATTAGCACTATCGCTAAATATCTCATCTTAAAGCACGGTGGCATCAAAGTCCACCGCAAAGCAACGCCATTCTTTTTGGGCATGGTACTCGGCGAGTTTGTCACAGGAAGCCTTTGGAGTATATACGGATTGTCCGCCGGAGTAAGGACGTATATGTTCAAAGATTGGTAGTTGTGTGAATGGGAAGGGAGTAAGGAGTAAAAAGTAATAATTTTACTTATTACAAAAAGCAGGCGAGAAAGCTAAAAGTGTGGAAACCTTGCCTTCCCGTGGCTTTGCTACGGGCGTAGGTCAATCTTCAATATTCAATTCACTCACCTCGCCCGGTTCCAGTGTCACTTCTATAAGCCCTTGGGGCGCGGGCGTTATCAACACGATATTCTCCGGTTTGCTCGGGTCAACCGAACGGACAGCGACTTTGCGCGTTTGACTGCCGGTGTTAGCCAGCTTTACGCCTTTTTTGCCGTCGTCGCTGGCTGGAACGTACAGAACAGCCACATCCGCTGGCAGTCCGACACGTCCGTTAGTATAGTACAATACCTGTACCCACGGCGCACGCCCGTAATGGACATTGAGTCCGCCGAAGGCTGGCATGAACAGAGCGGGTGCCACGTCAGCGGAGCTTGTACCTGCGTTAGAGGCACGGCTGCAAGCGTGGTCAGTTGAAAATTGTTTCCCCCATCGCCCGCTGTTGCGCACGAGTGCCTGCGAGAATACCGCTTCGGCCATCGACGCTGAACCGACCAATCGGTCTTCCTGTCCCGTCAAAAGATAGCTGCACGGGCCGTTTGGCCACTGTTTAAGGTACATGGCGTCAAGCGAAGTATCGCCGGTGAAGTCGCGATACTTGGGCAAATGTACGCCGCAGTGCGGTTCGATTCCCGCCACCTGACTGGGTTCGTCCTCGCCGAGACTAATCCAGCCGGACATCAAACGCCTGAGAACCTCCTTGTACTCCTCCTCCGGCGCGTGCTTGTAGATTTCCAAACCGGTCATAATTAAGTCATTTAGAACGTGGTACGGCGGTTTGAGTTCCTTCACACGCGAATAGGGTATAACCTTCATTCCCGTGGGCATTGATACAGTCTCAACGCTGTCAGATTTGGCAGGAAAATGCTCGTAATATCTCGTGAACCTCCAGTCGCCACTGCACGGTTTTTCTTTGGAGAAGCCCTCGAATTCTTCCGGACTGATGAGGTAGTAATGGGTAGGAGCGTCCATATCGGTTGACGCTTCGATAATGCCCTTTCCATAGAAACCGCAGTAATCCTTGCAAAGCTCCAAATAGCGTTCCTTCCCCGTAGCTTCGTAGGCGGCCACGGCTATCTGAAGGACGCGGAAGTGACGCGGGGTTTGGAAATTATAGGGAGGTTTGTGGTACGGCGACTTAGTGCCGAGGAAGTAGCTGAGGAATATGTGTTGTTCCCAGTCGTACCAGTCCTGCACATCAGGGCACCAGTTGCCAAGGTGTTCGGCCCCGTCCTCCACCATCCGGGTGGTTGTCTCATCCGAAATATCAAGATAGAGTACGTTCAGGAGGAACTGGGTAAAAGCCTCGGCGGTATGGGTGATGTAATCTCCGCCTTTGTTGGAATTATAACCGTGATAGAAATGGCCGCTCGCGTTGAGGGCAATCTTCCAGTCGTCGCGAAACTGCTTCAGGAAGGTAGGAACCCGCTCATCGCCGGATAAACAATAGGCGCCCACAAAGCTACGGGTATAACCTCCGGTCTCGTCCATGGCGTGGCCGCCTTTTGACCCAAAGAGTTTCTGAAAACCGTGGGCATTGTACTTTTCAATCTCTTCGGTTACCCACGCGTCCAGGGTTTCGCGCAATCGCAATTGTTCTTTTGCCCAGAATGGAATGTTGTCAGGATGTGGTTGTGTCATGATAAGTCTCCTGATATAAAAAGTAAAGAGTAATAAGTAAAATTATTACTCTTTACTCCTTACTTGTCATAAGTTTTTTTCTGCTCAAATACTTATGTGTTGCGAACACTTGAGGAGTAGCCAACAAAGGTTATTCATCCTTCTCCATAACCTCCATCATACCCCTGTAAGCACTGATGGCATGTGCTTTCTTTTTAGCTTCCGAGTCATTTCCCGTTACTTCAGATAATGCTGTAAGCATATCCCGGTATCCACATATACTGTCAAATGTCTCTTTAGTGACATAGAGCTTCTCGACTTCCGGGTTCTCGACAAGCTCGAATAGCTCCTCTACGATGCCCGGTGGTAGCTTCTTTCGTGTTTCATAATACTTATACTCAACTTTACTGTCATCCCTGGGGTTCTTATTCATGTGACAATTAATTTCATACCAGTCAATTAGGTCATTTTCTTCTTTGACAAATACCTTCAGGTGAACTAATCCTTCCCACGTTTCAATCATTTGCATGCCTCCTGCTATGTATTGTAACGGGAAGTGGGTTGTTGTTGTGAAGTTCCGCTTTAGTGAATTACTTTGGCGTACTATCCATTCTTCGGTGAGTATGTACCCAGACAAATTTATTTAATGGTACACTGCTCAACTTGGATTGCTAAATCCAAGTCTTTCCCGATGGATTTAGCAATCCATCGGGAGCGGTGAATATGAAAATAATTATGTCCGACTACTTATCTATCCGTGTCGATGTAGTGAGCGCACCTGCCCTAATCAGCACTTACGCCTGTTTATCGGCAGAATAGTTTGAATTCTTGAGCGGCGTCCTTTGACCAGTGAGCAATTTTTTTAACATCATAAATAAGGCTATTGGCATACTACTGGTTGATTTTCTAAATTCATATAGGGTTTTACACGGAATTAAGAAACGAACCACTACCTGGGAATTACAGGCAACAAGAGATAAGATGGATATATTCTGTCATGATAGACGGTTTGCTCGGCTTTCATCATTTCAGCATCTTTTCCGAAGTCATGCCCTGTATTAGGATTTCGGTCAAATCTTGGGAAGTTGCTGCTTGATATTTCCAAACGCATTCGGTGTCCTGACAAAAACAGATTGCTCGTCACCCACAGGTCAATTTCGTATGGATAGACTTTATTCGGTTCGATGAGTTCGGATGTGATTCTGGAGTTGCGATAGCGGGCTCGAATGATTCCGTCCGTCAGATTTTGGGCGTAGCCGTCGGGGCGCACATCCACCAACTTCACTGTAAAGTCGGTGTCTTTAGCGTTGCTGGAAGCGTAGAGTATCATCTTGACCGGCCCCGTCACCTCAATCGGTTCTTCCAGAACACCACTGGTATAAACCAGCACATCGGGACGTTTTTCCACCTCTCTCTGGTCAAACGCGCCTATTGGCGTCAGGTTAGCGATAAGGTTGTTGCCGCCTATGGTAGGGACGGGGTTTTCCGGGTCAAAAGTATATTTGTCAGGTAGTTCGTCCGCCGGTTTAGTTGTGTCCAAACGTCCGTCACCGTCCAGAGTATTTGCCTTTCCGCCGCTGTGGATGTAATATTTTGTGTACCGCGTTCGGGCAAGGGGAAACTCCTGTTCGTCGCGCCAGACGTTTTCGCCCATGACGAATATTCTTACGGGCGGTTCGTCCAAAACGCCATTTTGAATCCCCTTCAACCAGTAGTCAAACCAGCGCAGTTGAACTGCGTCCAAATCCCCCACAGCATCCTTCCCAAAATCCACGTCACCAACTTTCCCATCCTTCACGCCCGCACCATGTCCCCACGGGCCCATTAGCAATTTTTGCCCCTTCTTCAACTCAGGAGTTTGTGCAAACTTGACCATTTGACTAAAATTCTCTGTTGTCGCCTTTGAGAATATGTCATACCAACCGCCGATGTTGTAGGCTGCGGCGTTGATAAAGGCATATTTGCCCTTGACGGTTGCATTCTCCCAATATTTGTCGTAATCCGGATGCGCTACCCAATCACGCAAATAAGGCACACGCTTCTTCAGCACCGCTTCATCCCATGTCGAGAGTGGCAAGTGGCGGATGTGTTTATTCCAGTCAAGCGTGAGAAGATTTTCGACAGAACCCACATCCATGAGAGAACCCCAACCCATGAGTAATGCTAATTGAAACGCCCCTCCGACATAGGCAATATCATCGTGAAAGTCAGCAAAAGTCACAACGGGCACCATAGCTTTCAGATACGGACATTGAAATGGCGCAGAAATCCATTGGGTGAATCCCACATAAGAGCCGCCCGCTGTGCCGATTTTGCCGTTGCACCAGGGTTGTCCCCCCACCCACAGTTGGGTATCATAACCGTCCTGTGATTCGGTCCGAAACGGGTCAAAAAAACCTTCCGATTCAAAACGCCCCCGAGTATCCTGATTGACTACCACGTAACCACGTTTAGCATAGGCATGCCCCATGGAATCTTTTGCGCCCCCGTTGCCATAGGGAGAACGTATAAGTATCACCGGGAATTTGCCTTCTGCATCCGGTCGATAAATGTTCGTCGAAAGCCGAATCCCATCGCGCATGGGTACTTTGACATCTAATTCTACCTTGATGTCATAAGTCGGTTCCGACTGTGCGAAAACCAACTCTTCCCATTCCATAACCGGCGCGACAATACTAACCAAAATAATCGTGAGGTAAATAGCTAACCATTTGTGTTTTAGTGAGGACATAGCTTTTCTCCTTTTCGGCTCAGAAACCAAGTTTTTCCGAAAAACTCGGTTTTTATGTCCGTGTGTATCTTTTGTGGATTGTTATAGTTTACCATAAACTGCACGGATATGAAAGAAAAAATTTGCTGAAAAAGTATTTGACATTGACATGGAAAATATGTTACAAGTATCAGACGCAAAGATGATTTTGGAGGAATAAATGCCCCAAGATTACGACTCCGCATACAAAGCTTTCTACGAGCGTCTGTTTCAAGGGTGGAATGTCCCGGTTGAAACAGAGGTGGAGGTTTCAAGACGCGCCCGGGCGATTGATGTTGTAATCAAGTGTCTGTTGGCACATCTGCTACTGCTCAAAGACACAGCATTCTGGTTTTTCCGTCGTATAAATTCGTTAGAACTGAAATCACCGGAGGACCCGCTTACCGTTAAAAATTATATGCTGATAATTTCCCGTACCTACGCTTTGTTGTCAAAACAAGAGGAAAAGGAAGATTGGCTACCGTCAAACGCAACAATTACGATAGTTTGCTCGGTTCGTCCTGATAAGATTTTAGATGATTTGAATGCGGAATTCGGCTTTTTTCCTACCGAAGAGCCTGGCGTCTACTTCAGTGAGAAGGAGATAGATAGGCGAATCATTGTGGCAACGGAGTTGGATGTCGTCGAGAAAAACTATCCGTTATTGATTCTTGCCAAGGGCGAGAAACTGTTGGAGTTTTTTGAGGAAATCGTAAGGAAAGATTTAACCGAGTATGTAGAAATTATGTTTCGAGTAGGAGTCTCAATTGACCCGGAAACTTTAATGGAAGGAGTAAGAAGAATGAGAGAACGTAGTCCAGAATACCAAGCCAGTCTTGAGCGTGCGTTTACAAACTTGTTTACTTTTTCACCCGAAAGCATGGAAAGAATCTCTCCCTTCCGAGAAGTGCTTGAGGAAGAGAAAAGAGATGCAACTATCCAAGCAAAGCGTGAGGATTTAAGTTTGCTTTTGGAAAGCAAGTTTGGTCCACTCCCCGAAGAGCTTGCTTCGCGGCTCGAAGCCATGCGCGATGTTGATGAATTGGATAGATTGTTTAGACAAGCTCTTGACGCACAGACACTGGAAGAGATTGGCACCAAGGAGTGAGAAGAATGAGAGGATGGAGTCCAGAATTCCAAGCCAGTCTTGAGCGCGCGTTAGCGAACTTGTTTAGTTTTTCTCCTGAAAGCATGAAAAGAATCGCTCCCTTCCGATTGTCGGATGTTTTCCGGCAACTGCCGACGCAACTGAACTTTTTTCGTTAGGCAGCGTATTGCGCTCTTGATGGGGGCGAAGATTGACCAAGATGAATGGAGAACTAACATGCCAATAAAAAAGATAAATTCGACTGATGGAATCGTCATACCGACAGATTCTTTCTATGGAGATTTGAGGGACAAGCAAATTGATAGGGGACACACAACCGAACGATTCTGTTTTCCAGGAGAGTGGGATGTATGGGTTGTAGAGCCGGAACACCTCCACGAATATTCCCCGTTGGGAGATGACGCAATTTTTCAGTCTCTCGACCAACCTATCGGTTCACCCCCGCTTGTCGAACTTGCCAGCGGGAAGCGTTCCGTTGCTATTATCGTGGATGATTTATCTCGACCAACACCCGCTTACAAAGTCATTCCGCACGTCATCCAGCGTTTAAATGAAGGCGGGATTGCCGATGAGAACATCTCTTTCATCATCGGTGGTGGACAACATCGTCCCATCGTGAAGTGGGGCGAAATTGAGAAGGTAATGAAATTGGGGAAGGACATCGTCGAACGGTTTCCGGTTTTTGACCACGATGCCTTAGACGATGACACATACAATATCAAGCGAGACGATGGTCAAACCATCCGCCTCACCAAACACATTCAAGACGTTGACTTAGTTATCGGCATCGGCGGAATTTATCCACATGGCGGCGCTGGTTTCGGTGGCGGGGCGAAGATTATCGTACCCGGAATAAGCCATCAGGAGACGATTCGCCACAACCATAACTTCGCGTGGGAAGGATACGGAAAAATCTATCCAGAGGAAATCGACCACGATTGCATCAGAAAAGATGCGGAAATCGTGGCAAGTTACTGTCTTGATTTTGTCGTCAATCTTGTAATTGACCAATTTAAACGCATCATTCACGTATCCGCAGGACATTTTGTCAAGGCGCACAGAGCGGGATGTCCAATCGCTAAACGCGCTTTTATGACGAAGTTATTCTCGGATAACCCAGACATCGTAGTTGTCAACAGCTATCCCTTTGACACTGACTTAGGACAGTCGGGCAGGGGACGGCGAGTTTGCAACCACCATAAATCCAGTATTCATATCTCAATAGCTCCATGTTACGACCAAATCGCTTATCATGGACATGCAGATGGCTGGAAGGAATTTTTGCACAAACAGGAAAACCTGGAAGCAACTGAAGCCTACGAATTCCAGGCTAATCAGGAAAATGTGGAGAGCGGGGCTTCATTCCTCTACTCCGCACATCTGAATCCTGCAATAAGCCATCTTTCATCTAACCTGAAAAAGTTTCTGTAACTACTACGTATAGATATTGATGGTGTTCCAAAAGAGCCGCCTCTTAACACTTTCTGATTTGCAAACCATTTGTCATTGTATTCAGAAAAACCTGTCTTAAAGCCAGGATAGCCAGAAAATTCAGAAGACGTCCATTC
>CAZRLY010000256.1:0-8909 GCA_964601015.1 uncultured bacterium
AAGAAGGATATGCTATTCTTGATGAATTGGTCGGTTTTTGTGAATCCAATCGAACTGATGCTTCCGTCAATCATGATACAATCATTTATGAATTGAGGTCGAAAAAGTGATATTCGTCGATACAGGAGCCTGGATTGCACTTTCAGATCGAAATGACCAACATTATGATGATGCTGTTGCAACCTATACCCTATTGAAACGGCGAAAAGAACGATTTTTAACAACCGATTATGTGATTGATGAAACCTTAACTCGATTAAGGTATGATTTGAATCACCCTTCAGCAGTTAAGTTTTTAGATTTTATAGAACGAACTGAAGGAACGGGTGTTCTAAACATCGTAAGAATTGATGAGGTATTGTTTCAAGAGGCAAAAACTCTTTTTCGCCGATATGATTCTGCAATTCTATCATTTACAGATTGCACGAGTTTTGCTGTTTGTCAGAGGTATAAGATCTCTGAGGCTTTTGCTTTTGACCAACATTTTTTGATGATGGGAATAGTTTTGTTCTAATGGTTCGATTTGTTTTGGTCGCTTTCGTTTCACACGCTAACAAAAAATTGCGCCCAAAAATTTTTAGCTCGTATCCTCAAGAAAGGATGCGAGCTTTTTCTATGGATGCCCCGATGGATGTTTTCAATGCTATGTGAAAATACGGAGGAATAAGTGACTTCAAAAGAAAGAATGTTAAAGGCGTTAGAAGGAGACTTGCCTGATGTGGTTCCCGTTGCCCCATATTTCTGGGGAGCGGAATATACCTGGAAAGTGGCAGGTGTGGAGATTTGGGAACTGCTCTATGGAGAGAGGGAATTATCCTTCGTCGCCAACGATAAATTATATCGGAGACATCAATGCGATTGGATATTCGTACAAGGATTCGGCAGTGGATGGCTGAAGGGCAAAAAGGTCGAAAGGAAGAAAGGCCGAGTATTCATAACCAACGATGACGGTATGCGGTATGAATTTCTCAAGGATGGACACCAACTTGTCCGCGCGGATATTCAACGGGAGCATGTCCCTAACACGGGGATTATTGACAAGGATATAAGGACAAAAGCGGATATTGATAAATTGTTCGGCGGTCCAAGACAACCACCGCTTAGACGAGATATAAAGATTCCACCGAACGATTGGCAAAAGAAGATAATAGATAAATATGGCGAAACCGTATTCATGGTAGCTGGCGGAATTTCACCTTTTGTACAGGCGTGTTATACGCTGGGATTTGAAACGTCCATGATTATGATGAAAGAACACCCTGATACCTTCACCTATTTGATGGATAGGCACTTCGAGAACAGTCTGCCACATTATGAAAGAATCGCTGCTTACGGATACGATGCTGTATTGATTGCGGAAAGTTGGGCATCAGTTGACATCATCTCCCCAAAACAGTATGAGGAATTTGCGTTCCCATATCAGAAAGCTGCCATTGACGCCGCGCATGCACAGGGCTTGAAGACTATCCTGTATTCCACCGGTTCGCTCATCCCAATCCTACCTAAGATGTGCGAGTTGGGTATGGATGCCTTGACTTTGGAGGAAGGCAGGAAGGGCGAACCGATAGATATAACGCAGGTTAGAGAGATTATGGGCTCCAAGCAGTGTATCTTTGGAAATTTCGATGCGGAAAATGTATTACTGAGGGGAACGAGAGATGATATTGAGTGTGAGGTTATTCGTCAGATAGATTCGGCTGGACGAGACGGCGCTTTTATCATGGGGACGGGCAGTCCAGTTTGCGACGATACTAACCCAAAACAGATAGATATGTTCATTCGATTGACACGCCAACATGGAGTTTATAATTCCTGAAGGCAAAGAAATGAATTGGAAAGGAGAAAAAATGTCCCTTGAATATAAAGAAGACTGGGAAGAAACTAAGCAACGTTATCAAACATGGTGGAACGGCGAATATTTTGGACGATGTGCGATTTGGGTCAGCGCGCCAATGGAAAATGCACCCAAGCAACCGCCTCCCAAAACCCCGGAATCCCCCGTTGAGCGTTGGACTAACCTTGACTTCATTGCCGCTCAAATGGAATACCATCTCAGCCGTACTTTCTATGGAGGAGAAGCGTTCCCTCATTGGTCGCCGGGGTATCCCGGCACGGGTTCCATCGCAACGTTTTTGGGCTGTCCCTTGCACTTAGACCAAGCGACCGGGTGGCGTGAACCAATCTTGACTAACGATAATTGGGATATTCGTACACTCCAAATTGACCGTCAAAATCGGTGGTGGAAATTCACGATAGACTGGCTGGAACGGGGGGCAGCAGAATCGGCAGGCAAAAGCATCCCCAGCATCGGTGCCTTCGGTGGGTCAGGCGATATGCTTGCCGCGGTCAGGGGTACTCTCAATCTGCTCTATGACATAGCGGATACTCCGGAAAAGGTACGCGAAGCCGATGAATATCTCATGGAGATCTGGTTTGACATTTACGACACGTTCTATGACATTGTGCGTGAGGCTTCTGATGGTGGTTCTACTTGCTGGTATTCTCTCTGGGCTCCGGGTAAAATGTACGCCGTCCAGAATGATTTCTCCTACATGATTTCCCCTCGGATGTTCCGCGAGGTATTCCTGCCTGTCATTGAACGCCAGACTGAATTCCTCGACTACTCTATCTATCACGTCGATGGTGTCGAAGCCTTCGCCCATGTTCCGGCGTTGTGTGAATTGCCGAAACTTCAAACGCTTCAGATTTTACCCGGTGCTGGCAAGCCGAGTCCGCTTCATTATATGGATACGCTCAAAACGGTGCAAGCAGCGGGGAAAAACCTGCACATTGGAATCCCAATCCACGAAGTGGAATATGCTTTAAAGATGCTTTCGGCTAAAGGGCTTTTCATTCAGACATGGGCTTCAACCGAGTCCGAAGCACGTAACTTACTCAGGAAAGTAGAAAACTGGTCACAAGTTTACTGATATGCGTCTCGGAGATTATTGGCGCAATCCTAACAACTTGAAGCGGAAGATTATTGACCGAGGCTACTGCTCTGTCAAGACTATATTGATAGGTTGTGGTAGGTCGGGTATGGTAGGAGACCTACCCGACGATTGGCGTGGTGAACAGCAGTCGGGTAGTCCTGCGGACATACCCGACCTACGATTGTGTAACCCGTCAAACCAAAATTGACAGAGCACTACATATATTGTTTGTCTCTCGCTTGCAAGGAGCATTGATTAAGGTATTTGCTCAAAATACTGCAAAGCCTGCTTTTGCTCACTTACCACTGCTCATTGACTTGAGAAATAGCAAGCTCCGCAACCGCCGTCTTATCTCGTTGCGCCACAATGAATAAGGCTGCGGATGCTATCTCTTCTGGCTTCATCCAATTAGGATTTCCCGTAGGATGTCCTCGGAAATGAGAATCCGTAGTGCCAGGGCTCAAGCAACATACCTTGATGTTTACATCTCTGAGTTCTACAGCTAAATAACGGCTAAAACCTCTCACAGCATATTTGGAAGCGCCGTAGCAAGAACCTCCTTTAGAACCTCTAATCCAGGCAGAAAGCGAGGCGATGTTGATAATCTGTCCTTGCTTTCGCTCCAACATAATCGGTACTACTGCCTTGCAAAGCAAAAAGGTACCTTTGACATTTATATCAAAACACAAATCCCAGTTTTCCTCTGATATTTCGTGAACCAGCCCACTGCCGGGGATACCTGCCGAATTAACCAAGATGTCGATTTGACCCTGGTTTTCCATGACGGACTGTACGGCCTTCTCTACTTGACCATAGTGTCGTACATCAGCGACCAATCCAAGTGCTTTTCCTCCATCGTCTTGAATCCCTTTAACAACCTGCTGCAACTCCTCTTCTTGAACATCAAGGAGCCCGACTGCAGCGCCTTCTTTAGCGAAAGCGATAGCAATCGCTCTCCCCATTCCCCTGGCAGCGCCGGTTATGATACCTACTTGTCCTTCCAATAAGTTTGCCATGACAACCTTCCTTTCCTCGTTAGATTCTCTCATGAAAGATTTTCACCCATCTAATTCACTCTAAAGACAAGGTGAAAAGCCGTATCGAAACCTTTCGTCTTTAGCCCGGTGAGAAACTCCCACTATCGAAAGCACTTATGATACTTCAAATTCAAGTGTTCGCTTTCCCGCGTTGATTCACCATCAGTTCTCGAATGCCAGCAGTGATTATTTGCAACGCAACCGGGTTTTCGTGCAGAAAGGGGATGATGATATCTGCATACTGCTTGCTCGGTTCGGTATAAACGGGGAAGTTAGGAATAACATCCTTTCGATACCACGCGACCGCACGCTGGAGGTTACCGCCCCGTTGGTCTACATCGCGCAGCAAACGGCGCAACACCCGCTCGTGTGCATCGACATCAAGGAAAAGTTTGACATCCATGAGATTCCTTAATCTCTCATCCCACAAGATGAGGTGTCCTTCGACTACCACTAAATCGCACGGTTGAATGGTAACAGGTTTGTCGCCACGAGCGCCACCGCGAGTACCCGGAGCGGGTGTTTTTATAGGCTGGCGATTAACGAGCCGTTCGATGTGTTCAATCAACGCTTCCCAGCGGACAGCATTAGGATGGTTTGCAGTAATAACCTGTTCCCGGCCCTCGGGTGGATATTCGGCCCAGTCTCTGAAATAATCATCTTGATGAAGGATTACTGATGAAAAGTCCGCAAGTCCTTCTATCAACGCCTTTGCAAATGTTGTTTTCCCTGATGCGGAACCGCCTGTAATGCCAACGGTAACCGGTTTTTTACCTTGGGGCATAAAGTGCTCCTTATCAAATAAGGTAGTTTTCAAAAATAAACTAACGTTTTGGGTAGCGTTGGATAGCAGTAGTCCCTGACTACTGATGACTGCCACCGCGTCGGTCAGGAACCGACGCTACCCGGAACATAAACTAATACTGAAAACTAATCTCTTCGGCAGATAGGCATAAATTCCCAGAACGTCCAGCGCATCCTTTATCCCTCTGCGTGTACGCACCTGACCGGTTTTAATTGTGGGCTAAAACAACCATTGCAGGAGATGCAATCGGCTCTCTTTTTGCCAGACTTGATTTTGTTAGGCAAATCAGGTTCTCGGATAAGAGGGCGGCTTAAAGAGACAAAGTCGGCGACGCCCTTTTGAATTACCTCTTCCATGACTGAAACGGAAAGCAATCCGCCAACCAGAATAACGGGTACATTCACCGCTTGCTTGATTTTGGCTGCATTTGGCGCAAAGTAGGCTTCCTCGTCGGTATTGCGAACTTTACGCGCTGCGCCTTGCCCCTCTACGCTTTCATACATCCCACCACTCGGCTCTATGGCGTCTATACCGACATCGGATAGCGCTTTAGCGATTGTAACGCTTTCCTCAATCGTCAACCCGCCCTCTTCGACGTAATCAGCGGCATTCAGTTTCACCATAACTGGATACTCGCAACCGACTGTTTCTCGTACCCGGCGATATACTTCCATCAGAAATCGCATGCGGTTCTCCAGACTACCTCCCCATTTATCAGTGCGGCGGTTGGTATAAGGAGAGTTGAATTCACTGATGAGAAATCCATGCGCGCTATGCAACTGTACGCCATCAAAGGAAGCCTCCTTTGCGCGACGGGCGGCTTGTGCGAAAGCGTTGATGCACTCCTCAATTTCCGCTTCGGTCATCTTTCGCGGGGTTACGCCTGTACTTTTGTCGGTGACGGCTGACGGCGCAATTGGGTCAATTACACTATCGGGACTGACTTGCCTTCCACCGTGCGTGATTTGTGCTACAATTTTACAATCGCAAGCGGCCGAATGAGTGGCATCCACTAACTCCGCCAGCCGAGGAATATACTCATCTTTGTGAATAGCGGTTTGGGTAAGACTTGCTCTGCCGCTTTTGTGGACATAAGCATGTCCAGTGATTATAAGCCCGACTCCGCCTTCGGCAAGATTTCGGTAGATATCAAACATCTCGTCTGTGACAAAACCGTCGTCATCGACAGTTCGTTCTGCGGTAGCAGACCGGACAAAACGATTTTTGACCGTCATGTTGCCAATTTTTGCTTCTTTAAATAGAATCGACATCAAAACCTCCTTAGAATCAATGCTAATTGCTGAAAACTTTTATAATACACTAATAATTCACATCAGCATCCGCTGTCGAAAATCATTGGCTATTGATTCTTCCTGAATTTTAGCACATTTTCGCCGTCAAGTTCAACAAAAATTTCTCCTCAATAACTGTGGATGTTTCCGATTTGCTTGTGCCATAGTGAAACGGGACTAAGAGGCTGTGTGAAAAGTAGATTGGGTTGAGTAACCGAAGGCGTATCGAAACCCAACAGACACCAGTTATTCACTTGTTGGGTTTCACTTGCGTTCAACCCAACCTACGTGGGCATTCAAGGGACTTCTCACACACGCTCTAAAGCAATATTTAGCATTTTCCTTCGCAAATTGGTAGCATTTTTTTGTTGGCGTAACCCGGAAAGTATGTTAAACTTAGGAAAATGGCAGAAATTGCGCCAATCACCCCTCCTGTCTGAAAACAGAGAAAGGAAACCTGTCTCCCCCAAAATAGAGATGAAATCACAAATAACAATTCTTTACACAAACGACTTACATTCATCATTGCAGGCGTTTCCGAAGATTGCGACGATATCCAGGCGTGTGCAAGCCGAAGGGACAAACGTTTTACTTTGCGATGTGGGGGATACGCTGTACGAGATTCGTGAACCCACTGCGGAAACGCCTTTGACTGAAATTGTATTGGAAATCATGGAACGCGTAGGATACGACGTTTGGGTTGTCGGAAACAGGGATATTGCCCCGGCGCGCGCTGTGGATGTTTTGGCAAAAATGCGGCGACGGATCAGCTTTCCGATTTTATCGGCAAACATCGCTGACAAGACACATCCCGCCTTTGCTCAACCATACATCATCAAACGCATAAACGCGGTAAATATCGGAATGCTGGGCTTGGTGGGGGTTGGTTCTGAAGCGTTGCCGATGGCAATTTCACCCGTAGAAGCTGCGGAACTCTACGTCCCCAAACTGCGTGCGCAGTGTGATGTCCTGTTGTTGTTGGCGCATTTGGGGTCAAAAGCCTGCGCAAAGATAGCCGAAGCCGTTGATGGAATTGATTTCATCATCGGCGCACACTCACATGAAAAGTTAAGCAAGCCGGTCATGTTGGGGGATGTTCCTTACGTGCAATCGGGTGGGTTCGGTAAATTTATTGGACGTGTTGACTTGATGGTAGGAAATGAGGGAATCGCATCTTATGAAGCGGTTCTGCTACCGTTAGACGATAAAATTCCGGACGATATTGACATCAAAATGCTGTGTGAGAGAGTTCTTTCCGACGAAAAAGTACGGGCTGCAAAACTTGCGTAGGATGCAATTTTTGCAAATCAAGTTGAAGCACTGACTGCGCCCGATGAGAATGACGACGGGGCAAGCAAGAACCACGTCAAGTAGAACAAAAATGACAAATTGGTCTAAAGAGTAAAATTATTACTTTTTACTCTTTACTTTTCATAAATTTTCGTACAAATCATTGAGTTTCTCTCCGATACCAGTCCAATCGTATTTAGCTTCCACCGTTTCCCTGCCTTTTTTCCCAAGTTGCCGCCGGAGTCCTTCATCTTTCGCCAACTTAACCACCAACTCAGCGAATTGGTTTTCATCATCGGCTACCAAAATATCCTCATTTGGGGTGATGTGTAAGCCCTCATATCCTATCGTAGTTGACACCACCGCCTTTTCCATTGCGAGTGCTTCCAATATTTTCAAGCGTGTCCCCCCGCCTATTCTCAGTGGCACAACATATACGCAGGCCTTCGCAAAATATGGGCGGGTATCGTCCACCATGCCCGTCACTACGACGTTGGGGTGTTCTGTCAGGCGTTTTATGCGTTCCGTGGGATACTGCCCCACAATGTAGAATTTCGCCCCTGGCAACTCTTCCAAAATAAGCGGGAACATCCGTTCGTGAAAATATAACACAGCATCTTCGTTCGGCTGCCAGTCCATGCTGCCTGTGTAAACAATTGCCGCTTCTTCCTCTAAATTGTGGTTGGGTTGATAGCGTTCAATATCGACGCCGTTTGGAATAACTTCAATAGGAAGCGCGGGACACAAATCCTCCAGCAACCTTTTATCCTCCTCTGAAACAGAGGCACATGCGCTAAAGAGAGGACACATCCTTTTCTCATAACGACCAAACGAGCGGGATTGGAAAAGAAACGCTAACTTTTTTATCGGATTGTTTGTACGCAAAAACAACCTCCGCCAGACCGACGAATCCACGTTTTGCAGGGAAAGTAGGGTGGGAATGTTTAAAGTTTCAAGCCTCTGGAGATATTGACCGGTATGCAGCATTTCAAAATGAATTACGTCAAATTCCTGTGAATTCAGGAGTTGTTTGATAGTCGCTTCCATCGCAGGGATATAATATTTCGCTACCATAACCGGTTGCGCTCGCAAAACAGCACGCACTATAGCGCCGACGGAAATAGCTTTTGCAGTGAGTTTGGGCATGTCCGGCGTTCGCTCAATGAGATGCGCATCTATCCCCAAATTGCTCAGATATTCGATGCCCTGTCTATCGGTATTTAGAATCTCAATAGCAACGAAGGTAACTCTGTTTTTTTTGCAAATCTGCTTGAGCAAGTTGAGAACCCTGATTCTTCCGCCATCTGTGGCGGGATACGGCACTGTTGCGGATATGAAGAGTACGTTCATCTTGTAGAGGATAACATAAATCTCTTCGCAAATCAATAGAAAAATTACCTTGATAAATGCCTATCTGGGTTGTATAATAACTATGTAAAATTGTTTTGGGTAATTCGCATCAGGATTATGTCGTCAACGGCGGGTTTTGTTTGCTATGTGTTCAGCGGCTGAAACTCTGGATGAGGAGGGATGGTTATGTCTCTAATATCAC
>CAZRLY010000257.1:0-8894 GCA_964601015.1 uncultured bacterium
AATAGTATACAGTATAGCGTTCATAATATCAAGGAAAAAACGCACAATTGTACAAAAAAAAACCGCATTCATCCCCTCCTGAATCAAAGATTCAGAAGGGGTGTTCTGCGGAAAAAGGATAAATTAATGAACTGTATGCGCGGCATGACGTTGATTCAAACACTCATCGTTTTTGCGCTTGTAATCATCATAGCCGTCTTAGCTTTTCCAAAGTTACAAGAAAACAGAAGGGTATCTCAGGGCGTAAGCGATGTAAATCAGATAGCCGATGCTTGTGAAAAATTTTATAGGCATACCAAACAATATTGTACTGATTTCGACCAGTTAATTTCTAACCCGAACATCCCCGGCTGGAAGGGAAAATATCTCGACGACATCCCAAAGAATCCCTGGGGCGGGGAATATGTTATTGACGTTGCAAAATTCAAAGTTGGAATACCGCAATCTGCCCCAGGAATCCCTGAAAAATACAAACTCGGCGGCATTGCCGAAATCAGCAAGACGTACAAGAAAGGAGCAAGTTGGTGGTAGTTTATGGATATGTAATGACTTTTATCGTCGGTTTGATGGTAGGGAGTTTTTTGAATGTATGCATCTACCGCATTCCGGTAGGCAAATCAATCTACTCGCCGAACCGTTCCTTCTGTCCGACATGCGGGAGCACAATCCTGTGGTACGACAACATTCCACTGCTGAGTTATCTGCTTCTGAAACGCAAATGTAGATACTGTAAACACATAATATCCATCCAGTATCCGATTATAGAACTGATAACAGGGCTGTTTTTCCTGTCACTACTTCACACATTCGGAATAAGTTTAACCTTTTTTGGCGCATGTATTCTCGTTGCGATATTAATCGCAACATCCGTCATCGACTTGCAACGTTACATCATCCCGAATAAACTTGTCTTTCCCGGCTTAATTATCGGGTTCGCGCTAACGATAATCGCTGCCATAATGAAACGCCAGCCTATGTTACTCATTCCTGGTGTTGTGGGCATGTTCATAGGCGGTGTGATTTTATACGTGTTGTCTATTTTGGGACAGGCGGTATTTCGCAAAGAGGCGATGGGCATGGGCGATGTCAAGCTGATGGCAATGATAGGATTGTATTTAACAACCTTTCCAGTCTTGGACATAACATCTTGGAAGTCAATGATAGTCTTATATGTTCCAAGGGTGATGATAAAATTGCTGGTTGTCCTGCTTACTTCCGCCTTCATGGGTTCGATAATCGGCGGGGTTATGATGTTAGTGCGAAAAAAGGGACGGAGAAACGTCATTCCCTACGGGCCCTTTTTAGCCGCTGGCGCGATACTGGCGTTACTCTATGGCAATGAGCTATGGGCGTGGTATCGGGGGTTGATGTGATAACACGCTTAGAAAACCAAGTAGCTAAGTCCTATCGCTCCCGCGCCGATAATTACAAAGACAGGCGAAACTTTAAGTAAAAGCAACCCGAACGCCGCGATACCGATAATGCAAGTACGAACATCCGATACAGCGCCTTTCGCAAAAAATTGGTAGGCAGCAAAGATAATTAACGCGACGACAGCGGGTTTGATGCCCTTAATTATGTATTCGACCGCGCGTGAATCTTTAAATTGCGCTATGAACAGTGAAGTGATAAGCACGAGCGATGTACACGGGAGAATATAGGCTAAAGTGCTGACAATGGCACCGAATATACCGTGTGCTTTATATCCTACAAAAGCTACCATTTTTATAGAAATTGGTCCGGGCAAACCACTGGCAATTGCCCAACCATCCTGGTATTCTTCCGCTGTAAGCCATTTTTCACTTACAGCCTCCTGCTGTATGGCGGCAGCTAACGCATGCCCCGCGCCGAAAATGAAAGTTCCCATCTTTATAAACACAAGGAAAATTTTAAGATATACCACTACATTCTTCCTCCACTAAGATAGGGGGAAACCTGAGAACCAGAAATCCTGAAAAAGACAGTTTGTGTTAGGCAACATCTCTTTTATCCGGCTTTCAGGTTGTCTGGTTGTCCGGCCTTCCGGAGCGTCCCCTTCCAACGCTCTCCTGTTTGTCCATAGCCAGCACCTCCTGAAGGGAGCGAATTGCTACTTGAATCTGGTCAATTGAAGGTTCTCTTGTAGTGAGTCGCTGCAATAACAACCCGGGTTTTATTATAATTCTCACGAATCGAAAATCCTGTTTCTTTGATGCGAATTTGGTTATTTCGTAGGAGATTCCGGCGATAAGGGGGATGAGCAAAATTCGGGAGCCAATGCGAACTAAAATTGATTCCGGCCTGCCTAAAAGCGCGAAGAACAGGATGCTGATTACCATTACCATCAGTAGAAAAGCTGTTCCACAACGCGCATGCAAGGGGCTGTATTTTTGGGCGTTTTCTGGCGTCAACTCTTCGCCGGCTTCATAAGCGTGGATGGATTTGTGTTCAGCGCCATGATACTGAAAAACCCTCGCAATTTCCTTGATTCTGGATATTGCAAGGACATAGATAAGAAAAAAGGCGAATCGAAACGCTCCATCAATGACGTTGAACAGCAAGCCCTTTTCTGTAATCCAACCTGAGATTAGCGCGGGCAATACTACAAAAAGCCCAATGCCCATCCCAAGGCTGAAAATCATCGTCAGTGCCAGGGCTAATTTACTGAGTTCTTGCTTCTGCTGTGTTTCTTCCTGTTCAGGTTCCAACGCCTCATTCGCTGAAAATGTCAGGGCTTTAATTCCCCAGATAAGAGATTCCAGCAACACAGCTATCCCGCGCAGGACTGGACGTTTGAAGATTGAAAATCGTTCTCCTATCGGATTTAATTGTTCCTTTTTGACGGTGATTTCGTTATTTGGTTTGCGGACAGCCACAGCAAGTGATTTTTTTCCGCGCATCATAACACCTTCAATCACAGCTTGGCCGCCGACATTTGGAAACTCGTTCATCTTTTTTACGGCGGTACCCCCGTCTGAAATTCAGTTGGGGAGGGTGCCGTTGAACTGTGGAGATTATCGCCACAGAATTTACTCTGTTTTCTTCAACCCGTACCTCTGCTGGAATTTCTCAACGCGCCCCTCGGTATCCAGGTATTTTCGTTGTCCTGTGAAGAACGGGTGGCACTTGGAACAGACTTCAATTCGTACTTGAGGGCGTGTTGAGAGAGTTTCAATTACATTTCCGCAGACACACGCAATATTCGCGTTGACGAGTTCCGGATGAATGTCAGGTTTCACTTTATTTACCTCCATACAATTCAAATTATCTTCTATTGCTAAAATTCGCTTCTTTTTTCATAGATTCGAGGAATTCCTCGTTTGTTTTCGTCCTTGCCATCCGCCCCCTGAATATCTCATCCATCGCTTCAGCGGGGTTGAGCTTGGAAATCAATCTGCGCAATATCCATGCTTTGCTTAGAGTTTCACTGTCAAGCAGCAACTCTTCCTTGCGAGTTTTGGATGGAGCGACACTTATGGGCGGGAATATCCTTTGGTCAAGCATATTTCGCTCAAGGTGAATTTCCATATTTCCTGTGCCCTTGAATTCTTCGTAGATGTATTCATCCGCTCTGCTTTCTGTCTCGGTAAGGACAGTTGCCAAAATAGTCAAACTACCGCCATCTTCGATTTTTCTCGCTTTTCCGAAGAATCTTCTGGGAAGTTGCAACGCGCCCGGGTCAATTCCACCGGACAGCGTCCTGCCACTATGCGGCACTACAAGGTTACAAGCTCTCGCATACCGCGTCATGCTATCCAGCAAAACGACAACATCTTTTCCGTATTCCACCAAACGCATGGCTTTTTCTCTAACCATCTCAGCAACGGCAATGTGCCGTTCAGGGGGTTCATCAAAGGTGGCGCTGATTACTTCGCCTTCAACAGAACGTTCTATATCGGTCACTTCTTCAGGACGCTCATCAATGAGCAGAACGATTAAGATAACCTCAGAATGATTTGCTATGATTCCGTGTGCGATGTTCTTCAGCAACTCCGTTTTACCTGCGAATGGCTGGGCGATAATCAAGCCGCGTTGTCCCTTTCCAATGGGTGCCATTATGTCCATTATGCGAGTGGACAATTCCGTCGGGTTATGCTCTAATTTGAGTTGTTCGTAGGGATGTATCGGCGTAAGATTATCGAATAAAATCTTCTCCTTAGCCAGTTCCGGATCTTCATAATTGACAGCTTCGATTTTCAGAAGCGCGAAGTAGTTCTCATCCTTTTCGCCCTCCTTGCCCTTCTTAGGTGGTCGAATCTGCCCTTGAACGATGTGTCCTGTACGCAGGTCAAATCGTCGAATCTGCGAAGGCGACACGTAAATGTCATCGGGGCTCTGCAAATAGTTGTACCGAGATGACCGGAGGAATCCGAATCCGCCTTCAGCCTGTAAAATTTCTAAAACACCCTCTCCGAAGAGCAAGCCGGTTTCCTCTGTTTTAGCCTTCAGAATTTCAAATATCAGTTCCTGCTTCCTGAGCCCGCTATAACCTTCAATGTTAAGAGTGCGGGCTACATCATTAAGCTCGGAAATGGTCAATTTTTGGAGTTTGACGACATCCACATTTTCCATAACCTGATGCACCTCTAATAATAATATATTTTTTATTTCGAATGTTTTTTACAGAAAATACGTGAGCAGACTGCCACCTTCAAGTACACGATAGCTTCGCCAAAGGTACTCCTTTTGCTATGGGCGGTTGTCTCTCTTTTCACCTGGCTCACGAAGGTTTTTACATCCGAAAATGTGTGTTTTGTTTTCTATCTCTCAAGCGCGGAAGATATGGTGGTTTTCCGTCAAGGAAGACGGGTTTTTCCCAGTTTATCGCACCCACGCTCAATGGGCATACTTCTACCTATCTGAAGTTGAAGATACCTTTGTGTACATTTGAAACAGAAAACCACACAAATTGTAACCGGTGCTACCTACAATGAAAAAAAAATCTAAGCCAATTATCCTGGATTTTGTTCGGTTGGATTCTTTTACGTTGGTTACCAGACTGGAAAACGTACGAAGATGGGGCAACTCTTTTTATCCGAGTTGACAACCCTCTGTAGGTAGTTACTGGTGGGATAATCAATCGCTAATATTATACATCAAATTATTGCAAACGTCAAGTATTTTTTTAATTTTTTTTCATCTTTATTTTGGGGGAGACAAGCCTTTCTCCCAAACCCCCTCTTTCTTTCTAATAGAGTTCTACCCTAGCCACGGAAACCCCAAAGTATTCTTTGAATACTAAGGGGAGGAAAAAAGTGTCGGCTTTGCCAAAAGATGACGGCAAAGCCGACATCTTTTCACTTTTTGGCTGTCTCGTTTTCCCGTTTTCTCGTTTTCAGTCTTTTTTAAATTTTCTGCGGATAACACCAGTATTTATTCGGCGGCTCTATAGTCTTTCAACAATTTCCACAATTTTGCAACTTTTTCTTCCAGTTCAATCAACGATTCGTCGTTCTCCACCACAAAATCAGCGTATTTGATTTTTTGTGCTAACGGCATCTGCGAGTGGATGCGCGCTACCGCATCTGCTTCGTTGAGCGGCCTTTTTTGTTCTATACTGCGTTTTAGGATACGTTCCAGTTGCGTTTTCTCGTCCGATACGACAACCACAACAACGCCCACCATCTCTTGCAGTCCGGCTTCAATTAATAAGGGGGAATCTATAATGACAACTCGCTCCGCGTCCAACTCAACGAGACGTTGGGCTTCAGCTAAGGACTGTTTAATAATTGGGGGGTGGGTAATTTGATTGAGTTTGTGAAGTTTCTCGGGGGTGTTGAAAACAACCTTTCCCAATTTTGAGCGACTAATATCGCCCGACTCATCAAGCACCTCAACGCCGAAAGCCTTTACAATTTGGTCATATACAGGACTGCCTCTTAAAAGGAGTTTATGTCCCATTTTGTCCAGGTCAATTACGTCCGCCCCGTGTTGTGCAAGCGAGTTGGCAACCGTTGTCTTGCCGCAGGCAATACCGCCTGTTAATCCTACAATCAATCCTTTGGATGAACAATTTTTGGGCTTCATGATATTTTTTTCAGAAAGAAACTAAAATTGTATTCACTTTGCTTCCAGCCAGTTTTGTCCGATGTTAATATCAACTTTAATTGGCACATTGAGTTCCATAGCCTTTTCCATAATTTGGCGGATTTCCTCCGTGACTTCTTCCAATTCCGCCTTTGGTGTCTCGAAGACCAATTCGTCGTGTACTTGCAACAGCATTTTGGTGCCTTTGTTCGCTGATTTCAGGTAGTCGGCGACTTTGAGCATTGCAATTTTTATCAGGTCAGCCGAACTACCCTGGACGGGGGCATTGATAGCAGCTCGCTTTCCAAATTCTCGGATATTTCGGCTCTTGCTGGCGAGTTCAGGCATGTAGCGGCGTCGTCCTGTCAGGGTTGTGACGTAGCCATTTTCCGTAGCTTCTTCGATGGTTTTGTCAAAATAGCCCTTCACGCCGGAGTAGGTTTGGAAATAGCTGTCGATTAGAGTTTGGGCTTCATGTATGCTGATTTTCAGCTCGCTGGCTAACCTACGCGCGCCGATGCCGTAGACGATTCCGTAGTTCATCGTCTTCGCGCTACGACGCATATCGGAGGTAACCTTGTCAATCGGTACGCCGAAGACTAACGAAGCAGCGTAGGAGTGGATGTCCTCGCCCTTTTCAAAGGCTTCCGTCAGTTGCGCATCCTTCGAGAGGTGGGCGAGTATGCGTAGTTCAATCTGCGAATAATCGGCGGCGAGTATCATGACATTCTCGCTTGGCGATATGAAGGCGCGCCGGATTTCACGCCCATCTTCAGTGCGCACTGGAACATTCTGGAGATTTGGCTTGCTCGAAGATAAACGCCCCGTGGCTGTCACAGCTTGATTAAACGACGTGTGAACCCTGTCGGTATTCGGGTTTATCATTGCAGCAAGTGCATCAACGTAAGTTGATTTGAGTTTTGCGAAATGCCGGTATTCCAAAATCAAGGCTGGCAGTGGGTGTTCGCTTGCTAAGGATTGAAGCGTCCTTTCATCAGTTGAGTAGCCGGTTTTGGTTTTCCTACCTCTGCGCAGTCCGAGTTCGTCAAACAGAACTTCGCCCAGTTGTTTGGGGGAGTTGATGTTGAAACTTCTTCCAGCGGATGAATGAATCTTCTCCTCCATCTCTTTCAAACGCTCTTCAAAATCGACGCTGAGTTTTGCAAGATAGTCCGGGTCAATTTTGACACCGGCCAGTTCCATGTCCGCTAACACAGGGATAAGCGGCAACTCAATCTCACGGAAAATTTCGTACAAATCTCTTTCTTTAAGTTCAGCCTCAAGGAAAGACTTCACCTGAAAGGTTATATCCGCGTCCGCACAGGCGTACTCAGATACGCGCTCAACCGGAACCTGGCTCATCGGAATTTGCTTCGCGCCCTTGCCAATCAAGTCTTCTATCGGCGTCATCATGGTACCCAAATACTTGAAGGCTATGTCGCTGAGTTTATGCCCAGAAGCGGATGGGTTTAGCAAATAGGACGCTACCATCGTGTCGAAATCAATGTTGGTTAGCTCAACCCCACTTCGCTTCAGCATCTTAAAGTCAAATTTGATGTTCTGTCCTATCTTGCGATAATCCGGGTTTTCCAAGATCGGCTTGAGCTTTTCCAAAACATCCCCCTCGCTCATCATATCCGGCATGCCCAGATATTCGTGAAAAACGGGGATGTAATACGCCTCGTCCGGCTTAAAACTTATCGAAATACCCACAATCGCCGCGGCCATTACATCCGCGCTGGTAGTCTCCAAATCTATGGCAAACTCCTGAACAGTTTTCAATTCCTCCAGCAACTTGTCCAAATCATCTTCATTGAGTATCGTATGGCATTTGTCAGAAACGTAAGGGGGGATTAGATATTTTAGCTCATCCATCAGGCTGTGAAACTCAAGCTCGCGAAAGAGTTCTCTGAGCGTTTCTCCGTCGCGAGCGCGCGCCTTACAATCTTCAGGGGTTACTTCAAGGGGGACATCGGTGATAAGTACCGTCAATGCTTTGCCCAAAAGGGCGTTGTTCTCACCGTCTTTTAGCTTCTTTTGCCACTTCTTATCAACCTCGTCAATTTTATCGTAGATGTTTTCGACGGTATCGAATTGCCCAAGTAAAATAGGGATGCTCTTTGCGCCTATCCCTGCGACACCCTGGATATTGTCGGGCTTATCTCCCAGCAACGCAAGATAATCGGGAATTTGCTGCGGCTTAACCTGAAATTTTTCCATTACCATTGCCTCGTCGTAAACAGTGACTCTCCCATCTCTATCGGTGCGATGTAGCCTGACGTTAGGGGAAATAAGTTGCAGCATGTCTTTGTCAATTGATAAAATGTCCACCTCAAACCCTTCCGCCTCCGCTTTTTTCGTAAGCATGGCGATAATGTCGTCAGCTTCGTATCCTTCCTTCTCGAAAATCGGTACGCCCAACGCCTCAATTATCAATTTTATTGAGGGTATTTGCTCGCCGAAACTTAAATCAACTTCGGGACGCGTCGCCTTGTATTCTTCGTAAATCTCATCCCGCACTGTCTTTCCGGGTGTGTCAAAAACGACTGCTATGTACTCTGGCTCCTCCTCACGCAACATTTTATAGAGCATCGTGGTGAAGCCATAGACGGCATTTGTGGGTACGCCCTTTGAAGTCGTCAATTCCCCAATCGCATAAAACGCCCTGAAAGCATGAGCAGTGCCATCAATTAAATATAATTTTTTCGTTGTTGACATGATTCATTCCTTTCTTTTGGTTTCATATAGAACTTGTGGAGTGCAACGATTTTGGCAATGGCTTTATTACACTCCAAAAGTCTAAAACTATAAGGACTTAAGGTAAAATGAAAAATCTGTATTAGTCAAGGACATGTAAAATTCAAAAGATTGCCCTCTGCGTTCCTCTG
>CAZRLY010000258.1:0-8866 GCA_964601015.1 uncultured bacterium
GCGCGGAAGTACGAGTTAGAAACCGAGTTTTTTGGAAAAACTCGGTTTCTGTGTATCTTCTAATACTTCTCAAGGTACTTGGCAAGGAACTTTTTAGCGTTTTCGGTTACCTCCCAAGCCTCAGGCCAGAAGCAAAGGTCAACCGTCCACCATTCGCCGTTAAATCCTGCATCCTCGACGATAGCTGGGATGGCTTCGTCGAAATTGATTTTACCATCCGGGCCATCGAAAGGATAATGGATGCTGGTTTCACCGTCGTGTAGCGTTCCATCGGAATCAATGAGGTGGAGATGTCCGATTTTGCCTTTCAACATCCTCGCAAATTCAACAACACCGCCTTTGAGCGTTTCTTTTGGCTCCGGCTGCCGAGCCGCCATAACTGCGCATGTATACGCGTGAGAGGTGTCAAACATGACTTTGAAATTCGGATGCCCAACGTCCTCTACCATTTTCACGACTTCGCTTGGCTTGTTGAACATAAACCCTGGCTCGAATTCCCAAACCATTTTGACGCCGTTGTCTTCAGCAATCTGAGCGCATCGCTTCCAGAGGCTTACGATGCGGTTCCACGCTGTTTCTCTATCTACGCCTTCTATTCCATCCGGTGGGGCGTTCGTATCCACACGGATGCCTGGCGCACCCAAATCCAGACAGAGCTGAAGGTTCTTTTTGAACAGGTTGAAGTATGCGTCGTTCTCCTGTGCTTCATCTGTTCCCGGTCCCGGGTCACCCCAAAAATCTGCGGCAATCCCGGAAATCCCTAACCCGTTCACAGCAAGAAGATTTCTTACCTTGTCTCTGTCAGACTTCATCGGATAATCATCCGGATGAATGTGCGGACGAAAGGCACCGATTTCAACGCCGTCAAAACCCAATTCTCCCAACCGTCGGACAACAGTGTCGAACGGTATTGGATTGTCTTCGTAAGGGCCAAAAGCATAAGCCCAACTGCCGATTGAAAGTTTTTTTGCCATTATTCATTTCCTCCTTAGTTATTTTTGAGTATTTCCCACATAGTCTGGAGGAGCATTGTCCGATGTCCAATTGTTTGCCCCCTGAACAAGTGGGAAATATCCTTATTTTTTCAACATCTATTTCAGGGTTAAAGAGTTTTCATTTCCTGATAGAGAATTAAGATTTCCTCTTGCTGAAATTCCCTTTTCAACGTTTCTTTACATTCTTTCAAGAATCTTTCGCCCAAAGTAGTTTCACCTCGAAAATCTAAAACGGTAAAGATTCGAATTTCATCTGTGTAATTTACTGTTTCTCCACGCCATTTTCCTCTGAGCGGAAAGTTCTCTTGAACAAACGTTACTCCTCCAAACTCTTCGAGCAGTTTTTGCTCTAACCTGTCAAACTTTTCTCCTTCAATACGCCGCCTGGTACCATCTGGTTCTGGATTATATTCCAGTGGAAGATAGATGTCATATATTCTGACTATCTGCTGCATCTGGATTTTCTCCTTCTGGGGCAAAAGGGAGATTCTTTTCCTTCAGAACTTCAATATGTTTTTCTGAAACGACGTAAAGATAATCTTTTGAGACGCGGTGAATAGGACCAACTTGTCCCAGCGTCTCCCAGACTGTTTCCCAATGTTCTTTTGGGATTCGAATTATCGGCATGTTGCATTCCCCCTTGGTAACTCAGAAAGCCTTTGATTGTCAAGGCAAACAATCATTTTCCGGAACATCAACCTGCGATACAACGTGCGCTGTTGATATTAGTCCGCAATTACTGGCGGATAACAACATACTACTTCCAGTTCTTCATCGCCCGTGCTCACAACCTTGTAAGCCGGTAGCGATGTCGGGATAAACACTGATTTCCCGCGTTTGATTGGTGTTTCGCCCCAGGGGCCGACCAATTTGCCTTCTCCCTGCGTAGTGACAGCACAGTAGAATCCTCTATCGTTTGGCATGCTAATCTCGCCATTCACGTTCAAGCGAGCAAGCCAGAAATACTGTTTCGCCTCCTCCGGGACGAGGGCATATTCCCTGCTGCCGTTTTCTTCACGTATTACTTGAGGAGTTCGCTTAACGTAGTTATTCAAATAATCAAGCGTCATCTCTGTGAAATCGGCGGCTTCTAACGCTACATCCCAACCGAGTCCGAGATTGCCATCTTCTTTGCCGTAGGGAAAACCTTCCCATTCGGCGAGGATGTTCCAATCGGTGGGTTCCTGCGGTTCGAGTATGCACAGCCCGCTTCCTAAGGAGTGCACGAAGCTATCCCGCAAGAAGATAACATCACCGACGTTAGGCTTGACGACGTGCATGTGTTCGTGCATAGTTTCGACATCCTGCGCTTCCATCCATTCTCGGAACTCTTCCTTTGAAATGTCCCTATTCCAGCCCACCCAGGCTTGTGCGCCGGGGCGCGTGCCGATGATAACCCATGCTTCGTTTTTGCCGTAGGGAGAATCAAGGTGTTTTTGAGAAAATGCTGGCGATGGATGCCAGTGTACGGGGATATGCGCATCGTCACCGACATCAAAAATTTTCGCCAAAATCCCTAAGTCAGAACCGTACTTTTCATGGTGTTTTTTTCCCAGAGTCTCATCGGGGAACGCCTCAAGCAATTCTTTTAACAAGGCGATGTCACCGCTGGGAAGTTCGATTCTGCTAAACCCCTTGTCGGGTGGATTGTCCCTGCCCGGTGTGATAGCGCGGTTTGTCGAGAAAATCCATTCCTCCGAACGAAAATCGTCCTTCGGGTCAGATTCTCCCACAAATTCAGCGCGCAACTTGCCACCGTTGTAAAAATGCAAGTAGGTATTCGACGCCAAGTAAATCGGCGCGCTTAACATCTGTTTCAGTTCTTCTTTTGTAGCCATAGTTTTTCCTCCTAAAATTTGGTACTAACTTGACAATGTTAAATTAAATTCGAACCCTGTAGCCCAAATTTCTAATTTGGCAGTAGGGGCTACCCTGAGTGGTCGACCGCCAAGATAGAATCCATCGGGTTGAGGCTTGGGTTGAGTAGGAGCGTAGCGACGTATCGAAACCTTGGGCTACGCAGAAATCTAACATTGTCGAGCAAAGTCAAATGTATTTAAAATATCCGCGTCTTACTCAAGTTTGCTTGCTATTCACCGAGTTCTTGATGAGCAATTTCCTGAAGTTTAGCAAAAGCTGTTTTGACACCTTGAGGTCCAACTCTGTCAGTGTGGGATGCTATCTCCGCGAACGCTGATATTCTCTTGTCCTCTCTTTTACCTTCAAAAACCCTTAGAAGTTGCCCGCGGTCGGTTGTTTCATAAAGATAGATGCTTCCATCTTCGTAAATATGACAAACGTATCTCATGATGATACCTCCACGCCAAGTTCCTGATGAACAATGTCCTGAAGTTTAGCAAAAGCTAATTTGAGACGCTGAATGCCTACTTCGTCATCATCAGCTACTAACTCGGCGAATGTTTCTATTCTCTGGCTTGGCTCAGGCCTTTTGCCTTCAAAAACCTTTAGGCGATGCCAACCATCATCGGAAGTCTCGTAAGCGAAGATGCTATCATCCTCGTAAATGTGGATAACGTATCTCATGGTGTTTTCCCCCGTATAAATCGGAATTGAGTTGCTTGATATTGCATTATCCAAATCTCTTCTTCGCGAGATTTGGTGATACTGATAATTTCTGCTGCAATTTCGTTAAGGTGTCTTTCCGACATATTTTCGGGCAAATCGTAAATTAGTCTCATGACAAGAGTCTTTTCATCATAAATTTCAGGCTTTTGCTCAAGTGTTTGCGATACAAAAGCACCATCTACTTCGTATATGGAATATCCATGCAATAAAGCTTCTCGCCCGCTACTTTGCAACTGTTCAAAAAGGAAAGAGTATAACGGACCAAGATACCGAATTCGCTTTGGGACATACACTTCCAAAACATGAGCTTCCGTTGTTTCTGGAACATAATCTAAAGATACAGCCACGGCGCAGCCTCCTCAAAGGAAAATTTATCGTTAGCCCACACAATCTGTGTTTTTCTACAAATCTGCGTTATCAGGTGCGAAATGCAGCCTGCAAAAATCAAGGCTCTTCTTCATATTCTCCAGCACATCTTCTTCGCGTTCAGCTTCTAAAGCTGTCGGATTGACCTCAAGACAAACAGTATTTTGGTAATTATCCCGCTTCAAACGTTGCAGAAGTTCATCAAGCGGCAGGATGCCATCCATCGGGAGGCAGTGTTCCTGGTGTCTTTCTAAATTGTAATTCGATAGATGAACGTGTGCAATTTTGTCTTTCAGGCGTTCATATGCTCCGAGAACATCGAATCCGCCTGTAGCAAAGTGCGTTGTGTCAAAAGTCAAATACTGAAATCTTTCAAGTATTTCAACTTTGTTCAACCTGATGCCTGGTACGCTAATAGGTTTTGTTGCGAATTTCCAGAAGCGATTTAACTTTACGTCGTGTCTGCGAAGTTGTCTGAACATTAACGCCAATGGGCCGAAAATAAGACGGACATGGGGCATATTTTCTACGGCTATTTTTATCGCCGTATCCTGCTGGTAAGCTGGTAACTCGGTTTTCATCCAACGAGCCAGACTGATTTTGTAGTAGTAGGGCAAATGAAGCACGACGGTGGAAGCGCCGAGAATCTCTGCCATTTCGACAGTTCTTTCTAATCTGCTGACGGTGTCAATTTCCCATCCGTCTATGTACCGCTTGGAATCAAAGGGGTTATGCAGGACACAAATCGGCATCTCATTTTCGATGCTGAGTTTGGACAAATAATCTGCCTGGCGGGTATCCCATCTCTCGTCAACTAATACTTCCAGCCCGTCAAAACCAGCCTCTTTGGCTAATTCAAAGGCACGGTTGAGCCCGTAAAGATAAAGTGAACCTGTGGAAAAAATTATCAAATCAAACTCCTTCTTAGCTGTTGGGATTTATTATAGCAAAGAAGTACCATAGATTTCAAGGAAAAAATCAGGAAAAATATTTTGCTTGACAAAAAGCCGTTTGGGTATAGTATAATTAGTCGCAACTATAAGACTGAAGGAGAAAACCGTATTGAATGGTTCAAAATTTGTTGCAAAACATGAAATATCCATGAAACGTATGTTGACAGTTTTTTCGGACGCTCTTGCCTTGCCTGAATTGAAAGAGGGTTTACGGGTACGCAATGTTGAGTTTGAAGCAACGTTACCTGATGTGCGAATCGACTGTCTTCTGTTTCTAACCCCAGAGGAGGTGCAAAAATCCCATTCAGGCGTTTTAAAGGATTTGGGAACTATCAATGTTTTGCATATCAAAGCTATCGGAGATAATTTCACAGAGAAACATCTACAAACTTACCTTGGGCAAGGTTTAATCGTTAATGGCTCGAACAAAGTTAGTGAATCGGAAATAGTAGTCCTATTAATCTTATGTTCAGAAAAACCATCTAACATACTTGAGAACGATGTATTCCAATTCAAACCAAATAGCGATGACTCATGGATTTATAAAAATAAGCACAAATGGTTCTTCCCCGTAAGAATCTTAGTGTTGAATGATATTGACCTAACTGATGAAAATCTACCAACTTATTTTCCATTCGTCCCTTTTATTACCGTCAAGGCGAAATTCCTGGAATTTTTTCCTAAAATTGGTAATTTAGACATACCTGAAGTATGGAAGTTCTTTTGTGACTTATTCGCTTCAAAAACGAATCCGCTTTACTGGGAGGTGACAAAAATGCCGTTTTGGTTGAATGCAGATGATATCCAACATGCCTTTGAGCATGTACGACAAGAAGAAAGGGCAGCAGTGCTTGATAGAATATTAATTCAGATACCACAGGAGGAAAGATTGGGCAGCCTGGATAAAATGAAAGATCTTATCCCTAAGAAACAGTTAAAAGAGTGGGCAAAAAAAATACTTGACGAAAGCGAATAGTTTGTATTGCCTTAACACTACAACTGGGAGGTTACAAAAATGGCGTTTTGGTTGACAGCAGATGATATCGAACATGCTCTTGAGCATGTACGACAAGAAGAAATGCCAGCAGTGCTTGATAGAATATTAATTCAGATACCACCGGAGGAAAGATTGGGCAGCTTGGATGTAATCCTTGATAAAATACCGCCGGAGGAAATATCGGGGCACCTGGATGTAATCTTCGATAAAATACCACCGGAGCAAATATCGGGCAGCTTGGATAAAATGAAAGATTTTATCCCTGAGGAACAGTTGAAAGAATGGGCGAGGAGAATACTTGACGGAAGCGAATAGTTTGTACTGGCTTAACATTGTAGCAGTAGGTCAAGTTTCCGAACCCGACAGTCGAGATATTAATCTCGACTGTCTTATGATGCAAAGGGAGATAACATGCCAATTACTATTCCCACGGATAGGGGAACATATCGGGCAGCAAGCCCAGATGAATTAGATGAACTGAAAAACGACATAAATTCTGCTATCTCAAATCTTGCAGAAAATTTTTCCCAGCAAATCTCATCGTTACAAAGCAGAGTCGATAGTGTGGATGATACCATAACAATGGTAAAAGGGGAACTTTCCAGTGTGGTTCAGTATGCAGGGCAGATGGTAGAAACATTAGACGCACTTAGTTCTTCTAAATCAGGCCATCGAAGCCAAATCGTCAATGTTATCCAAGATTTCGCCTCTTCAGTGGAAACGCTGTTACAGGGGATTCAAACAATTCTAAACAACCTATCAACGGGTTTCAATGATGTGACGGAGGCTCAACGCGAACTGGCTGACGAGCTATCCGGCGGGCTTGGGAAAGTCGCCGAGGAAGTGGCTCAAATGCAAAACGCCTATGAAGATGGACAGCAAGCGGTGGTAAAACAGATGGGTGATGTAGTAGAGAAACGCAAGGAATATGCTAATAGAGAACAAGGACTCCTGCAACAAGCCATCGACAAGCAGAAGATGATAACCGATATGACAGAGCGCGTGTCTCTGGCTGCTAAGGCGTTGAATGAGACGCTGGAAGAATACAACCTGACTAGCCAGCAGCGAACGCGTTTGCGAGAGGCTGTTGAGGCTGAACAACTGCTTCGCGAGGGACGGCTAACTTTGCGAGCGGGACATACCATGGAGGCTTACGAAAAATTTGACAGAGCGGATAAATTACTCAAGCAGGGGGATGTACGCGGGCTTTTGTATATGGCGGCAGCAATGGAACAATACGGCGATGTGGATAAATCTGAACAACTCTATAAGCAATCCGTAGCACATGCTGGCACAGACACTGAACTCAGCGCGCGCATCGCTTTATCGCGCTTTTATGTAAGAGCAAAACGATTTGACGAAGGGCTTGACATTCTCAGGGAGTCAGAAGAACTTTACCCATCCAGCGCTCCTGTTCAAAAGCTGTTGGGAGTAACGCTTTACCACACGGACAAAATAGAGGAAGCCCTCTTCCATCTACGCAACGCCGAAAGTCTCAACCCAAACGATGCTGAACTAAAGTCGCTATTGTTGCGTTTAGGTGAGGCTGACTGCGCCCTCCCAGAGGAGGTGTTGGAGTTTAAATGAGTCCAGAAGAACAAACTTTCAACCTATCCGAAATGTTAAGCGAAGTCCTGATACGGATAAGAAGTTTCCACAGCGAACGAGAGCGCGCCGTTCCGGAGATTAGCTCGGCATTAGGGGATGCTCAGAAATTAATTGAGGGAAGCGGCTCAGAATTGGGTAATGACACCAGCAGGATTGAAAACGCTACGAGGAATACCATAACAGCAGTAAAAAGGAGTCAGGAAAGGCTCTCCGCTGAAACCGAATTTTTATTAAATAGCGTTGCTCAGTTCAATTCGGAGCTTCAACGCTGTATCAGCCGGCTGGTTGCCCACACAAAAAGAATAGAGGAAAGCGGCGATTATATCCATCAAAATCTTTGTGAAAAATACAATGAATTGAATGAGATTTTGCAAAACAACGCGGATAGAAACGCCACTGCCACTAACCTCTTCGATTCCGCAGGGAATCATGCTACCGAAATTCGCAGTCAGGACAGAGCGAGCTTCGCCTCATCCTGTCGCAGACGAGCAATCTGGTACAACAACGTGGGTTTTTTGTTAGGACTGAATGGACGACGAATAGAGGCTGAAAGATACTACGCGTTGGCGCAACAACAAAACAAAAAAGCCCCAACCTCTGAATGCGAATCGCGGCAGATACATATTAGACAGATTTTTGTTCGCTTTGAACCCGGCGAAACGGAATACGAAAATATGAGAAAACAAGCCGAAGAAATCCACCGCCGATGGCAGGATGGCGCGCCCTTCCAGCAACTTGCCCGTCAAGTATCTTCCCCTGATACGGAAGGCGCTGGATATATTCGCGACATCCTTTATGATGCTGATGCTGTCCCCGTTGAGTTTCGTCAAGCAGTCTTTCACCTTGCCCCAGGGCAAATAAGCAATCCAATCGAAGTTGAGAATGGTTGCCATATATTCAAGGTTGAAGAGAAACGAGAAGGGCGCGCATGGGTACGCCATATATTCGTTCCCCTAAAACCGGGGGAGGATGCCCAAAAGAGAGCAGAAGAGAGAATGAAAACGATTCAAAACAGTTTGCGAAATGGAGAAGATTTCACTTCCCTGGCAACAACACACTCGGACGATACCTTGAGCAAAGATAAAGGCGGCGACATGGGCATAGTAGAAATAGATAAGTTACCAAGGGTATTTCGTATCGCTTTGGAGGTACTTGCGGAGGGGGAGGTGAGCGAACCCGTTGAGAGTTCGTTCGGTTTGCATCTGCTAAAACTTGAGAAGCAATATGAAACGATACAAAAGTCGGCGGAGGAATTGTATATACCTCGGAGCTTGTCAGAACCCTGGATTAATTTGGCTGTAAACGCTTTTTTAAGAATCTGTTATGATGAAGCTCGGAGATTGTTGACAAAGTCCGATGCC
>CAZRLY010000259.1:0-8850 GCA_964601015.1 uncultured bacterium
GTTCCATGCTCCACGCAGATAAAAGTGTAATCCCTTTTTTAGAACTTACTTAATACTTCCCCAAATGCGCCAACACCTTGCGAATTAAAAAACATTAAAACGTGAAACAGATTTATGGAACACACCACTAAGCATACTTTGCTGTAATTTCCTTTGCTACCTTTGCCCAATCTGAGAGGCGTTCCGGTCTGCCGTTGAGGGTTTGCAATTCTCGTAGCACAATCTGGACACAGCAACCCTGCGCTATGCGCATCCCCTCTTCGAGGTGTTTGCGAATCGGTGCCATGTCATCCGGGAATACGACATCTGTGGCTTTCTGACGCCACATGATGGTATATTTGTCACCGACAGCATCAACTACCTTCTCCAAATCCGTCCATGCAGAACAGACAAAAACGCGCATGTTAGGGATGCTCAACACTCCATCAATCTTGTGAGTTAAGTCTTCGCAACAGCCGTAGCTTGTTAGCCAGAACTGCGAGAGGATGGGGATTTGGTAGGACAGGAGGAACTCCTCCCACATCGCAGGCGACACTTCCTGGAACTCCTGACTCTCGGTATGCCCCCACAAATCGTTGAGTTTAATGTTGCCGGGTTGCGCATCATCTCGTGGTTTGTCACTGCAATACATAGGCCCGTTGTTATTGAGGGTGAGCAGCCCGGTTTCCTCCGCAACCTTAGCGGCGCGCAGAGCCCCCTCCTGCAAATGTTTCATCAATCGGTGTACTAAATCCGGTCTGTCAGCCATGTCATACATCAACTGTTCCAGCCCGCGCAAGTTCGCCGCTGTCCCCCCTAAACCAGCACCCAGAGGTACACCGCAGGTAAGTCGTACCTCCATGGCGTCGCCGAACAGTTCGCCCATTTGTGAAAAAGCACGCTGAGTTCTCTCCTCGTTGTAGGTGTGAGTGGGGATTCTCAAGCGGTCAAAATCTTCTTCGGATTTGAGCGGCGGGTCAAATTTCCATGCACCGCCAGCGCTCGGAGCAGGAATTCTGCCAACTGGAACGCCCCAGGTGTGAGGAGTATCGCAGTCGAATGCAGCCGAAACGCTCCACCACGGTTCGATAATCGAATCATCACCTATTGAGTATTTTACCAGATGTTGCCGAAACACCCCTTCTACCCTCCGACAGATTGGGTCAACGCAAGTCAAGTCTTTCCCGGAGAATAACTCTCCCCAAGCGCCCACAGGCCTGCACCACACCGGTGCCCTATCGGGTTTGCGTAGGCCATTTACATCACGCCACCTTTTCCGGCGTGCCTCATATTCGTCGCTTGTAGCCAATTCTACAATTTGTCGAGCTAACTCGCGAACGGTGTCGCGGTCGCGTATTTGTTCTAATGTCATTTATATTTCTCCTTTTTTTGAACTTAACCCCAAAATAGAAATTCCCCATATTGGGAGTGTAATAATACGCTGCTGATTATTGCAAAAAGGGCAGGCACATAGGCACTGCCGCTACGTTGATTTTTGCACTCCAAACTTGCTATTTTCAAATGTCATGGGGAATTTTGGGCTCCGTAGTTTTTCTTGACAGGTATAAAACTATTATGATATAATTTCCGCCACGCTGCAATTTAAATCAGCGAAGCAAACAGGTTCGGACTTCAAGCCCCCACACCTTGTCAAAGAACCAACCCAAAGTGAGATAAAATATAACCATCTCCGTAAACTTAAGGGGTAGAGGGGGTAGCAGTAGTCCCTGACTACTGATGCTACCCGGCGTTAAGTTTACAGTAATGAAAATATAACATATCTGTCCTTATTCGTCAATAAAAAATAAGGCATTCACAGATGGTTGGAGAGTCGAGAATGTAACTATTCGTATCAACTTAACGAACGAATATAGTTTTGAGCGCCGGTTGAGTAGACTTGAAAAGTCGTATCGAAACCAAGCGGAGTTCGTATTGCAAGCATCAATATACCCCGCTCACTTGGTTTCGATACGTCTCTCCACTTCGTTCCGAGACTACTCAACCGGCGTTCGCTTCGTCTTAAGTTGATACGAATGGGAGAGTCGAGAATGTAACCTAATTTCTACAACAAAAATTGTAACTACGAGGAGACGAAAATGGACAACAACAGAATTTCAATCTACAAAGATAACCCCCGCTATTGGCAATACAAAGGAAAACCCGTCCTCCTGCTGGGAGGGAGCGTAGAGGATAACCTCTTCCAAATCCCGAATCTCAGAGAACATCTTGACCTTTTGAAATCCGTGGGCGGCAACTACATCCGCTGTACCATGAGTTGCCGCGACGAAGGCAATGTCTGGCCCTTCAAAAAGGTGGGCAACCTGTATGATTTGAATCAGTGGAACGACGAATTCTGGCTGCGATTTAGTACCTTCCTTGAATTGACCGCAGAACGCGACATCATCGCCCAAATCGAAGTCTGGGCTACCTTCGACTACTATCGCGACAACTGGGACGTGAACCCCTTTAACCCGAAGAACAACAGTACCTACTCCGCCGAAGAAACCAACCTGCCCCAAGTCGTCAACAGTCACCCGGTCAGAACCGAAAACAACTTCTTTTGGTCAGTGCCGGAGGAAAATAACCAGCAACCCGTCCTTGAATACCAGCAGAGATTTGTCGACAAAATGCTCTCCTATTCCCTCAAATACGGGCACGTCCTCTACTGCATGGACAACGAAACAAGTGTCACGCCCGCCTGGGGAAAATACTGGGCTACTTACATCAAAGCAAAAGCTGGCACTACCGTCGAAACCACCGAAATGTGGGACGCCTGGGACATATTCCACCCCCAACACAAGGCAACCTTAGAACACCCGGAAACCTATTCCTTCTGTGATATTTCACAGAACAATCACCAGAAGGGGGAAGCCCACTGGAACAACGCCCAGAAGTTCCGTGCCAACCTCTCACCCATCCGCCCCATCAACAACGTCAAAATATATGGTGCTGACCGGGGGCGATTTGGCAATACCCGGGACGGACTGGAACGGTTCTGGCGAAATATCATCGGTGGCATGGCGTCCAGCCGATTCCATCGTCCCGATTCTGGACAGGGCTTAAATGACGCGGCGCAGGCACATATCAAAAGCATGCGGATGCTCACAGACAATATGGACATATTTACCTGTGAGCCACATAATGCTCTGCTCTCTAACCGAGAGGAAAATGCTGCCTATGTCACCGCAAACCCAGGTAAAGAGTACGCTGTCTACTTCCCCAACGGCGAACCAGTTCACCTTATCCTTAGCGATGCCCAAGGTAATCTAAAGGCAAGGTGGCTCGACATCGCCGAGGGCCGGTGGGCAAAGGAAGAAACACTAAAAGGCGGAGGTACGGTCAAACTCTCGCCTCCCGGAACTGGGCACTGGGCGGTGTTGATTCGCAGTTGACAGAAAAATTGACTCTCAGTTCGACATCATTCCCCAATGTCTTCGGATTTATCACAATCAGCGTGCGTTGTGGGTGTTCTTCCCAAGTTATAGGCGCTACAGGCGCACCGTTTAGGAATACGCGCAGATTTCTCTCGTCCGGACATTCTAATGCGACAACTGGCGTATATTCATTGCCTGGCAACCGCAGGATTGCACCATCGTTGCTGTATTCGCATTTGATGTTATTTCGATACGTCCACCACTCATAGAGTTCCTGATGTGTCAAGATTGTAAATTCGCGTTCCTTCGACATTCGCAAAATCACATCCATCATCCTCTGACAGTCCAGAGCGCCGTAGTTTCTGCCTTCCTCCACTTTTGCGCCCGCAGTCCAACCGTGCAAGAGATAGCCGGAAACCAAATTATGTCCTTGCACAAAATCAAGCCGCTTTTTGACCGCATTTTTAAGTCCCTTCCAACTCAAGCGACTACCGTAGTGGATGTTTGAGAGCCGTTCAGCGTCTTGAGAATCGAAGGTGGGGAATTCTAACAAATTCATCTCCTCGCCTTTTTCCACATCAATAAGGTAAAAGGGCAAGCGATTGCCAGTTCCCGTCGCCTCGGAAAGTGCCAACCAGGAATTGGTTTGGGTTCCGAAAGTAGTTGACCACTTCACGCCTGCTTCCATCATATTTCGCCAAATTTGCGGGAAATTTGCTTCCGTTGTACTACCGTGTCTGCGCCAACCGAAAATCTTTCTCCCTTGAATTCCTTCCAGTTCATTTTTACGTTGGATAATCTCTTCAGTTGTTGTGTTATCGGGCAGATGGAGTGCGACATCGTGTCCGCCTGTGCTCTCTTTCGTCAAACGAAAAGGCGGAAAATCAAAGAAAGTGGTTCTAACTTTGTGTTCTTTGCATGTCTCTTTTATGAACTCAAGCCCATCGGCAGAAAACCCGCACAAATCGTGATTCATGCAGAAACAACCTTTGGGGATAGGCAAAAATTTAATTTTTGCAGTCCAAGGGCCAGCCGCCCAATAATATTTTCGCAACAACACGCCGTCAGGGCGCGTCCAGAGTATGGCATTCCGCAAAAGGGTTCTCAGGTTATCAACGGCAGTATACAACGGGTAATCAAGCATGTCCATATCATTTCTGGGATTGCGGTGTGTGGAAGTGCAGATGGCAAACGCCTGTCCAAGCGGAAAAGTAAATATCACACGCCTCGGCGTCGTTTTCACCGCAAGCACAGCCGAACTCAACTTCAACCCGTCCAGAAGATGTATGCTGGCAACCTCCTCTGTTTCGTCATCCCAACGTACCTGACGAGTGAGGAGATGTTCAAGATATTTTAGCTTTACCTTGCGTTCTTCAGGCACGGAAAGCCAACGCGTCATGGTGTGTTCATGGATGTTAAGCTGTCTCAGTGTTTTTGTTTGTTCAACGGTGATTGATGGGTGCGATAGTTTCAAAAGTTCAAGCAGTTCAGGTAACGTATCTTCAGGCGGAATCCCAATCCATATCAAAGGCAACTTGGATGCCAAGTCAAGCAGTTTCTGCTGCTCATCGCGGCTGAACTGTTTGTGGTCAACAACCAACAACAAATTCACTGTGGATAAGATGTCGTTCGTCGGCTCTTCTAAAGATACATCCCGATAAAACATCCCATCTTGAGACAACAAAGCTTTCACACCACAAATATTCAACCTCGTATCTAACAACGGATTCAACGGGGAAACAAAACCGATTTTTGATAGTATCATAACTCCTCCTCTAATGATGTTAGGAAACGTATCCCAAAATACCTTCATCTTTTACAAGACGCTAAGGCATATCAAAGAAAATAACTCGCCCAACTGCTCCCGTTGGATTGCTAAATCCGACGGTTGGTCTGGATTTGCGCTCAGTGCGGATTGCTAAATCCGCATCAGACCAAGCAAATGGGAGATTTTATTTTTTGCAAAAGCCTAAATCTTCCTGGGCACGTATAATTCAAATACTTTTATTTTCTTTCCATCTATCTCCTCTTCTTTAGGTTTGGGATAAAAGTCGATATTTTCTCTCCTTCGCGAACTATAGTAACGGAAGATAACCATGTATCCTTCCTTTTCTCTTCGGGTGTTAAGGTAGAACAGAAGTTTTCTAAGTTCCTGCTGATAATATTTCTCTCCGTCCCAAACCATAAATTCAACGATTACATTCCTGCCGTCCTTTTGCGGTAGAGTATCTATGTAACCCCCTCCCGATAGTTTTTCTACACTTCTTCCAATATCGTTCCTCTCGCAGAAGTGTTTAATGAAACCAGAAAACAGAATTTGCCCCAGCACCTCGTGTTCCCCTTCCACGCTACTAAACATACCCAAACCGTCCTCTACTAAAAACCGGCGGAAATCTAAGATGAGTTCTTCCATTTTAATCCTGCCATTCGCGTTCAGGTATTCTTCCGATGGATAACTGTCCTGGAGAATATCTATAAGTTTTTGATTGCCTACATTTCGAATAAAATAGTTACTGTATCTTTGACAATAGACATCATTGGCAATCGCCACATTGTTTTCACCATCAACTTTTATGATGCCATACAGTTCAAGTCTCATGAGTTCCGGTTTTTCAGGGGAAAATTTTAAGGGCTTGTCAAATATTATTCTCGCTATCAGGTTTTCGTTCTCCATGAACTTGCCGTGTAGCACGTCAAAATGATTGTTCCTCTCTTCAACTAAAATATCAACCGCCTTTTTTACATCATATTCTGTAATAGGCTCTATAGTTTTGGGTTTGATATTGCGGGTTAAAATCTGTCCCAGGCGATTAACTAAAAAAGGCTGTCCGTCTGTTTTTTCATGAATCAGCCTGACAGCTTTTTCTGCAAAAGGTTGATGTGTTTCCTCTGTATACTGGACATAAAGACTGACTGTTTCTTCCAGACTGAAATTCCGCAGTTTTATCCTATCAGCAATGTTGAAGGGAGAGCTATCGCCGCCCGTCAATTCAATTACGTCTCTCATCCCTACCAGCCCGACTGAGAAAATCTGGGGAAGTTTTTTTTGTTTTGCTTGCAGGTACAACATTCTGAGTTGAGAAAGGACGGGAATCAAATCAGCCCCTTTTAATCCGTCTACCTCGTCGCAAAAAAGCGTAACTTGAAAATCCTGTAGTAATCTACATGCTGTTCTCACATACTCATAGAAGTCTTCTGTATCTGCAATTTCCATATTCTCCACAGATTCTCTAAATGTATTAACTCTATCGGTATTTTTTTTCAGCAATTCTTCGCAAATTCCCTCTTCAAATTGTCTCTTGAATCTTCTGAAAATTTGCGGCAATTGGGAAGTATCTTTTGAAGGAGCAAATCCTTGAAAATCAAGCGTTATTGCTATCCGCTCTTTTTCCTGGTTTAACTTATCGCACAACCCATTGATAAGGGTTGTTTTGCCAGTCTGTCTGGGTGCAGAGACGGTGAAGAAACGGTGGTTATCAATTAAAGTTCTGATTTCCTCACCCTCCTCGCTGATTATCTCTTTTCTATCGACGAAGTAGTTTTCTGCTGAATTTATTGTGCCGGCGGTTTCAAATCGCCTTTTAGGTTCTTGATAAGTATGTTTATCAATTTCCTTCATTCTACAGATGTTCCTCATGAACAATATCCTCCAGCGGGCGACGCTGTCTGGGCGAAGGAGATTCTGCTGGGTATCCTACGGGCAGAAGAGCAACAGGGCGAAGGGGTGGTTGAACGTTGAGTATCTCAGCTACGGCAGCATCGTCAAACGCGCCTACCCAAACGCTTCCAAGTCCCAAAGCAGTCGCCGCTAAATGAGCGTATGTACATGCTATGGTAGCATCCTGGACTGAGTAGAGACTTGCCCCTCGCTGGTGATATCGGTGGACATTGCGTTCGGGATTAGCTACGAACGCTAAAACCACAGGTGCCTGGTCAATAAAACGTTGTCCCCACGCGGCACGAGCAAGTTCTATCTTCCGACGTGAATCACGAATCACAATCACTTCATAAGCCTGTAAGTTTCCCGCAGACGGAACAAGCTGAATCGCGCTTAAAATGCGCTCAAGTTTCTCGTTCTCGACCGGGGCAGTCTGAAACTTCCTGATGGAACGTCTTTTTGTTATTGTGTCAAAAACATCCATCGTATTTGCGCCAAGGGGACACCCAGATTTATCTGGGTGTCCCCTTGGCGCTCCTTTCACTTTTTGCTTGACAAAACGGTACTATCTAATGTATAATTAGATAGTCGTGAAACATAAAACAAGACATACCGTTTATCAAATCAACTATCACTTCGTGTGGTGTCCCAAATATCGCCGCCCTGTTCTCACAGGGAATATCTCTGACCGTTTAGTGCAACTGATTCCGCAAAAAGTCGCAGAACTTGAGGGTGAAGTCATTGAGCTTGTTGTCCGTCCTGACCACGTTCACCTCTTTTCCTCATTCCCGCCAACACTTGCGCCTAATCAAATAATGCACAGGATTAAGAGAAGCACAAGTCGTCAATTGCGCACCGAGTTTCCCTCCCTAAAAAGCAGGCTTCCTTCATTATGGACACATTCCTACTATGTTGGGACAGCAGGCGAGGTGTCCTCTGAAACAATCCGTAAATATATCGAAGCTCAAGAAGGGGTTTAGTCATGATATGCACTTACAAATACCGTTTATATCCGAGTAAGAAACAAGCCCAGACAATAGACGAAACACTAAATCGCCATCGCTGGCTCTACAACGAAGCCCTTGCTCAACGAAAAGACGGATGGGAGCAAGAAAAGAAGTCGGTGAGTTACGTCACTCAAGCCAAATGGCTAACACAACACCGTAAGGAAAATGAAACCTACCAGAACCTGAACGTCTCATCATGCCAACGCACTCTCAGACGACTGGACAAGGCTTTTTGTGCGTTCTTTCGCCGTGTGAAAACAGGAGAAACGCCTGGTTATCCACGATTTAAAGGATATAATCGCTTTGATTCCGCAGAGTTCACCTACGGCGACGGTGTTCGGTTCCGTGAAAATCGGCTCTACGTTCAATATATCGGCGAAATTAAGGTCAAATTGCATCGCCCGATTGAGGGCAAAATCAAGACAGCCGTTATCAAGCGTCAAGCAGGACGCTACTATGCTTGCTTCTCTATAGAAGTGGAACGCCCCGCCATGGAACCGACTGGCGCAGTAGTTGGCTTGGACATGGGCATCAGTAAACTTGTAACCACCTCTGACGGCGCATTCTACGAACCGCCAAAATATCTGAGAAGAGCAGAGGCGAAACTGCGCCGACTTCAACGCAAAGTGGCACGTCGTCAAAAAGGTTCTAATCGCAGACGAAAAGTGGTCCAAGAACTACAAAGAGCGCATGAACATATCCGAAATCAACGACTGGATACAGCACACAAGATAGCCCGTAAACTTGTAAACGATTATGACTTGATAGCAGTTGAGAACTTGAACACACAAGGAATGATGAAAAATCACCACCTGAGTAAATCGATTGCGGA
>CAZRLY010000260.1:0-8844 GCA_964601015.1 uncultured bacterium
CTGCATTCGGTGTTCACCCATGAAATCTCCGTGGTCAGAACAGAAAACCACAATGGTGTTGTCGCGCAACCCCAGGTTTTTGAGCGCGTCGAGAATCTGTCCCAATCCATCGTCAACAAAACGCACCATGCCGTAGTAAGCCCCCATCATCCCATAAATATGCTCAAGGGCATCGTCTTCCATACCGAGCATACGATACAGTATGCGATTGCGTTCAGGAGCACGTTCATCGAACTCACCTTCACGCCAGGGAGGTAGATGAATCTTTTCGGGTGGAAACATGGCAGCGTACTGCGTCGGTGCTATCCAGGGTTCGTGCGGGTCCGGAAACGAAACCCATAAGACAAAGGGTTTATCCTGGTGTGCTTCCAAGAAGCGCACGGTTTGGCTGGCAATCAACCCAGTGGAATAGTCTTCTAAAGGGAAATCAGAGGTGGCGTAACTGAAGCGCGGACTCTGCGGAACCATATTGCGTAGCGATTGACGTGCAGCCTGAACCCTTTCGAGCCGACTAAACCACTCCATTTCCAGGGGCGTTGCATCTCTAAACATACTACCGTGGGAAATATCGCACCACATATCAAAAAGAGCCAAGTCCTCTGCCAGCACAAAACAGTGGTTCTTGCCTATCAAACCGGTATGGTAACCGGCCTGCTTCCAGAGTTTAAAGGCGTGGGTGGCATCGGCTGGCATCATAGTCTGATTGCGTCTACCGCCGTGGGAGTGCGGAAACTGCGCAGTCCAAAGCGAAATCCGCGCAGGAACGCACAAGGGGTGTGGGGTAAACGCGTGCTCAAAGAGCACGCCCTCCTGTGCCAGGCGTTCCATAGACGGGGTTTGGCAGAAGGTATTGCCGTAAAGGTGACTCGCAGTAGCCTTCTGCTGGTCAGTCATAATCACCAAAACATTGGGTTTTTCAGACATCTGCTCTATCCTCCTGTCGTTTCGCAAAATTTCACGTAAAGGTTTTCCTTAAAGCAATTGACAATCTGTAGCGAGAAAGGTATAATAATTTTTCACAGTGATAACTTTCTTTTCTTCGTGCCATTAAAGATATCTCATTTAACTCAATTTGTCAAGTGTTTGAGTAGCATTCGCTTCCGAGGAGGTATTCATGATGAAAGGTGTTGTCTTTTTAGGCAATCGCAAATGTGCGGTAAAAGAATTTCCCATTCCAGAACCCGGGTATGGAGAAGTTCGCATTTCGATGAAAGCATCGGGTATTTGTGGCAGTGATTTGCATGTATACCGGTCAGCGCAAGCCGGACATCACATTCAAGGGCATGAATCGTGCGGTGTCGTCGAGAAACTGGGGGCAAACGTCACCAAGATAAAAGTGGGTGACCGCGTTACGGTTCATCACCATCAGGGATGTGGACAATGCTATTATTGCGCAATAGGAGATTTTGTATGGTGCAAAGAAGATAGGGTGATAAGTGGTTCATTTGGGGATTCTGTTGTAGCGAGCGAACGAAATTGTGTACCTCTTCCCGATAATGTGAGTTTCATTGATGGAGCGTTTTTTGCTTGCGTCGGAGGAACGGCTTATGCGGCTTTGAGGCGATTGGGAGTGGTAGCTTATCTCCCGCAAAGTATCGCCGTATACGGTTTGGGGCCCGTTGGTTTGAGCGTTGTGCTTGTGGGAAAGGCTATGGGCGCGAGGGTTATCGGCGTTGACGTAATTGAGGAACGGGTCAAAATCGCCAAACAATGCGGCGCAGATGCTGCCGTGAACGCAACAAAGGAAAACCCTGTTGAAGCAGTTATTGCATTCAGTCGGTCAGAGGGCGTTGATTTCGTCGTCGAAACCTCCGGCAGTACAGGCGGCCGAAGCAACATCATTCCGTCACTCCGTCGTGGGGGAAAGGCAGCTATCGTAGGCGTGGGGAGCAATGAAAACATCATCAATCCAGGCGACTTCCATGCTCGTCGCATTACCATCATGGGTTCTGTGGTTTTTCCATTGGGTTGGATGTGGGATTTGGTAAGATATTGCGCCGAAGGTAAATTGACGTTTGAGCCAGCAGTCACACATCGCTTTAATATTGATGATGCCGTAGAAGCACTCCGCGTGGCTGATGAATCGAAATGCGGAAAAGTTATATTTGTATGTTGAACCTCTTGCACGCATGCGTGCAGAGGCTCAGTTATACTGCTCCACAAAAGAAACCGAGTTTTTCCAAAAAACTCGGTTTCTGATGCGCAACTCCCCATTCCGGGTTACTCGCCTTCTATCAATTCTCCACCTCTTTTCAAGAATGTTATCGCGCTCTTCATCACTTCAACTTTGACATCCTCCGCAATTCGCAAAACAACAATATCATCTTTATCCTGTACTCCTACCACAGTGCCATGCAATCCGCCGGTTGTAACAACTTCGTTACCCTTTGTGAGATTGTTTAGCATACTTTGGTGTTTTTTACGTTTACTTTGCTCAGGGCGCCAAAATAAGAGGTAAAGTATCAAAAACATAGAACCAAATAGAAAAATCGTAGGCATAAGTCCTTCCATGTATCATCACCTCCTCACGGGAAAAGATATAACGGACGGGCCGATATTTTGCTTGGTTCAGTCCTTTCTACAGAATCAGCATTGCATCACCGTAACTGTAGAATCGGTACTGCTGTTCAATTGCTTCCTTGTAGGCGTCAAGCACAAATTCCCTTCCCCCGAAAGCACATACCAACATCAACAGTGTGGATGTAGGGAGATGAAAATTTGTAATCATCACGTCCACGATTTTGAATTGGTATCCGGGATAGATGAAAAGCCGTGTCCAGCCGCTTTTGGCTGTCACTTTGCCATCACCCGCCACCGTTTCAAGCGTTCTGACAGATGTTGTGCCGACGGCGACAATCCTGCCCCCAGACTGCTTACATCGGTTTATTTTTTCTGCAACTTCCTCTGAAATTTCAAAATACTCGGCGTACATTTCGTGTGATTCCACATCTTCCACCTTCACAGGTTGAAACGTACCAAGCCCAACGTGCAAGGTTAATTTTACAATGTCAACTCCCTTTTGTGCAAGAACACCTAATAACTCTTGGGTAAAGTGCAATCCTGCTGTTGGCGCAGCAACCGAACCGTCTTTGACCGCATAGACATTTTGATAGCGAATCTGGTCGATTGGCTCTGGTTGGCGTTTGATGTACGGGGGCAAGGGAGTTTGACCGACATTTTCGAGTACCTCTTGGAACTTCCCGCGATACTTGAATTTGACAAGGTAGGTTGTTTCCAGTTTCGCCAAAATCTGCGCAATCAACATCCCGTCGCCAAATTCTACGACAGTTCCGGGCTTTACCCGCTTGCCCGGTTTTACCAACGCTTCCCAAACATCCTGCTTCCTCTCCGCTACAAGAAAAACCTCTATCTTAGCGTTTGTTTTGCGTTTTCTGCCGACGAGGCGTGCGCGTACCACCTTAGTATCGTTTAAAACCAAGAGGTCAATTGGTGACAGAAATTCCCACAAGCAGCGAAACTGGGAGTGAGTGATTTGCTTTTTTTCTCTATCAAGTACCATAAGGCGGGATTCATCGCGTGTGGGCAGGGGATATTGTGCAATCAATTCTTTTGGTAAAACGTAATCGAATAGGGCAAGTTTCATTAGGAGTAATGGGATTAAAAAAGTCTTCCTTGGGGAAGTGGAATTCCCAGGTGTTCATAGGCGGCTTCAGTAGCTACCCTTCCCTTTTGGGTCAAAGTGAGGAATCCCATCTTGACCAGATAAGGCTCATATACCTCTTCGATAGTGCGTTCGTCCTCGTTGACTGCCATCGCTATAGCCTTAATTCCGACCGGTCTACCGCCAAACTGCTGAATGATAGTTCGCAACAATAATATATCCCTGTCGTCCAACCCCATTTCATCAACCTGGTAAAACTCGAAAGCTTCTTGAGCTACCGTTTCGCTGATGACGCTACCCTCAGTTTCAACCTCCGCATAATCCCAGATTCGCCTGAGATAGCGTTTAGCAATTCTTGGCGTACCGCGTGCTCGACGAGCAACTTCTTTAGCTGCATCATCATCCATTTTGATTTTCAACATATTAGCATTTGTTTTGACAATGAGGAAAAGCTCCTCCTCTTCATAAAAATCAAGATGGATACGAATGCCAAATCTGGCTAAAAAAGGCCTGTTGAGCAACCCCTCCCGCGTTGTGGCACCAACGAGGGTAAATATAGGCAGAGGGATTTGTACAATATTGGCGCTTGGGCCTTCCCCGATGATAATGTCCAATTTAAAATCTTCCATCGCCGGATACAGCATCTCTTGAACGATAGATTTTGTCCGATGTATCTCGTCTATGAACAACACATCGCTTTCCTGCAAATTGGTAAGAATCGACGATAAATCAAGTTTTTCCTTCAACATTGGTCCAACGGTGGGCTTGAATCCCACACTCATTTCATTAGCGATAATATGCGCTAAGGTTGTTTTGCCGAGCCCGGGCGGGCCGACCAATAAGACGTGTTCTAAGGGATGTCCCCTGCGTTTAGCGGCTTCAATAGCTATTCGCAATAATTCTTTGTTTCTCTCCTGGCCGATAAACTCGTCAAGGGTTTGAGGGCGAAGTGTGTAATCCATCACTCCATCCTCTTCATCTGGTTCCGGGTTGACAATTCTATCTTCTGTTCCTTTGTCTTCATCTGACATAATTTTACCTTTGTAATAAATATGCTGTTATGCATACCTGAGCGATAGTTGAATTATGTCCTCTAACTTCGCATTTTCTCCAAGAATTTTCTGAGCTTTGGTAACAGCTTTTTCGGCAACGCTTTGGTTAGCGCCAAGTCCTATCAATGCTTGGACAGCCTCGACAGAAATCGCTGATTCCCTTAATTCGTCTTCAATGTGTTCGGAAAATTCTAACGACTTAATTTTCTTTTGCAATTGAATCACAATTAATTGCGCAGTTTCTCTTCCAAGCCTCGGAACTCTTCTCAAAACCTCAACATTGCCCTGGCTGACGGCTATCCGAAACTGGTTCGGCCTCAAACGTGAAAGGACATTCAGTGCTGTCGTCGGCCCGACGCCTTTGACAGGTAACAGAGTTCTAAATAACAGCCGCTCATCCAGAGTAAGAAATCCAAATAATCTTACCTCATCATCACGATGATTATAATGTGTATGCAGTTTGACCGGTTCACCTACAGAAGGAAGTCGTTCGGAGGTGGAAAGCGGAATAATTACTTCATATCCCACCCCGCCAACATCAACAATGGCTAAACCTGGCTCTTTATAATCTAATATACCGCTGACAAATGATATCATCTTACATACCTCAACTACGAGTCTGCAAGTTTTATTGAGTTATAAAAGTTAGTCATTTTATATGAGTGCAAATGGCAGATTGCCAGGGCTAAAGCGTCCACATGGTCAATTTTAGGAGACGCTTTAAGCCCTAATAACACCTTCACCATCTGCCGAACCTGATTTTTCGTAGCTTTTCCATATCCAACTACAGCCTGTTTAACCCGGAGCGCACTGTAGTTTTTAACATCTACTCCAGCATTAGCGGCTACAAGCATCACAACACCTCTTACCTGCCCCACGGATAAAACGTTAGCGACGTTCCTATGCGCATACGATTCCTCCATGACGAGGGCATCGGGTTCGTATTTGCCCATAATCTTTATTAACTCGTCATATATCTTTTTCAAACGCAGATGAACTGGAACATCAGAAGCGGTTCTTATTGTGCCAGACGCGAGTTCAACTAATCTTGACTCTTTTTCAATTACCACTCCGTATCTTGTGCTTGCAATACCCGGGTGGATACCTAACGCTATCATCACAATTTACCTCAAGCTGCGGTTTCCAACATTTCATCAGGAATGTCGAAGTTAGAATAGACATTCTGAATGTCGTCATTCTCATCCAAAGCCTCTAACAGACGCAACAACTGTTCAGCTTGTTTGCCTTCAACCCTGATTGTCGTCTGCGGAATCATACTTACTTCCGCGAGAGCAATCTCGATGTTTGAGTTCGCGATAGTGTCCCGAACCTCTTCAAATGCTTCAGGGGTAGTATAGATTTCGTATCTGTCGTCCGCTGCTTCAAAATCTTCAGCGTCTGTTTCCAATGCTATTGCAAATATTTCATCTTCAGCAGTGGCCTCACTATCTACTACAATCAACCCCTTCTTATCAAACATCCAGGAGACGCAACCGCGTTCACCCAGATTGCCGCCGTTTCGGGTTAAAATGTATCTGACATCCGCAGTAGTCCTATTTTTGTTATCCGTAAGCACCTCCAGCAGCAAAGCTACCCCGCCGGGCCCGTAACCCTCGTAAGAGGCCTCCTCATAATTAACACCCTCCAATTCGCCTGCACCGCGCAAGATAGCGCGGTCAATGTTATCGCTGGGCATGTTGTATGATTTCGCCATATCGACGGCTCTTCTCAATCTGGTATTAGCACTTACATCTTTTCCACCTGTACGCGCGGCTACCGTAATTTCTTTAGTCAATTTGGAGAATATTTTGCCGCGTTTAGCATCAACGGCTGACTTGCGCCGCTTTGTAGTCGCCCATTTCGAATGCCCTGACATAGACATACCTCCCAAAAATAAAAATTACAATGATTGTAGCATAAGCATTGGATGTATGCAAGGAAAAAATGCAAGTTATAAAAAGATAAGATTCTTCAAGTATGAGCCGCGAACTAAATCGGTTCGGGGCTTTTTTTTTGTTGACGGTTTGGTATTAATTTGTTAAAATATCATCTGACATTTGTTGAGAAAGTGGCGGGACAGAGAAACGCCACTACGCATGGCGGGACAGAGCTACGCCGCTACATCTATTATCAATGTTTCATCAAAACTCATAAGGGAGGGAGAAAAATGATAGACGTTGTCCCTTTGAGATACGATACAGCTTTTAAGAAGGCTTTTGGTAAGCCTGTGGTATTTTGCCAATTTGTAAAAGATGTCTTGGGTGTCGACATCCATGTGGACAGAGTGATTGCTGGATGGAGGTATCCCGAACCGGTAGGTTTTGTTGACATAGAATATGATCTTTTCGCTGAAGACACCGAAAAGCGTGTGATAGTCGAGCTTCAGCACATTCGAGAAGAAGATCTCTTTGACCGCTTTCTTTACTACCACCTCATAGCCTTAGCACAACAGGTTAAAACTTATACAGATTATCAATTCAACAAGACTGTCTACACAGTGGTTGTGGTTACCGGCAAGTCGCACAAGCGGGAAGAGATTCCCAAATTCAGTCATGCAGTTAGCGACATGGACCCGGTTAACGAATTTGGTGAGCGTTTGGGAGTTTATCCGCACAGACTTGTATTTCTAAATCCCAATCTACTGAATGAAAAGACTCCTGAAAGTGTAAAAGAGTGGCTTGAGCTTATCGCTGATTCTCTGGACGAACAAGTCGATGAGACCAAATATTCTCACCCCGCTCTCCAGACAGTAATCTCGGAGATAAAGAGCGACAGCATCACTCCGCAGGAACTCAAGGTAATCAAGGATGAGGCGGCTTGGGAAAGAACCAAGCAAGATGCTTTTGAGGAGGGGCAGGAGAAAGGGCATCAAGAAGGACGGCAGGAAGGACAGCAAGAAGGACGGCAGGAAGGACGACAGGAAGGACGCAAGAAAAGAGAAGAGGAAATTGCCATTTCTATGTTGCAGAAGGGGATAGAGCTTGCTTTGATTGCAGAGATAACGGGGCTAAAGTTGGAAGATATTGAAGCAATAAAATCTGCTGAACCGACAACAAATTGATACACATAGTGCATAATTTTATCTTGACGCTTTCTTTGCGGTATGATAAAATTAACGCCACTATATAGGGAGGGGAGATGTTGATAAGAATCAATCTCCCCACTGCGAAAGGAGAAGTGAAGGAGAAGGCTTCTTCGCCAAATCAGATGAATAAAGAAACCACCTACTTTTCAAAACCGGGGAAAGATAACACAGTTCAAACAATAAAACTGTCGGCTAAAAGGGCTAAGGAACTCGACATAAAATACATTGTGGTAGCCACTACTACGGGCGAAACTGCTATCGAAGTTGCAGAAGAGTTCGTTGGACAGGACGTGAAGGTTATCGCGGTAACCCTTCATGCTGGAACCTGGCAGAAGTATGAACCGCCTGACAAAGAAAAGGTCAAACGTGCTGAAGAGATGGGGGTTACATTTTTGACCTGTACTCATGCGCTAATGGGAAACCTTTCAACCGGCATTATGCGCAAATTCGGCGGGATTAGCTGGAGTGATTTGATAGCCCACACCTATTATACTTTTTCTCAGGGTACTAAAGTAGCGGTAGAAATTGTAGTCATGGCAGCAGATGCCGCTCTAATACCAGTTGACCAGGAAGTGATTGCCATTGCTGGCACAGGTTCCGGCGCTGATACATCTCTGGTGGTATGGCCTGCTTACTCCACAGATTTCTTCTCATTGCGGGTGCGAGAAATCATAGCTAAACCACGGTAAGTTACAATGTATTTCTGATGCGAATTTTTATTGTTTTTTCCCCACCTCCTATGATAAACTGTCAACAACCCCTCCTGATTTTCAATGACTCTAAAGAGCCATCCAAATCAGAAGGGGCTTGTCTGAAATGGATAAGGCAAGCTCCATGTTGACCAGCCCCCTTTATCTTTGATAAAGGAGAAGTTACTTGTTGCATCACACCCTTGGATGTTCTTCCAGTCTGAGGCTCTGTGGCTTATTCGTAAACAGTTCTGTGAGGGTAGGAACGGTCGGGTAAGCGTAAAAACGCAAGATAACACGGGCGAGGAGGAAAAAAGTGAAGGCAAAGCCTGCACTTTTTCACTCTTTACACGTAAGAGGTCATAAAAGACTAAGTTTTGGGTGCAAAAGAGACTG
>CAZRLY010000261.1:0-8785 GCA_964601015.1 uncultured bacterium
GTGTTATATAGAGAACCAGTCCTGAGATAGTCATCACCAAAAAAGAAATGACAACGAGAAATATCGTGAATTTTCTGCCCCTAAAACTTTTCTTACTAATCATTTTTGCCTCCTGCGGAAAACCAAAACCATCAAGAGAAAAAGTGAAGGCAAAGCCTACACTTTTGGCGATTTATCCTCTTTTCTATCGACCAAATCTCTTAGAGCGTGTGTGAGAAGTATCGATTTCCCTTTTTATAAACATTCATGACGGCACCCGGGAGTTGGAGCGTTGGGGCGCTGGAGCGTTGGAGACGTGGTTTTTGCCCCAATGCTCCAGCGCCCCATTGCCCCAATGCCCAGTTACCATTCACTGGTCGAAATTTCTTGTCTATGGACTTTTCACACACCCTCTTAGAGCGTATGTGAGAAGTCAGATAAGGATAAAGAAACCTACAATTGAGGGAAAAGCTGTCCCCCAGGAGGTTTCGATATGAACCCCTCCATCATCTCGGAAACGTCAGTGCCTTTGAGTGCGCCTACCTCACTGGTTACGACAAATTTACCTGAATCAAAAAGCTCTTTCAACATCATGTTTTTTCCTCCTATCCCGACAGCGATTATTACGGTGAGACAATTCCCGCTAAAGATTTGAATTCGGGTTTGGCACCTTTCAATGAAAGGCTTCGCGGTTTGCTCCGTTTGGAGTAATTCTTCGGTTCGCGATATTCCCTAAGTGACTCCAATCTCCCAATAGTCTTCAATCTTTCATATATTAACTGCCAGCCGCAGTCTTGCTCCTGGTCAACTTCACATTTGCCATCCTGTGTGCCGCCGCATGGGCCATTCAAAAGCCCTTTGGTACATAAGGTTACAGGGCAAAGTCCTCTAAAGATTTCTGTATTGTTGTGTTCATCTATTTCCTCCTTTTTCAATGTGGTTCAAATCGTTAAATGCAAAAGTAATTTGGTATTAGTGCCGCGCCTACATTAGGCACGGCACTATCTTTCTTAACTTCTCCTTCCGCCGCGTCCTCTTCCGGCTCCACGCCCTCTCCCACCTCCGCGCCCACCTCGTCCTTGTCCCAATCCGGGACGAGGAAAAGCTCCAACTGGATTAGGTACGCGACCAACGTCTCCGGGAATGCGGTTCGCAAATCCTGGTATATCAAAACCGGCGCAATAACCAGCACTTCTGCCTGTCATTTGTCCGAGCCCTGCTGGGCCAGTTCCGTCACCTCTTGGCATCTGATTCACCTCCCCTCTCATTGAGTTCTTTATGTTACTTTTCTTCCAACTGTTTAATTCTCTGGTTGGATTGTTCTAACTGTTGTTGCAACGCCTCCACTTGATTCCTCAGCATTTGTAGTTCCTGAGTGGCGTTTGTCTGCTGTTGTGGTGGCATTGGTGGCTGTGGCATCGGTTGAGCGGGGGGATTGCCTCCGCCCATTCCCATTCCACCGCGTCCCATGCCCATGCCGCGTCCCATACCGCCTCCACGTCCCATGCCTCTACCCACACCGGGGCGTCCACCTGTGCCAAAATATTCGGGAACATTAGCTTGAGCCGTAACTTGGAATTGGCCGCTTTTGTAGCCTTCAACAGCTTCTCTTACTGTTCCAGAGATACCTGTTATCACCTGAATTCCAGCAGCAGATAGCGTCTGGAAAGCGTTTGGGCCACAATTTCCCGTGAGTACCACCTGTACGCCTTTATTTGCGACCAATTGCGCGGACTGAATTCCCGCGCCGCCTCCCGCGGTGATGTTAGGGTTCTGTATCGCTTCAAATTCCATTGTATCGGTATCGACGATTATAAAATTCGCACATCTACCAAACCTTGGGTCAATTTGCGCATTCAGGTCAATTCCCGTAGCTGTAACTGCGACTTTCATCGGATTGTTTCTCCTTTCGATAACATGGAGCCCTTGCCGCTTGAATAATGGAAGGGCTCCAATTCCTTTTCATCGTTAAATCGAAATTACGACGAAAATGTAGACTGGTGAAACGCTGCTTATTCGCTTGATTTTTCCAATTCACCGATTCTGGCATTTATTTGTTCCAATTGTTGACTGAGCATATTTGCCTGGCTTTTAAGCCAGACAAGTTCCTGTTCCTTCATAGTCTCAGGCGCGACGCTTGGCTGTGTACCCGGAGCGAAGAATGGCGGAGATGCCCACGCACCACCATATTGTGGATAGGTAGCTTGTCCTGATTGTACAGATTGCCAGTATGCCTGCGCTTGCGGGGTTGGCCACCGCCCCGCCATAAAATAACTCGCGCAAGGGCCTAAACCTGTAGGGCTCCTGCCAACCCAACCCGGACTAAAACCAAATCGCATCCAGCCCGGAAGCCCAGTTACATGGTACATCCGTCTATTTTGCATTGTTCGATTCCTCCTTCCTGATTACTCTACGCTAACTTTTTCTACCATGAAGGTGCAAAGAAGAAAAAGAATATCTATTCCTTTCCCTGTTGTGGAGGTAGAAAGAAGGGAGCGCCAAAAGATTGGCTTCTGCCACGCCGACATCGCCTTCTCTCGCGAACACATTGTCCCTCTCTGAGTTTCCCCGACAAAAAGCACTTTAGCACCTCGTCCACTTCGCCAATAACCCCAGGGATAATTTGAAATCCTCTGCCTGAAAGCGTACGCAGACAAAAAGTGCCTATACCACCACAGATTAGGGTATCGACAGAGAGGGATAACAAAAGGGATATCCGTTGAGGTATTCCCAAACCTGTGGTGGGGAATTTCTGCCGGTTGATGTCTTTGTCTTCTTCAACCTCGATAATCAGCATCTCAGGCTCACAACCAAAACGTGGCGATACGCGTGAGCCAAACAGGGGGATAGCAATTTTCATCGGGTTCCTCCACATTGCATCCTTTTTGAGTGTTTCGCACCTCAATATTTTGCAACATACATGCCAGGGAACAATAGCTACGTCTGAATCAATGGATACCCGATGTTTCCAGCGTTCATGGAATATGTGTAACGGAACGTGCGTAATCACAACAGCAAAGAAAGGTTGCAACCACGCAACTGTTCATGCAACACGTTGCATTATTGCAATAAAAGGAGATTTACCGATTCATCCAAAGAAGCCGTATTTTTTCATTTTACGCCAGAGGGTAGTGCGGTTAATGCCGAGTTCCTGCGCTGTTTTGAGGCGATTACCGCCATATTTTTCCAGAGTTTTGCGGATGGCTTCAATTTCGGCTTGGTCAAGTGGCAACGGGGTTTGTTTGGAGTACGTTTGTTTCGTATGCTCTGTTGGCAGGTGTTTTAATTCGATGAAGTCGCTTTTGCACAACACGAAAGCATGTTCAATAATGTTTTCTAATTCTCGGATGTTTCCGGGGAAGTTGTATTTCATCAACAGAGAGAGGACTTCGTCGGAGACGCCAGTGATATTTTTGCCCATTTTCAGATTGAATTGATTCACAAAATGGTCAATAAGCAGAGGAATGTCTTCCCTGCGTTCCTTTAGCAGAGGTAGTTCAATTTTGACGACATTCAGCCGGTAATACAAATCCTCGCGAAATTCGCCAGCACCGATTAACGATTGCAAATCTTTATTGGTCGCCGCAATGATACGCACATCCGTTTTTACCGTACTGGTGGCACCCAAAGGTTCGTATTCTTTCTCCTCCAAAACCCGCATCAGTTTGACTGCAAACGCTGGCGAAATATCGCCAATCTCGTCTAAAAACAGCGTTCCGCCTTCGGCACGGGCAAACCGCCCGGGTTTATCCTGCCGCGCATCGGTAAAGGCGCCTTTGGTATAGCCAAACAATTCGCTTTCCAGCAACGTATCGGGCAGCGCGCCGCAGTTCACCGCTACATATTGACCATCTTTGCGATTGCTCAGATTGTGGATAGCACGCGCAAACAACTCTTTTCCCGAACCATTTGGCCCATGAATGAGCACCGTGCTGTCACTTTCCGCTATGTCAGGCAGGATGCTGAAAATCTCCTGGATTTTATGGTTTTTACTGACGATATCTTCAAATGTATACTGTTTATTGAGTTCTTTCTTCAGTGCTTCAATCTGCGAAAGGTTGCGGAAAGTTTCGACACCACCGATAAGGTTGCCCGCTTCATCTTTCAAAACCGCTGTGGAAATTGAGATTGGGATACGTCCACCTTCTTTATTGAGAATATTTACCTCAAGATTGACAATCTGATTGCCTGTCTGAATAGTTTTCCGCAATGCACAGGCATTCTGACAAATGTTTGCCCGAAAGATGTCAAAACAGTATTGACCAAGCGCCTCTGCCTTTGAGAAACCTGTGATAGACTCCGCAGCCTTATTAAATGACGTGATTATATTGTCGGTATCCGTCGTGAACACACCGTCAGCAATACTATCCAGAATAATATCCATAAAACGCCTGCTTGACAAAGCTACCACCTCCTTCTTCTGCGAGAGTCGATAAGATAACACCGATGCGCTTTGACCGCTTCTTTTGAGATGCACTGCAATACAAGTTTACTTTATCTCATCCATCGCCTGCATCGCCAATTTTTTCGCCTTTGCATAGTTTGCTTTGGCTATGGAATCCCACTCGGTTTCGTATTTTGCCTGCACTCCGGTGGCTTCCTTCTTAAAGCTCCGGTTGAACGCGGAATCATTTGCTTTTTCTTCGCTGATAGGAACGGCACTGACGAGAGTTCGAGCTTCAGTTGACAACGCCTCCGCTTTGCTGACATCTTTGCCACGAGACTTCCTCTTCTGGATGGCAGCTTCGGCTTTGTAAATGGATTTCCACGCCTTTCTCAATTCCTTGAGACGAAAGGTTACCACCTGGTCAAACAGGGAGTTTATCAGTCCATAACGTTTCTCGGACAGGGCGATGTCAAATTTTGCATCGGACACATCCATTCCTTCACTTCGTTCAAGGACGAGTTTGAAGGGATTTGGGTAATCTTTCGGGGCTTTGGCATAGAGTTCAGGGATGACTGGAAGACGCCTGATTTTGGGCTCAAAGAGCAAGAGTTGTCCTTCTTTGCTCAGAAGAAAATGGATAAACTTTTTTGCGTTTTCAGAATTTGGGCCGCCTTTAATCAGCCCGATATTTGCTGGTACAATCGGCGTTACTGAAGGATAAACAAAGTCTACCAGATATCCGCTGGCAATAGCAGACAAACCAAAAAAATCAATTACCACTCCGATTCCAAACTCCCCGTTGATAACGCCCTGCGGTACGCCAAAACTCCGCTCGGTAATAACCGACATATTGCCGCCCATGTTCAGGAGAATCTCCCACCCTCTTTTCCAGCCGTATCCTTGCAGAATGGCTTCAACTGTCAGGTGTGTGGTACCGCTGCGGGACGGGGCACTCATAGCCAGATGCCCGTGGTATGCTGGATGCGTCAGGTCAATCCACTCCTTGGGTGTTTTTAGCTTGTAAGCCCGTAAATACGGTTTGTTCCACATCATACCGTATCCGCTCAAGGCACATCCTAAGTAAGTGCCATCCGAGGCATGAATCGGATAAGTCCCTATTTTTGCAGGGATATGTTTAGCTATTTCCTCCGGCAGGGAATGCGGTGCCAAGAGTCCATTTTCTCTCAATACCGCGAAAGCATCTACCGCACTTGCCCACATAATGTCTGAATCTGGTTTAGATGCGGTTTCTCGAATATACGCCACTGCCGCCGAGGTTTTCTTTGATTTCACCACGACGGTAATATCTGGATACTTGGCTTCAAAAGCCTGCTTGTAGGTACTAAAAAGCTCTTTAGGGAAAGAGGTGACAATGACTACCTCATTAGCGGCTAACGCATTTGCAGCCAGTATGAAGAAACCTGATAAAATGGTTAAAACAAAAATTCTCTTCATGGAACGTCCTCCTACTTTGACCATTTAATTTTGATGGATAATTGTAGAGGTAGACCTACGTGTCTGCTAAAGGCGACCACATCGGGTCGCTGCTACACCCATCAATATTTGTTGGTCGGACTACTACCCATGCGTTGTCAAACATGGGACATAGTTTTAACGTTGTGCATTCAACCTAACACCTTTTCTACTTCAGGTCAACAAAAATTTTCTTCTCGTTTTCCCGTTTTCTCGCTTTCTCGTTTTCCCTCTTTTTCATATTCAGCCAAGCGCAACCTCTTCCAGTACACGGACTACCTCGCTCGCCATGCGTTCCACGCTGAATTTTTCGAGTACCGCTTTTCTGCCTTGTTTGCCCAGTTCACGCGCGCATTCAGGATTCAGGAGCAATTTCTCAATAGCAGTTGCCAGCGAGTGCGTATCATTGGGTTCACATAGTACGCCTCCTCCGGTCGCCTCCAGCAACTCTGGAAATGCTCCGTGACGCGGCTGGACTACCGGAACACCCGACGCGAGCGCTTCAATAATATATAGCCCGAAGGCTTCCTTGTGTTCTGCCGGTACTGACATAATCGAAAGGGTTCGCAAAAAATCTAACTTTTCCTCGCGGTTGAGATTCGATAAGAATTCAACATCGTCACTAAGTCCGTGCTGGGCCAGACGCTGCTGTATCTCTCGCACAAACGGCTCATCATCCGCTGTCTTTCCCCCCGCGATGCGCAACTTCGTTGCAATGACTGAGTCGTTGCAGTCCATACGAGCTTTTTCTTTTAAAATTATAAACGCCTCAACCAACATAAGCAGCCCTTTGTCACGGCACTGTCGTTCGAGATAGCCAATCACAGGTGGGTTGGGTAGCGTAGCGGCATGGCTCTGTCCCGCCAGCTCGTGTCCTTCCAAATTGATGCCGTTGTAAACAACATTAACGCGGGCAGTTGGAATTCCAAGGCGTTCACACATAAAGTCTTTGTAGTAGTTACTGACAGAAATGAACGCATCAACGTCAACTGCACACTGGGAAAGAGTGTCCCATACAATCTGGCGATGTGGTTCCGGCAGGGCGTCCACCATGATGTCCTCATCTTGAAGTGAACAAACCACTGGCACATGAAGTTCCCCTTTGATGCGTCGTACCATCCCTAACAAAAGCGCGTTTGAGAAGTGTATGACATCAGGCGGCTCCCTTGAAGCAAGCCATTCGATAAGTCTCTCCAACTCCTTGGCCTGACGCCCTTCTTCTCCGCGCAACATCGACAGTGTCGTTTCCGCTAAATCCTCATACCTCGTCATGTTAGCCTTTCCAGCCGCCCATTTTAAGAATTTTGGTGAGTCAAAGATTCGGTCAATCCAGCGCGGCGTCTTACGGAATAGGGCGGATTTTTGCTGTAGATAGACATTGATTCCGCCGAAAAAGATGGGAACGTCGTTGGAACAAACGCTATCCTCGTCTGTCAGGATAGGCAAATACAGGGGTACCACAAGGACATCATGCCCCAATTTGCGCAACGTTTTAACTCGTCCATTGTCTCGAAGACAGTTTTCACAATAGAAGGTGTTGCCAGCACCGGGAGCAAGATGAACTATTTTCATTTTCCACCTCATTCAGAATAAATATCAATGGTTCTTTTTTAAGTTCATATAGGGTTATCAATGTGAACACAAAATAAATGTAGTGCTCGGAACGAAGCGGCACCGGGTTGAGTAGAAACGAAGTGACGTATCGAAACCAAGGCGAAGCAGCTTTTCAGGCCTATGTGCCTGCTCTGTGTCGACCACAGAGGGTGGCAGCTACACCGAATACCCTATACGGATTTATGAAATGAACCACCAGTCCTACTCGCCTGTTTGATGAAAGATTTTGGTCATTTTTTCCTTTCCATCAAGTTCCAGCCGAATCTGAAACTTCAAAAGCAAAGGGCGTCCTACAAGTGCTTGGCGATTGCGATTTACCGTTAAAAATCCGCTCGTTTCCCAATCGCTGATACAATTTACCCACAAATTTTCACTTCGCCTGAGATTTGCCACATCAGTCAAAGCAATTTCGATGAGAAACTTGTAGTATTCATATTGCCATTCATGAATCCTGCCAATCTTTACATCTTGAATATTTCTGTATGCTTCTAAATCTTCCCATAAGATAATGTCAAATCTCACCAAGCGGGCTAAATCTGTGTAAATTTCAGGCGCGCCCGTATCAAAATCAGCTAAGATGGGTAATATAATTTCGTCCCTCACAACCTCTAGGAACACTGTGGGGTAATAATCATCAGGACGGGGAGTTAGCCCATCGTAAGTATTCACCCATATCGCTGAACCAGCAATCTCTTCAATGAACTCTTCCCGCTCGAATAGAAAAGGAATTCTATCGTGCTGTTCACCGATGGCTTCGAGGGTTTTTGAATCAGGATATTCCAAATGTTCGGAATCCGCCACAACTTCTTTGCCACAAAGGACAAGCCACTTTGCTTGAAGTTCATCCATTTTTTCTTCCGCGAGCGGCCTCAAAACCTCCATCCCCTTCCGAATAATCCTTTGACGCTCTGCTGAATCAAGGCTATCGAAGTGCCTAAAAGACGTGCTAACGGAAGCAAAATCAGTTATCACGTCTTTTTGAACCGATTGAAATTTTTCATAAGCTTTAGCCACAGCGGCAACCAATTTTTCATTGGAAGTTTGTCTCTTTGATAGATAACCATAAATGCCAAGCTCACGCGCTTGCTTATGAGTATCCAACGATGCATAATCCGTTAAAATTAGGACGGCAGAATATATATCACTTTGCTTGATATAAAATAGCAAATCAATGCCCACCTCTGTCGATTTTTCAGCGTTACGCCCGCGCAATTTAAGTTCCATGATGATTAAGTCAAAATCCAACCTTTTTAACTTTTCGACAGCTTCAGTATAATTTTTTGCTTCTTCAACAAAAAATTCCTCGCTCAAGAGGTTTACGATGGGCCCCCG
>CAZRLY010000262.1:0-8697 GCA_964601015.1 uncultured bacterium
CACCGCTATGGGAACGCTTGGAAATCCGTCAACGGCGGGGAAAAATTGATAAGTTGCTCGACGTTGCAAAACAGATTATCACTCTACCCAAAGACAGGGAAAACGAGGTTGTATCGCTGGTGATTGGCGTTTTCGCACAAAACGGACAACTTGACAGACTTATAAGCACGCTCGAAGGAAACATCGCTCAAAAACCCGATGATATAGCAGCCATGAAGATTCTCGCCGCCGTCCATCTAAGCAAAGAACATCCACAGCAAGCAACCAACTTATACGCAAAAATCACACTTTTGCGTCCGAGTGATGGAACCTCCTTTGGCAATCTGGGCAAAACCTACTACCTGCAGGAACTTTATGCCAAAGCGGTAACTGCATACAAAAAAGCTGTAAATCTCAATCCCGAACGCTTTGAATATAAAGAAGCGCTGGCGAGATGCTACGAAAAAACAGGCCAAACCCAGTTGGCGTCGGCGATACGAAAGTACATTAGCAACAAATACGGGGAGGTTCGGGGAACGGTTCGACAAGTGCGAGGGAAACAAACATTGGCAAACGTTCAAATCCAATACGTCGGACCAGTCGGCATCAAAGGCGAAACCCACACAGACGCACAGGGCAACTACCGTTTTGAAAATTTAGTATGGGGGCGGTATCTACTGCGAGCCAGTTTGGATGGTTACGCCGTGGGAGATAGGTTGTGTCTGGTAAGTCCTGAATCTGAAACCGAACAAATCTTCTTCTTAGCCAAAGCAACCGATGTAAAAACCACCGAACCTAAGTTCCCAATGGAGGCGCCGAAGGTTCAAAAACAGCCCGCTTACCGCCCGGTGTTTTTAATGAGAGCGCCTTCTTTCATTGACGAAAACGCTGTCGAACCAAGGCGACAGGCAGCCTACGCCAAAGCACTCGCACTGATGAAGGAAGGTACTAAAGCGCAAAAAGGCAGAAAACAAAAACTGCAACAGGCAATCACCCTCTTTAACCAAATCGCCCAAAAATATCCCAGAACAGTAGCATCGGATTTCTCACGAATTCAAATCGCAATCTGCTATCAACTGCTCAGAGATTGGAACAACGCTGCAAAGTCCTACGAAAACTTGGTAAACAAATACGCCCGGAAATATTCCAAACTGGAAAATATTCCAAGAGAGCATTCGCGCAAAGCTGCTATCTACGCAAAAGATAGTTTTATAAAACTATCCTCTTATGTTCAATCTGTGCGCGTACATCGGGAATCTATGCGGAAATTGGGATACCTGGTTACTCAATAATTCTAAGTAATTCTCGTAGAGCAAGCGGCTTGCTCCTTGAAAGTCACAAATAGCAGAAACAAGCTGGCAGCATGCTCTACAGTATGATTACGTTCAAAAGAAGAGGGAGGGAAGTTGGAAAAAATAAAGAAAGAAGTTCTGGCGCGTGTTGCTAAACGGGTAGATAAGTGGCTAATTGAGCAATCGCATTTATATCGCAAACATTTCGGATTTGATGATTTTTTCCACGTTGCAAAGTCTACGGAAGCAGAATCTATCGTAACAAGCATTAGACTGCCAAATAATCCCGATAGAAGGCTGGGAAGAGGGTTCTATACATTCGGCTCTCAACAAGAATCTGAATATAAGGAGGATAAAAATGTCTGCTTTTGAATTTCCAACAAAGACTGCAATTGGCTCTGCAGAGGTAAAACACGCTCAACGGGGGCGTTTTTTGTATGCTTTTGTTACCCTTCAAATCGCTCTCGTAGATGAACCGACTAATCGTATTGAGTACAAGTTAAGTATTCCCGAAGAACTTGATGAATATCACCTTCAAGCTGTCCGTGCAACAACAGTGTCTGAAGTAAAAAGCGCATTAGAGCAAGGTGTTGCTTTAGGCTTAGAAAGAGGGGGTGTCAAAGGTTTTCCGGTGACAAATTGCAGGGTGACGATTCTTCAAGTCATCCGAAGTGTTGGGGAAAGTGCTACCGTCGCTCTAACTGCCGCGGCAGCAAGGGCTGTTTGGAACGCTTTAGAAAAGTGCGTTTGTCAGGCTAGCGGAGAAGTAGAGGGCTTGCAGTCGCCAAAATTCGACTCTCTTTGGATAGACTTTGATAAGAAGGCAAATCGTTGGAATCTCCACTCTGCTGACTTTTTGCAAGGTAAGTAGGGCATATTGCTGTTAATGTAGCCACCGATTATCAGACAGCGGTGGTTTACGAAGTAACCACTTTCCAGATTTGGGCAGCCATCAATCAGCGCGGTCTGAAAATCCGCAGTTCTAGGAGGAGGAAGTAAACATGCAAAAATGGGTTTTAATTTTCACTATAATGCCAAAAGCGAAACAATATGATGGGGTGGTATTATTGGAATCAGTTGGGGAATTTTCCAAAGGTTCATGGGGAGCCGTTGTGGAAGTATATACCACACCTTATGAAGCTTATGATATCGAAATCATGACGGATGAAGGACGAACAATCGGTTTGGCGGATGCGGTACTGCCGGAGCAGTTTGAGTTGAAGAAAGGCGATTCACCTCCTTCCGCTGTTCGGTTTCAATCTATCCAACTGGAAGAAGATGGAAGCAACGCTGTTATCTTATTTTCCAACGGGATACAAATTACAGTCAGTGCTGAACAACTCCAGACAAAATTGAATGCCAGGTAATGCGACATTTAAGGTGAGGAGGATAACATAAAACGATGACAATTCAAATTCAAGGTAGAGTGCTCAACGCACGTTCTAAGAGCGGCATTGGCAAAGTCCAGGTATCTAACGGAGAAGTAATTGTCCAGACGGACGCCGACGGGCAGTATACAATGCAAGTTTCACCACAACAGCACCGGTTCGTGTTTGTGACGGTGCCGGATGGGTTCAGCCCGAATGGGATGTTTTTTCAGCCGACGACAGAGTGGGCGGTTTCACGCGATGATGTAGATTTTGAATTGGCACCGGCTCCTGAACGCGCTCACAAGACGTTTTCGCTGGCGCATATCAGTGATACCCACGTTGTGGCGGAAGAGGGTAGGCTGACGCAAAGCACACAGTTGGCGCAGGATTTAGGACAACTGATGGAGGCAGCAACGCCGGATTTCATCGTCGCCAGCGGCGATTTGACGAATCGGGGAAAGCTCTCGGAGTTGAACCGTTACCGAGAAGCTATCCAGACGGTGGATGTCCCCGTCTTCTCACTATTCGGCGGGCACGATGGAAACGAAGAGCGATATGCGGGCGAGGCAGGCATGTCGTTCATACGCAATTATGAACAGACGCTCGGTCCCACTTATTACAGCTTCGACTGGGGTGGACGCCATTTCGTCCTCTATCCAGCAGAAGACCACTTTTTTTCAGCGGACGACAGGCAACGGAAAGAACACTGGCTGTGGCAGGACTTAACGCTTCAGCCGGAGGACAAAGAAATAATCGTCGTCCTTCACACGCCTCCAAGTACCGCCTTCCTTGAGCAATTAGCCCGATACAATGTGTCGCTTGTGCTCTACGGACACTGGCATTCAAGCAAGGTATTTTCATATCGTAGCGTGCTCGTCGCCGCTACGCAGTCGTTCTGTTTCGGGGGCATCGACACCACACCTCGCGGCTACCGACTGGTGACGTTTGGTGACGACGGAATACGGATGAAACTGGGCGCGCTTTCGGAATCGGACGCGTCGCCGTCTGATGTAATCAAGAGTGCAAAAATACACTCCGTTGATTTTTGCACTCCTGCCACACTTGATAACAGAGATGTGTTGCGTCTCTGCTGGCAGCAACGTTTGGAGACGGGGTTTCACAGAGCGGCTCCGGTGTGTTCAGAAGGGAATCTATTGTTGAGTTTGTGGGATGAAGGACACAGCGCACGACAGGGCATCCTTTGTCTTGACGTTGAGACCAAGCGTTCTCGTTGGCGTGTTGTCACCGACGCTTCGATTAAAAATAGCGTAGCGGCAGCCGATGGGCGATGTGTTGCAGTCTCCATCACCGGCCGCGTCTATGTGGTCGAAATTGCGTCGGGGAAACTCCTGTGGCAGGCTGACTTACCCGGCTATCCAGAACGCTGGGTTTATACTTCTCCGGCCATCAGCGACGGCGTCATCTACGCAGGTGCCCGGTCAGGCTATGGAGCTTTCGATTTGGAAACAGGAGAGCAACGGTGGTATGCGAAGATAGAGAGCACCGACGCCTGGTCAAGCTACGCAAGCTCCCAAATCTATGAGAACCTGGTATTGCTACTCATCTCACGTCGTGGGTTGCTTGCGCTTGATAGGGATACCGGCGCGCTCGCCTGGGAGCAGAAGATGGGCGTCGAATACCAATATCCCTCTCCCGTCCTTGCCGGTGAGGTGTTGGTCAGCGGGGGCGATTCAGGTTGCCTCGCCGTGTTGCGCGCAGATTCTGGGGAGATAGTCTGGCATAAGCCCGTCCTTTCGGCGAACTACGCAACTGGACTAACGGTCAATTTGAATCGCATCTACATCACCACAGCAAATGGTGAGGCACGATGCTATGAATTGCAGTCAGGGGAGTTGCACTGGCGGTTCCGTTCAGGTTTTGACCTGTTAGACATGACGCCCTACCGCCGGTCAGTTAATTCGATATTGGCACATCCGGTGGTTTTCCAGGACAAACTGATAGTCTGCGGCTGCGACGGGTATTTGTACGTGCTGGATGCGTCAGGAGAACTTCTTGGCAAAATATTCTTCGGCTCGCCTATCTCCGCCTCTCCGCATGCGCTTGACAGCAGGTTGTATGTGGGGACGTATGATGGCGAACTCTACTGTTTTGGTGGTTGAAACATTAGATGGTTTTTCCTTGCAAAAACGATAAAATCGTGATAAACTTTCTGGAAATGGAATTACTGGAAATTATCAAAAAACGCAGAAATTACCGCGGCAAATTCCAAAGTAAGCCCATCGCCCAGGCTGACATCGAAAAACTGATAGAAGCCGCTCGCTGGGCACCTTCGCCTTTCAACACGCAACCGTGGGAACTCATTTTAATAGATTCAGACGAGAAGAAAATCGCATTGGCGGAAATTGTGAAAAAAAGCATCATCGAACAATTAAAAGATGCGAGGTTCTTAGCTGATAACGGAGTATGGATGCGTTTGAGTCAAGATGAATGGCGAAAGCGGGGCGACGGGGTATTACTTGAGGAACACGTTAATTTGCCGGATTTTATCAAGGACAAAAACAAGTTGCGCCCACTGCTGAAAAACGCAGGACACCTTAGTTTTCTTGGGCATTTGGGCGCGGGGAAACTGCCCGCTAACGAATTTGCCCAATGGGTTCAGGAAGCGCCACTTTTGATATTGGTTCTGATGAACAAAAACAGACGCTCGCCCGGGCAAAATGGCTCTACATGGATGTTATTGGGCATGGGGGCGTTCATTCAAAATCTTCATCTTCAAGCTACAGTTTTAAATATCGGCGTTCAGTATGTAAGCGCGCCGCTGGAAACGAAAGCCGATAGACAAAAGGTTAGAGAACTCTTTTCAATCCCGCCACACTATGAATGTATCAGCCTTTTGAGGTTGGGGTATCTTGAGGTACCGCTAAGTGATTCTGTGCGGTTGGATGCTTCAGAATTTGTACATTGTAATTCTTTTGATGATTGCCGGTGAAAAAAGATGAATTATCGTTATGATGAAGAGATGGACATATTAGCTGTTTGGATTCGCCAGCCCACTGAAGTTGTTTGCATGGAACCAGAAGAAGGGATTGTATTGCGGATTGATGCAAATACAGATGAATTTGTTAGCTATACTATTCTTGATTTCCGTAAACGTTTTGCAAAAATCGAGTTCAAAAAATCAAGGGAAATTACGATTCCATTGGTGCCAGAATTCGCTCTTACACCAATTTATGCGGCACTGCAATAATTACTGATTCTTCGGAAAGGATTTAAATGGCTACCTACTCACTAAAAGAGAAAGCAATTGTTTTAATACCGGGCGATGATGTCGCCTTGCTCAAGGAACGACTTGAATCCCAGACGGTACTCGAATTCGAGGGACAGAAGATTTGTTTAAGCGCGGACATACCAGCAGGACACAAGGTTGCGTTGAAGGCAATCCGACGCGATAATCCCGTCAGGAAATATGGACAAATCATCGGGTTTGCGACGACGGATATCACCGCAGGCGAACACGTACATGTCCACAATGTCGGGGTGAGAGATTTTGACAGGGATTACAAATTTGCAAGCGAAGCTAAATCGACGGAATTTTACCCCGAAAACAGGACTTTCATGGGTTTTTCAAGAGGTGATGGGCAGGTTGGTACCAGAAACTACATCGCCGTCATCTCCACGTCAAATTGTTCCGCGTACGCATCGCGCTACATCGCCGAGAGATTCAAAAATGGCGGCTTAAAGGACTATCCCAACGTAGACGGTGTGTTCGCCGTCAACCCAAAGGGCGGCTGTAGCACAAGAGAAGGCGGGGAAGATTTACTGCAACTCCAGCGCGTACTGGCGGGTTTTGCCCGACACCCAAACGTCGCCAGTTATGTAATCGTGGGATTGGGTTGCGAGGTGAACCAGTCGGAGGGTTTAATCGAAAACCAGGAATTGGGCGCGCCCTCTGTTATTATGATTCAAGAATGCGGGGGAATTCAAAAAACCGTTGAACTGGGCGTGAATAAGGTTGAAAAATTATTATCCTACGCCAATCAATTCCGCAGAACCAAACAGCCACTATCCGCTTTGATGTTGGCTACCGAATGCGGTGGAAGCGACGCAAATTCAGGAGTCACGGGAAATCCCGCATTGGGCGTAGCGGCAGACGAATTGGTAAAATACGGCGGGACGGTTATCCTTGGCGAAACACCGGAAATTTACGGAGCAGAACACCTTTTGACCAGGAGAGCTAAAAGTGAGGCTATCGGCAAAAAGTTAGTCGGACGCATCAAGTGGTGGGAAAATTACGTTGCGATGCACAACGCCGCTATCAACAACAACCCCACCCCCGGCAACATCAGAGGCGGCTTGACTACCATCTACGAAAAATCTCTCGGCGCTATCGCCAAAGGCGGCACGAGTACGGTAAATGAAGTTTATCTGTACGCCGAGCAAGTTACCGAAAAGGGATTAGTCTTCATGGATACGCCAGGAAATGACCCGGCGTCCGTCACCGGAATGGTAGCAGGGGGCGCAAACATCGTCGCCTTCACCACAGGACGCGGTTCTGTTTTCGGATTTAAGCCCGCGCCTTCCATCAAAATAGCCACGAATTCAGTGCTGTATAACAAAATGGTAGATGACATGGACATCAACGCTGGCGTTATCCTCGAAGGCGCAAACGTCACAGACGTGGGGCGTTTGATATTCGAGGACATCGCAGAAGTCGCATCCGGCAAAAAAACAAAGAGTGAATTAAGCAATGTCGGCGAGGAAGAATTCGCTCCCTGGGTACTCGGACCAATTTTGTGAAAGCAAGAAAGCGGAAAAACGAGATGCCCTCGCACTTTTGACAGGCTATTGTAAAATCTGAACCAAAATACTCGTTTTGCGTCTAAAATTCAGGAGGAGGACATGCAGTATGATGTAGCGGCTAAGGTAACGGTAGGGATGGCAAAATACCAAATCGTAGAACTTGTGTCTGGTATAAAACCTCAGCAAGTTGAACTCATTGAGGCGTTACCGCAAGAGAGCGTAAGCCTGAAGAGGGGTGACTTTCCGTTGATGGTAGAAGCCGAGGGAGAGAAGTTCATACTTCTTCTGGAGTTTCAAACTGAGTGGAACAGGAAATTCCCGTTGAGGTTGTTGGGTTATGCTGTTCGGTTCAAGCTGAAATATGAGCTTAAAGTTGTCCCAGTAGTTTTGCTTTTCAAGCCGAGTGGGATAGCGAGTGGTGTTTACGAGGATGAGTCTGTGAGATTTCGGTTCAAATTACTGAAAGTATGGGAGATGGAAGCAAGAGAGATTTTCGAGAAGGGTGAACTCACACTTTATCCGTTTCTGCCAGCGATGAAAGGGGGAGAGGAAATACTGAGAGATGCTGATGAGAGAATATACCGGAGCAACCTACCCATCTCTGAGAAATCTGACCTTTTGACCGCAATGGCGATATTCGCAGGTTTAAAGTCAAGGGAGCTAACATTGGAACTGGTAAATCGAAGGAGGGATATTATGATTCAATCAGCAGCCTACGAGATAATCAAAAATGAAGGGGTTAAGGAAGGAGTTCAGCAAGGGCTACAACAGGGGCTTCAGCAAGGACTCCAGCAAGGACTCAGGGAAGCAGTGGAGAGTCTGTTGAGGGTGAAGTTTGGTGTAGAGGGAACGAAACTGATGGAGAGACTAAGCGAAGATGAGCCAGTGGCGAAACTCAGGGCGATTAAAAACACCATTGAAGTAGCACAGGACATCAAAGAATTTGAAAAGATGTTTGAGTGATAAGAAAAGATGTGAGTTATTGCTACCCAACCTCCTAATCCTGAAAAAATGTGCAATAAAAATACTGAACATTACTAGCTCTTCTAATAAATACCCCGGTTGATGAATGACACAAACTTAGAAATAAGTGTTAAACAATGAGAACATGCAAATATAAAAATTGTAAAAGGCAGATTTGGGCTGATGAAGCGGAATATTGTATCTGCCATGACAAACGTGATGACAAAGATAGTGAATTGTTTCAGCAGATACTACATGAGCAGATAGACACCAAAGATTCTGACATTTCCTGAGATACGCTGTATCTCAGGAAATGTCAGTATACTTGTCGG
>CAZRLY010000263.1:0-8619 GCA_964601015.1 uncultured bacterium
GTTCCTCTGTGCCTATGATGTTTACAAGTGAGTTGAAATACTCTTCAGGCAACCGGTCTTCTGTAATGCTTGCGCGTGCGAAGAGTTCTTTGGCCTTTTCATACGATTTGTCTACGAAGTCGCCGAAGCCAACTACCTCAACCAATTCACCTTGACTCTTGAATCCTAATTGTCGCCAGATTGCTAATGACGATGTGCCAAATGTGCCGAGTCCTACCTGGAATACTCTAACCTTTTCATTATTAGCCATTCTTTGTTCCTCCTGATTTTATCCACTTGATTTAGTTTACTTCCCCAAAGCAATCTTGATGAGTTTCTGGAATTCATCCTGTGTTTCTACCTTTGGCACTTTCTTCAGAAGCATCCGAAGACTATCGACTCTGCTTACTTCCTCAAGGAGTTCCAGAATGTTCCCGCTGACAACCCCAAAATTAAGAGCGAAACTATGCTTTCTTTGTACGCTTTTGTGTAACCCTGTTGCAGTCCTTCTTGCAGTCCTTCCTGTAGTCCTTCTTGACGCCCTTGCAAAAGCGCACGTCGGCTGGCTTCTTCTTCAGCCTCCTTAATCCAATCCGAAATGAATGGGACTTCACGCATTTGCTCTACCTCCTCCCTGAAAAATTTCCATGCCGTTGTATTCAAGTGTGTGGATAAAGTCAACCCGTTCTTCAGGCAACGAAAGTTCAGGGTTTTCCTGCGTGCCTATTAAGCGGATGTCTTTGTCAGGAAAAGCAAGTTTTAAGAAAACATCGGCTTGGTCCCTGGCTATAATTTTCAACGTCCTATCAAAGATGTTTATTTCAGCCATAGAATAACCCCTTTGGCATAGTAAAGTTTGCTTATGTATAACTTTTATTCCCCAGGTTCAATGCCGCTAAAACGCTTATCGCCAGCGCCTCTTGCACCTGTCTCACGTCTATTTTTTCTCCGGGTTGGTGGGCATCCGACAAAGCCCCCGGCCCAAATGTCACGACGTTGTAACCTTCTCTTGCGAAAATCCTTGCGTCACAGCTCACCAGCCATGCTGTAGGTTCGTCGAATTCCAATCCGAGCATCCCGTATGCGCTTTGCATCGCTTGCATCGCAGGACAATTGACCGGGCTAACATACGCGTCGTTATGTAACTTCTCATAAGTCGTCTTTGCAAGGTTCGGTCGATATTGTACCCCAACGAGATTGCAGTATTCTTTCACACCTCTTATTACAGCGTTGCTGAGTCGCTCCTGCACTTCCTCGATAGTGTGGGTGGGGATAAATCCCTGCCCGCCTTCCAAAACAAGTTTTTGGGGAAAGGATTCTTCCCGCCCCATTGTTACTGTCACTCTTGTACCCGGATTGCTTCGCTCAAAATCTTTGAACGCTTTCGCTATATATGCACCTTTTGTGATTGCGTCATCGCATTCGAGGATAGCGCCCATGTGTCCGCTCTTTCCGTATATTTCAAGTGCGTATTCCGACGTGCCTTTCTTGATAAGGTTGTAGTGTTTATCTACTTTTGCTTTTCCCGTATCCGGCTCCAATTCTTTCGTTTTGTCGCCATAGTCATCGCAGTATGCACTCACAGCCCCTTCGATTATCTGCGACAGTTCTTCAGTATCCAGCCCGTCCGTTTGCACATTGAATCCCACCTCATCGTTTACCGCTGAAGGGTGTACGCCATAGTTGCCGAGTATGCCCTGGCATGTCTGAACCGGTCTGGTTGGAAATAGCGGGTGTTCGCTTTCGCTCTTGATTTTTCTGCCTTCCGCCTCAACTGCTAAAACTACATAAGCCTGCATCTCTGAAACATTGATTCTATCATCGCTTGTTCCATCAAGTTCTACTTCATACCAGAGCGCGCCTCTGTTTGCAGGATGTGCCTTGTTGCTTGTAATTTCAAACACTATAACATCATCAATGTGTTTGAATCGCTTGTCAATCGCCAACGACAAACTGCCGTTTCCCCCCGGCTCTTCATCTATCACAAACTGATATACCCTGTCCTGATTTAACGGTATACCAAGTTCCTTCAGAAGTTTCATCTGAGCGAGCATGAGAGCTACCTGCCCCTTCGCATCACACGCCCCCCTACCGAAGATGATGTTGTCTTCCATTCGTACCTCAAGGAAAGGGGCTACCGTGTCAATATGCGAATTGTAGATGGCTTTGTGTGCGTTCCCACTTTCGTTTGTGCCTTTCACATAAGCGACTAAATTATACCTGCCGCTGTACGTTTCCGCAACGGACAACCCCTGGGGATTTTCAGGAGTTTTGGTATAATGCGGTTGCGTGAAATACGGGTGAAACTCTATTGATGTGTCGATGGGGATGCGCTCAATTACGATATGCTCATCAATTTGCCTTAACTCCCTCTTGATAATTCCAAAGGCTCTTCCTTCGTTAGCCCTTATCACGGAAATATCGCTCTTTGGGGTAGTATCAATGTAGAGCAACTCCATCAACACCCCCGTATAGAATTTTTTGTACTTGTTAGAGTAAGCTAATTCTTTTACCCTTTCACTTAGTTCAGCCATATTTTCCTCCTCTTGTGGATTGGTATATAGTACCGAAAATGAAGGGTACTGTCAAGCAAAAACATTCTTGAAAAAAAAATGAAAAAACACGAAGATTCTCTCGTGGGGAATTTCTAATTCTCAAAATTCGGATATAAACCAAGTTTTTGCTAAAAACTCGGTTTATAAATTGCGCTTGACAGAAGTGACCGGTTGTGCTAAACTTCCAAACAGAAAAATTCTTGGTGCAAAAAAATGCAAAGACTATTTGGAATAGAAACAGAATACGGAATCACACTTGATGGTGCTGACGAAATTGACCCAGTGCGTGAATCCATTGAGTTGATAAGAAATTACAGATTGGATGATAGCGTTTTTAAATGGGATTACAGCTCAGAGGACGCATTTAAAGACGCCAGAGGGTTCAGGGCAGAGAAACTGAAAGAACACCCCGATGAGAAAACATACCAAAAACAGGATAGAAATCGTGGCAAATCTTTTGAGGAACTTAAAAACGACCGCGTGTTGACAAACGGCGCACGATTTTATATTGACCACGCTCATCCTGAATATTCCACACCTGAATGCAACAGTGTGCGTGATTTGGTCGCACATGACAAGGCTGGCGAGAAGATTCTCTTACAGTGTGCGTTGAGGAGAAGCGAGCAACTGGAAGGTAGAAAGGTGTCCCTGTACAAAAACAACACCGATTTTCACGGACACAGCTATGGTTGTCACGATAACTATTGCATGCGCCGAGACGTGCCGTTCGATTACATCGCAACGTACATCATGCCGTTTCTTGTAACCAGGCAAATCTTCGCAGGCGCGGGAAAGGTGGGCATAGAGACAGAATCAGGTTTGCATACCGCAGGGTTCTTTCAACTTTCGCAACGTTCGGATTTCTTCGCCACTAAAGTTGGCGTGGACACGATGTCAAAAAGACCGATTGTAAATACCAGAGACGAACCACACGCTGACCCAAAAAAATACAGGCGGTTGCACGTCATTGTCGGCGATGCGAATATGTCCGAATATGCCACAGCCTTGAAAATCGGCACCACTGCTTTAGTCCTCTCTTTAATCGAAGAGAGACTTATCCCCAAAGATTTTGCCCTGAAGAATCCTGTTCGTGATATAAAAGAGATTTCACGCGACCAAACTTATCAGTGGCTGGTACAACTTGAAAACGGTAAAACCACTTCAGCGATTGACCTACAGCGACAATATCTGTCCTTAGCGCAAAAGTATCTTGCGGACGAGGACGACGAAACAAACTGGCTCTTGCTGGAATGGGAATCAGTCTTGGATGAACTCGAACACGAACCTGCTAACCTTAAAGATAGGTTGGATTGGGTGGCTAAAAAGTGGCTGCTGGAGACTTTCATGGAGGAGGAGAAAATAACCTGGGATGATGAGTGGCTTCAGAGCCTGGATTTGGAATACCACAACATTGACGTGGAATCAGGATTGTATTACGAACTTGTGCGACAAAACATGATGCGTCGGGTTGTCACCGACGAGCAAATCTTTCGTGCGATACAACATCCACCGCGCACTACCCGTGCTTATCTACGCGGAAAATGTCTGGAAAAGTTTCGCTCCAACGTAAAATCCGTCCAGTGGGATAGCATCACTTTTGAAGTAAATGGACAAAAAATTCCCCTGAATATGAATAATTTGGTTGACAGCGATTCAGTTAAAGAATATAATGACATCGTAGATAAATCCCAAACGATTGTTGAAATGTTGGAAGCGGTAAATAAATTATGTTAGGGCAAGGAGGCAATCGCAATGACAAAGAAACACCTGAACACCAATTTCCGAGAAAGAATCCCTAAGCCAACGGAACCGTGGAGTAAACGAGAAGAAAACGAAGATGGGCCAAAACGTCCTGATGTGGACAAACCCGATACACGGGATTTGCTGCGGCGCATGCGTAGAGTTGACCCAAATCAATCCCGCAGGTATCGACAAAGGACGGGCGAGTGAACGGAAGAGGGAAAAACGTAAAGCGGAAAGCGTAGTCCCTTGAATGCCCATGTAGGTTGGGTTGAGCGAAAGCGAAACCCAACGGGTGAAGAAATGGCGTTCGTTGGGTTTCGTGCCTCAACCCAACCTACTTTTCACTTAGAGGTAGACAAAGATATGGAAAATAGAGGAGATTTCATAAGTCTTTTGAAATCCAACGGTTATCAGTTTGGGTTGGATTCTGCAAATATCTCCGGTAAATCTTCTGAGCATATTCAAGCAACGGAAGGCACTACCATTTTAGCTGTGAGATACAAAGATGGCGTTATCATCGCAGGCGATAGGCGGGCGATTTCGGGTACTGCTGTCATTTATGACCGAGCGGATAAGGTAATTGATATTGATGATTATTCGGTGCTGGCGATTTCTGGCTCTCCTGCAACAGCTTATGAACTTGCGCGCACACTGGAGCACTCCTTCAAATACTATCGCCGAAGCCAGTTGCAAGAGTTGAGTTTAGAAGGCAAACTGCGCATGCTCTCGAAGCTGATTCGCGACAACCTGCCGATGGCGTTGCAGGGGATAGGCGCTGTGATTCCAATTTTTGCCGCTTACGATGTAAGTGAAGGTGGCAGGATTTTCTTCTACGATGCGATGGGCGCGCAATTTGAATGCGCCGATTTTGCCACCTCCGGCTCAGGCTCCGTCTGGATTCGAGGAGCACTTTACTACCTCAATCGCTGGGGAGAAAAACCGCTTTCCGATATGGAGCAAAGGGAAGCTATCGTTATCGTTTTGCGCTTGTTAGACGCCGCCAGCGAATACGACGCGGCGACGAGCGGGTATAACCGAAAGTCCGATATTTTTCCGCTTGTGAAAACCATTACGCAAGAGGGAATCCAAAATATTACATCGGAGCATCTGAGTGAAATATATGCCCAGTTTGTAGAAAAATGCTAAATGAACCTTACCGATGGGTTGAAGCCATCGCAAACCGCAGAGAATACATAGACGAACAGTTGAAAGCGGGCAGTCCTGTTGTAGGATTGCCTTACGATGATGGGATACTGATTGTAACTGTTAGCAGAGGACAGCGAAAAGTTTTTGAGATTTACGATAGATTAGCTCTCTCTGCTATCGGACATCCGGCGGACATCGAAAAGTTGCGCATGCTCGCCACTGATGCCGCGCATTTAGACGGTTTCAATCGTTCAAGTGCGGATGTTACCCTGCACCGTCTGGTCAATTTTATCATCGGACCGGCCATAAAACAGTCATTCGATGAGGGCTTCCGCTCTCCATACATAATAAAGATGCTCATGGCAGAATTAGGCGACAACGCCAATCAATTCTACGTTGTAAATTATGATGGGACGCTGAGAATTTCAGAGGAATTCGAGGTACTTGCGGGAACCGGGAAAGCAGAAGAGATGATGAAAGAAAAGCTAACGGATACCGATACGAATTCACTCAGTTTAGAGGACGTGCTCAAATTCGCCAAAGAAGTCTGGGCAATTGGGAGGAAAGTTAGCCTTGATGAGCCGTCCTCTGTTGATAGTGATGCAGACAGTGTATTCGCTGATGAACATCAACTCTGTGAATTTTTAGCGGAGGAACTGAAAAATGGCTCTGTCGAGGCGGCTGTGCTGCAACGTTCGAAAGCAAGCTCCAGTAAGTTTCAGCTTAGGCGTGTGGTTTTTGCCGTCAAGCATCACGATTGGAAAGTTTGACTTATCTGTAAGATGGGCATTACCTACGGTTTTGAATCAAACAGAACCTTCACACCTCTTTCAATGAGGGCAGGGATATGAATCTCGTATGCTGAATCTAAGAGGGGATTCTTTCTCAGGTCAACTCCATCTCCCTTTCCGATTCCTGCATTGTCCACAAGAGGGCTAATGTCCGATATTTGGTTGTTTGAAAGTCCAAGGTGAACTCCAATACCTTCACGCACCCAAAGGCCTCCCTTTTCTCCGACTTTTGTCAACGCTTTAAGGGGAGAGATGTTAGTTATCCTGTTGTGGTCAAGGTAGAGTTGAGTTAGGTCTATCAGGTTGCTAAAGGGGGGTATGTCGCTTATCTGATTGCCTTCCAAATACAGTGCCTGCAGGTTAGTCAGGTTACTCAGAGGACTTATGTCAATTATCTGGTTGCCTGTAAGACGCAGTTCTTTCAGTATGGTCATGCTACTCAGAGGGCTTGTGTCGCTTATTTGATTGGCATGCAACTCCAGCCTCCGCAGTTTTGTCATGTTGCTCAGAGGGCTGATGTCAATTATCTGGTTGCCAAACAAAACCAGTCCCTGCAGGTTAGTGCAATGCTCTACGCCACTTAAGTTGGTGATATTTCTCCTACTGGCTTTCAACTGCCTCAATCCCTCTAGGTCTGACTTCAAAATAGCCCCCTTATACTTTCCTATCGCATCCCTTATTGCTGCTTCTAAGTTCGGGTCGTAGAACTGAACCTGTGCGCCTCGTGGCGCGCCACACCCCGCAATAAACATACGATACATGTCGAGATCTTCCCTAGCCATGTGGCTTACCCCCTTCCTCCTTTTGATTAACTTTTTTGTTGCACAATCCTTACTTCCATTTTAGCTTCCAAGCCACTTTTGCAACCATGAACGTATGCCCAAATTTTTCTTTTTTAACTTCCGCCATTGTAATCCTCCTTTTGCGCCCGAAATTGAAACCAAATTGGGTAAGAAGCTCCCCTTCCCCTTCCCGTAACCGCTCTATTTCTCCCCTTAGGTTCGCCAGCAGGTGCCCCTTGGGCGCGAAAAAATAGTTCAGAGAAATCCCTGTCTTTTAGCTTTCCCTGTCGAACGTGGTTACCACTTCGACCAATTCGTGGGAATTTTTCGCTTCCCTAAGGCGGGCGAGCAGGTCTGTCTCCTTAATGAGGCGGGCAATCCTGCCTATGATTTTGAGATGGATGCCCCTTTGGTCGACCGGTCCTGCCGTGACAAAACAGACGTCCACTTCTGACCTATCCGGGGACAAAAAGTCAATTGCATCCTGAAGTGTGAAGATGCCAAAGAGGGTATGGGCAGCCTCTGGGATAACAGCGTGAGGCATGGCAACTCCCTGCCCCATAGCGGTATTCTGAATGCGTTCTCTTTTCCAGAAGGCTTGCTCAAGAGTATTAGCATCCGCGAGAGCAGTATTCCTCTCAAAAGTTTCTGAGATGTGCCTGATGAGAGATTCTTTGTCGCTGACGGCAACATTGGTTTCGACAGCCCCAGTGTGCAGGAATGGGAAAAGGCGAAATTCTTCCGCGCTGATGGCGGCGGGGACTGCCTTTGTGACCTCATGAGAATAGGCACGCGGGCTTTGAACCTGGAGCACCGAACAAACAGCTTTTTCTCCCACCTTGTCTTCAAATGACCTTGAGAAGATTCGCAGCAGACGGTGTTCAGCCGGAGCGCCAATTATCAACAGGTCAAAATTATCAGTTTCCGCCACAATTCTTTCCAGTCGGTTTTTTGCCCGTATAATCCTGCTCTCTATTTTCCTTATGGAGAGTTCCTCAAGCTGCCTGTGATATTTCCCAACCTTTTCAAGTTCTGCATCTGATGTGCCTTCGCTTGCCACATGTAGAAAGAAGATTTCGGCATCTAACTCTACGCTTAATCGGTTTGCTACATGAACCAAAAGAGCGTCGTAAGGGCCTGGCTCCATCATCACAGCTATTTTTTGACTCTCTCTAAAATTCTTGTTGAGGAATTGAGCCACGTTGCATGGGGCATGGTGAAGCCACCAATAGTTGTGAGCCCTAATAAGAAAATTCCAGACAGATTTCCTTTGCCAGCCCATTAGTATCCACTTACAATTTAGCTCTCGCGCACGGCGGAAGGTAGCCAGTTTAGCATCATGGGTGGCTATGCTGTCAATCGTCAATTGTTCAACCCATTGACGCGTCGCTCGCTGAAATTTCTCGGAAAAGTTTTCACTGTCTGTATCCCTAATAGCGTCAAGGATGGTTTGGTCAGGCGCTTCGTCGAAGTATACCGGATGAACCACGCCGTCCGGCAAACTAAAGAGGAGAGATAGGCGAATGCGAGCTTCTATCTCAGCATCATTTTCCCCGCCAAAAAAGGGAACCAACACCTCCTTCTTCACATCTTTCCTGTCAACGATGTTGTTCGCTTCTCTCA
>CAZRLY010000264.1:0-8608 GCA_964601015.1 uncultured bacterium
GACTTCCTACAGTGATACTGGGAAGTGCAGTCAAGTCTGTATACGTCCTATCCGTCTGTACGGAAACGATGCAAACGGAAGGAGAAGCATCACTTCGACGATAGCATGTCAGCCCGCCACCTGTCGCAAACCACAGCACCCCATCGGTCTTTGTTTCGTTAGAAACGAATTCACCGGCTTCGATGGCGACAACCCGATGATGTGCCAATTGCTCATTCTCACTCAGATTGACAAATTCCGTCCCATCGTAACGGGAAACGCCGCTTACAGTCGCAAACCATATCAAACCATCAGGGGTACTGCGAATATCAAAGATGTCGTTATTTGCCAATCCATCTATGTAGCCGTAGTTTCTCCACATGCCTTTCTTGAAGGGAGCAAAACGGAAGTCGATATCTTCCAGTGTTTTGCCCTTCTCAACCTGTAAGGTTCCTCCTTCATAATGAGCATATCCTCCCATAATCTGGCATCGCGTCTCATACTGTCCCGGCTTCAGGTTAATGAAATGGTATTTGCCGTTATTGTCACTCAGCGTTGTAGCTGCCACCTGCTGTTCGCGTATTTCGTGTCCTTCGCGCTCTCGTGATGCCAATTCATCAGTTCGGACTGCTTGAACAGCAACGCTCGTATGGAATGTGTTATCCCATGCCAACAGCGTACCAGAAATGCTAACGGCTTTTTTTAACCTGAGGTTGAAGCGTCGGCGCTCTTTTGGCTTCAGGTGAAACCCTACCCGCCAAGCTCCTTTCTCCTGCCGGGTAGCGGAAATATCATAAACCTTTGACGTAGGGTAGATAACCATTCGATAGTTGCCCGCTCTGTCTGTGCTTGTTTTTGAGATTATCTTTCCATCCTGCTCTAAACGAACTTCCGCGCTGGCCAGAACATCTCCTACTTCATCTGTAACGATTCCGGACACCATAGCCGGATAAGCTATGGCACCCGGAGAAGGAAGTTTTTCAGCAATGCACACAGCATCGCCAACCAGTTTCCCGTTATTTTTGTTTGGTGAGACATCTCTCGCATCCCCATCATCGAAATTCCACAACCCCATCAGATTACGTTCATTACCCTTCAACTTATGAAACATGGACGCGCGAATTTCCTCGCCGGTGCGTGCTACTCCCCAGATGCGGATGTCATCTAATTGCCCTTTGAAATAATCGTTATCCGACCAATGTGGCTTGCCAAAGTAGTTCCCGTTGTTATCTTTGAGCGCAGAGAAACTGCCGGTATATTTGTGTTCCCCCACCAGAACCCCGTTGAGATATAGTTTCATTCCCCCTTGTCCGGGTTGTTTTTCCTGTCCGGGTTGGGCTTTCTTCTCTCCGCCAGATACAACAGCAATATGACACCACTGATTCAATTTCAAGGTCTTATCAGTTTTTATAAGATGCAACTGCCTTTGAATATAGAAGAAGAATTGCAAATTCGATGTGTAGAGCTCATTGTTCACCACCATCACATCCCAGGTGTCGATTGAGCCAAAGCCAAACGGTTGAGAAAAATATCCAAACTTTTCCCACTTGACCCAGCCTTCCACTGTGGCATTATCTAAGTCTTTAAAAATGTTACCTGGCAGTTTGACGTAGTCGCCATCGCCGTCGAGTTGTAGCACACGGTTTTGTGAATTAGCTGTGAGAGGGATTATCAAGATAAATAAGATGATTATACCTAAGTTTTTCATTGATGCTTCCTTTCATACGGGGATTTGAGGCTCGTCAATGGGATGTGCAAGCGCAAAAAGGATGTTTGATGATTTACCTGATGTCTGATACTGTACGAAATAGCTAAAGGTATGTTATCATAAGTTCGATAGCAGGGCAACAAAAAAATGCCAGTTCCGAAAATACGGGGCGGTGGGTTTTGGTTTGTCGGACGTTTTCGGCAAACCCCCGCCGCAACAGCTAGTGGTTCGTTTCATAAATCCGTATAGGGTATTTGTTGTAGATGCGACCCGGCGTGGTCGCCAGTAGCGGCAACCCCGTGTGGTTGCTTTGGGCAGACACACAGGATGGCGAACCAACTGAAGCAGATAATCTTGCCTATGCCTGTTCGTTCTGCAATCGCAACAAAGTAATGCCGCGAAGCTTGCTTGCTAATCTACACTTCCTGAAGCCATCTCATATCTTCCCTGAATGCCCTTGATTACTTTTGCCGGCGCTCTGCGGAAATAGTCGCCGAACATCGCCGAGAGCCGTTGAGCTTCCTCGTTTTTATTTAGTGATCTGATTATTTTATCAAAGGTTCAAGATAGGGCAAGCAAAATTGCGTTATTTTTCTGTAAAGTTATGTATTGATTTAATTCCCGATTTATGGTAAAATATCGGTAAATTTCATTACAGAAAGGGAGGTAATAAAGGTGGCTCATAAGGAAATGGTGACGCGCACGTATTCTTTGCCATTAGCTATCGCGAGTGCCTTCGAGATAGAGGTTGAATCTGGAAAGCGAAGTACGATGATTGCGGAATTAATTCAAAATTGGTTGGAGGTCAAACGGCGAGAACAATTGCGGCAAGCTATCATCGAAGGTTGCCGCGATATGAGCGATGTGTATTTAGAAATCGAACAAGAATACCATCCATTGGAAGAGGAGGTACACCGTGCTCTCGACAACTAATCCCTCGCGGTGCGACATTGTCCGGGTGCGTTTGTCTCCTGTCGAAGGGAGTGAACAGGCTGGAGAACGTCCCGCTTTAGTGCTTTCCCCCCATGTCATCAATAAATACAGCCCTGTCATTTTGGTCGCTGCTCTCACTTCAAAAAAGGTGGGCCGCGTCTACCCTTTCGAGGTGTTTGTTACTCCGCCCGAAGGCGGTTTAAGTCACCCATCGAAAATCCTGCTTATGCACATACGCTCGGTGGATAAGCGCCGATTGACAGGTTTTTACGGGTGCGTTACCGATGAAACAATGTGCAAGGTGGAGGAAGCGCTGAAGATAGCTACCGGTCTTGTGCCAATTTGAAAGCCATTCTGGAATACACGGAGGTAATTATCATTGGAAAAAGTTATGTATTGATTTGATTTCCGATTGTTATCTTTGAGATTTTTTTCCGCCGATTGAGATAAAAAAGTAGAAATTTTTGTTGACCTGAAGGAAGAAATACGTTAAAATTCAAGTTGAATAATCTGAAAATGACAGCAAACTTGTCTGCTGTTGGCACAGGCACAAATTCAATTTGATATTATGAGGAGGAAAGCAAAATGAGAACGATTTATCTCGCAAGCTTAATTTGCTTGTCTATGATTATCTTAGCCAGCGTAGCGTTGGCTGAAGAAGAGTTCGTCTTTCAATATGGTAAAGACGGATATGAAAATACGAAGGACACCCATATTACCGAGTATTCTGGGAATAACGGCAATAATATGGGTGGAAACATCGAGAATGAATGCTGTGAATATGACCCAGCGAATGTGGATGGAAAATCCATTTTGATTTGGTTTGACGTCTCTTCCATTCCAATTCAAAATTGGTTAAAGGTCAAACGGCGAGAACAATTGCGGCAAGCTATCATCAAGGGTTGTCGTGATATGAACGATGTGTCTTTGGAAATAGAACAAGAATACCATCCATTGGCAATGACTTAGTCATTGCACTCCAAAAATTTAAGGAGGTAGCGATAATATGGGAAAAAAATCTGATGTATTTTGCATCTTATTAGCGGCGCTGGTAATATTCGTTACCGGGTGTGCGAAACCTTTAGCGTCCATTATCACCGACGAAGACGGTGTTGAGATGGTTCTCATTCCGGCGGGAGAATTCATCATGGGCAGTTCGGAAGACGAAAGGGATGATGGCGAACATCCGCAACATAAAGTATATTTGGACGCTTTTTACATCGACAAATATGAAGTAACCAACGCGCAGTATAAGCGGTTCATGGAGGCCACCGGACACAACGCACCGAGTTATTGGGGCGATGAAAATTACAACCAACCAAATCTGCCTGTGACAGGTGTTAGTTGGCATGACGCCGTAGCTTATGCTAAATGGGCAAAGAAACGTTTGCCTACAGAGGCGGAGTGGGAGAAAGCCGCCAGAGGAACCGATGGCAGAGAATATCCGTGGGGAAATGAATGGGTTGATTCAAGATGCAACACCAAGATTAGTGACGATGGATATGGTGTCCTTGCGCCTGTAGGCAGTTTTCCCGGCGACATCAGTCCTTATGGAGTTATTGATATGGCTGGCAACGTTTCTGAGTGGGTACACGATTGGTCGGATAGGGACTACTACAGCCGGAGTCCAAAGCGCAATCCCAAGGGACCTGAGGAGGGAATCATGCGCACCTTGCGCGGGGGAAATTGGGACAATGCCATTGAACATCACATGCGTTGCGCAACTCGCGATGCTGACCTACCTGTTCCCTCCGGCTGGAACTTACGCATGGGTTTTCGTTGCGCCCGAGACGTTCCTGAACATTAAGGTTAGATATTTAACCTACATAACGCAGCCAATATTCTGGCATCCTGCGCGGAAAGACAGGTGGGACATGAAAAACCGCTTCGCCACACCAACCAACGGGTGAAATAGTTCTTCCCCCGGCTACGCTTCGGGCTGCTGACTCGTTGTGAAACAAACCAGCGGCATCTTCTTTTAGGCTTCTCGTTGCGGATTAGCTGAAGCAATTTGTAATTGTTGTTCCAGTTGAGCTACCCTCTCTTGCAATTTTGCCAGTTGAGCGACTTCTTCCCGCAGGTCAACTAATTCACGATTTTCCTTTCGTTCACGGATAAAGCTTATAGCTTGAGGCAACGCCAAGACAGCTACAATAACCACAATTAAGATACTTAGCATCCATTTGACTGATGCTATCTCTGCGCGAACAGCCTCTATCAATGTTATTGTCTCTGAACGGAGAGACTTTACCTCTGAACGGACAGAATCTATCTCTGAACGGACGGCCTTCAAATTCAGGTCAACATATTCTCGTAAACTCTTTTCAAGTTTAGCATTTTCTTCTTTTACGATTTGCCGAACATCTTCCTTTGTCAGTTGAGCTTTAGCAAAAGACGGTAATATCAGCGTCAAAAGGATACTAATGATAATTACAGGTTTCATTTCTCTTTGCCCCTCCTTAGCGCAGTTCGTAGGTTGGGTTGAACTTGTGACTTGGATTGAGTGCGAAGCGTATCGAAATCAACCCAACCTTTCAGTCTATCGTTGGGTTTCGTGCCTCAACCCAACCTACTTTTCACACACCCTCTTAGATTATCTGGCAGATTCTTGTTTGATGTGTCCCCACGATGTTGTGAGTTTTTGAGAAGCATCTGCTAAGGAGTAAGGTATTTCAGTAGGGTTTCCGTCGTCAGTTACGAGTAAGTCATCCCAATATGCGTCATTAACTCCACCTCTCGCATCCGGTGGGTTTTTACCAAGGCCGAATATACCGAAACCATCAATTTTTTCCCATTTGTTTGGGCAATGGAATTCTTCTTTGTCGTCGACATAGAGGGTTATATCGCCGTCTATCATGACAACAGAAAACTTAACCCATCGCGCAGGCTGGGATTCTGTTTGAGAAGTAACCCAGTCTGAACCGGGATTTTGCAACATCAGGTAATGTCCGTCGTAGGTTGAATTTCCCGTTTGTCCAATCTGAATATTTCCATCTATAACGGAATTGGTTAAAAGTAAATATTGTTGGTCTACCTTAACTTTATTTTCCCATCCCCTTTCATAGAACCAGATTTGAAAATATCCAGTTGAAAGTTCGGGGATTTTGAAAGTAACAGTTACTTGCGAATCAGGCGCTGTTACGTGAAAAGATTGATTACCCGACTTTGTTTTATTGTAATCGGTAGAAAAATCGTACTGGAAAGCATCCGATTTTTCTAAAATGTTAGCTTCAGTGTGGTCAGGATTTTCAAAATGGTCATAAAGAACAATTTCTGCGGATGCAGATAAACAGCAAGCCAAAAAGATGGCTAAACAAAAGTATCTCATTTGGGTTTCTCCTTCACAAATGGCAATAATAAAAAGTTTTCGTTTTCAAGGTTATTTCGGAATACTTTGCGCCGATGTTGTTCGGGGGTTCAACCATCGAATAACATCGGTCAAACCCCCGAATGAAAAACGCTGTTTTTTTTTTGACTACAATTTACTCTTCAGTCTTGCCCACGACGTTGCGACTTTCCCTTGTGCTTTGACCGCTGTTGGCACTCCAAGCAGGGATATATAATCAATCTCCGCTTCGACGCCTTCGCTGGTACCTGGGTCAATTCGGAAACCGGTGACAGTACGTTCCTGCCATCCGCCGCGTTCCATTACAAACGCTAAGTCAACAAAATTTCCCGTGGCTTCCACCTCAAAGTTCTCTCGTTGGGTTTCGGCCCAGCCGGCTTCCTCTTCCGTTACATAATATACCTGCCAGGTGTTCGTTACATTGACTTTTACTCCAAGGTAGATGGTGGAATGGGTATTTCCGCTAAACGGTTCCCAGTCTCTTGCCCCCCCGTCGCCACCGGGGTAAAAATATGGGTCCCCGCCCAGCGAGGCGGTTTTCAGAACACCGTTTTCGACACTAAGGTTAAGTTGGTTCCCAGGGCTCCAGCCTTCAATTTCCGCCGGGTCAACAAATGTCCATTCAGGAGCGGCCACCGCCATTCCAAAGTAGCAAAAAACAAGGGATGCGATGAAAAAGCAAGCAAACGTAAACTTCATTTTATTTTCCTCCTTAAATTTTCAATCTATTTGTAGGTCAAGATTCATATCTCGACAAAATCTGTCGTAGGTGCGCCCCAATGTGGTCGCCCGAAACTTGACCTACGCTATTGCGATGAGCGTTGTACCCATTGCAAGTCTTATTTACTTTTCAAATGTCCCCAACTCACAGCCAATTTGCCCGCGGGCTTTACCGCTTGGTCAGGGTTCGGCGAGCCAATTAGGGAGATGTAATCTATCTCAGCTTCCACGCCCGCTACGGTTCCCGGGTCAATTCGGAAGCGAATGTCGTGCCTTTTGTCCCAACCGCCTCGCGTCATTTTAACTTCGATATCCTCGAAAGCATCGATAGAATTCACTTCAAAATTCTGTCGTTGGGTTTCGGCCCAACCGACTTCCTCTGCCGTTACATAATATATCTGCCAGGTGTTTGCGACATTAACCCTTATCGCCATATAGATGGTATCATATACTGTCCCGTCAAACGGAACATAATCTACATTACCCCCATCGCCACCTGGGTACATATATGGGTCTCCACCTAATGATTCGGTGACGAGCACCTTGCGTTTCTCGCCTTTACTATCCTTGACTTCCTCAATTTTTAACTCAGCCAACTGATTCCCGGCGCTCCAGTTAGCGAGTTCGTTTTCCGCGTCTTTGTCGTCAAAAGTCCACGTCGGGGCTTCGGGTTCAGCGGCGTACAATGTGAAAGAGTAGCAACCCAATGTAAAGATGAATGTTAGTATCGTTGTTGTTAGTCTCATGACATACCTCCTTGTAGGCCAAGATTCATATCACGACAAGGAGATGTCGATTTATGAAAATCAACCTACGGGGTTCCATTGTGAAACCTCCTGTGTTTTGATTGTTTCCGATTGATATTTTGTGAAAATATTCCGCAGATTGTGCAATATCAATGTGGCAATATCCATTTTGGAACATCGATTCGGGGGTTTGACCATCGAATGACATCGGTTACCCCCCGAACCAAAAGCGCTGTTTTCTGTCACATATTAAAAGCGAGCGAGCTTTATCTTTCCCCACGTCGCAGCCAGTTTAGCTTTGGGAGATACTGCCCCGCCGCCCAATACCGCTTCTTTCAGGCCCTTTTCCATGATAATTTGCAGGTCTTTTTCTTCGAGGACGACATTTTTGAAAATAGCAACTTCGTCGATGATGCCAACAAAAAATGACCCACCACCCCATCTGCCAATCTCGACGGGATTTACTGTCAGCGCAACTTTCCCAGGACGTGCGCTGACACCGCTTTCGACACCATCGACATACACCTTCAGATTATTGTTGTCTTCTTCACTATCATAAGTCGCGGCAAAATGAATCCAGGTATCTAATTTGGGAACATTTGCACTGGCTCGAGGTTCCCAGGCACCGCCTGGCTGGACGAAAGCGGACATATTGTTTCCTTCTTGTGGTGGGTCAATCCGCAACAAGTACTCATTGCTTTTAGCGATAAGTTGACGCCAATCGCTGATATCCGTAGCAAAGAACCATACCATCATGGTTAGTTGGTCACCAATGGTAAGTTCAGGCGTGCTTGGAATCTCGACCCATTGCGCCCCCTTAAATTCCAATGCCTTTCCAAATCTCCCCTCGGCCCACTCTGCGCCATTGATTTGTCCTTCATGCCCTTTTCCAGAAGAATCCGCCGTGCTTTTCCCGTTGCCCTCATCCATAAGCCAGATCCCGACAGCCGTTTCCGGATCGATTTTCGCCGAGCCGATACTCGCCAGCGTGACAAGAAGTAGGCTGGTTATCACAAGGTATATCAAAAATGCTCAATGGGGCGGAATACCTACAATCCTTTAATCTTTCCCCAGGTTGTTGTGAGTTTGCCAGAAAGATCAACAGCAGTTAGACCAAGCGCATCTTCTAGCCCTTGGTTCATGAGAGTTTGGATGTCTTCTTCCTCTAATACCTCA
>CAZRLY010000265.1:0-8588 GCA_964601015.1 uncultured bacterium
CGATGTCGAACTCCGTTATGTATTTATCCATGGGATTGTATTTTTCTTTAACGTCCATGCCCAGATTATCAGCGATGAACTTCCCGATATTCCAGTGTTTTGTAGTTTCCGACTGCCCGTGGTCAGCCGTAAGTATAAAAGTGGTTCGGTCATATATCTGCTCTTTCTTTAAGGCTTGCACTATTCTTCCGATTTGCTTATCAAGGTTTTTTCTGCCAATCTCAGTTTGGGGTGACCGCGGCCCGTAGCCATGACTGAGCTTATCGTTGGCGAAAAACCAGGTGACTATCAATCTTGGGCGTTGTTTCACTGGCTTCCGAATCATGTCAATCGTAGCGTCTGCCGCCATTGTGTCTACATCCATGTAGGACAGCGGAATCATCTTTTCAAGTTGCCCTCTTATCGACAGTTTGATAGTAGCGAAAACAGGAAGTTTTTTGTAAGTCGCGCCTCTGTTGCAGTTCTCGAAAATAGCGGCTGTCTTTATGTCGGACAACAATTCAAATATTGTATATTTGTCCAAATCTCCTGGATACCGCAGTATGTCAACGCCAGTTGCAGGATAATCTCGCTTTTGCCTGGTTTTCCTGTCAAACCAGACGTTAGATACGATACCGTGATGTCCTGGGTAATATCCCGTCATAATGGTTGGATGTAGAGCCAGAGTTAGAGTAGGAAAGGCCGCGATAGCATTCTTGACGTGAGTACCTCTATCGTAGATATGTTCCTTGATGTTGGGCGCTTCACCATTTCGTATCATCTCATAGAATACATCCGCTCTCCCTGCATCTACAATCAAAAGAATTACATAGTTGTCTTTTTCTTGAGCCGACGCGGCCACCAGCCCCCCGGTTAGTGCCGCAGCGCCCGAAGCTATCATTAAACGTAGGAATTCACGCCGGTTAAGCATTCTTGCATCCTCCTGAAAACACGGGGTATAGGACGTACATGCAACCACATCGGGGCGCACCTACTTACCTACAAACCGTATCCATTCTCAATTACAGAAAGAATCGCAGCCCAAATCTGAACAGATCCGGTCTTTCTCTAACTGCCTGATATTCCCCATAGATGATGTTGAGCAATTCGACACCGAATAGTCCGTAATAGCTCATGGTATCGCCTACAAATACATTTCTAATGGTGCCTGCGCCCACATTTGAACTCAACAGATTCCCTGGAAAATGTATGCTCATCCCCAAACTTAGAAAGCCTTTTTGGTCAGGTGAATCTTTGCATACGTTAAGGGTACTTGCTATCGTAATGGGAAACACGATATTCCCCAATTTGACTTCTCCACCGATGCCACATAGCCAACTGTCGCCTCTGCGTCTACCGATGTGGATGTTGAGCATATACCTCTTTTGATGTCTTATCACTGCTCTTTGAGGCGGCTTTACCTTTTTACTCGCGTATATGTGAGATTCATCGAAAATCTGCCATAAGACGTTCCCATCAAACCCTTTATCTTTTTCTTCTGAGGAGTTTTTGTTATCTTGGCTTGATGGGTGGACGGGGATGATAAACGCAAATAGGATGATAAGACTAACTATCCCAATTGAATATTTCTTGTGAAAAATAAATGGCATTATCGAATCCTTCATATTGAGGAAACATCGGGCACCACGGCTCACCGGTTTAAAAACTTAAACTAACAAGCACCGTCCAGCGCTCTAAAGAGGCGGTGCTGGTGAGCGGTGAAAGGTGTTGGCTTTGGGATTGAAGATTGTCGATTGAAGATTGAAGATTGTAGTATCATTCAATCTTTCTATAGATAATAAGCTCCGACTGGTGTTGTTCCGGGATGGTCAATTGGAATCTTTCCATTAAATCTGCGCCTTGTGCGGTTATTTTCGCGCCAGTGCTGTCGTAAGACAGTTCGTAAGTTGCCTCTGTTTCCAAGCCACGCAGGGATACCTCGATAGTCTGATAGGGGCTGTCAGGACGACGGAATATCAGCATCATCCCCTCGTCCAAATCCGGACGGTGGTACTGCGAAGCCATCCAGTCTGTGGGATTACGCGAATACGGTAGCAGCGGGTACCAAGCTCCGATTAGCAGATGGCGAATCTCCCGGTAACGCTTGAGGAGTTTCTCTCCGCGCTGGAAATCAAAATCAGGTGCGTCGGCTATCCACCCCATGCAAAGCGATGTCGCTAAGGCTGAATGGAACGAATAATCGTCCATACGGTTAATCGGTGCCATAAAAACATTGTTGGGCAAATACTGACTTAGCCCCCAGATGCTTGCCTGGTCAACTTCGTTGTCGAACCAGTAGTCGCTTTTCTGGTGTACGTGCATGCGTTTGACCGTCTCAAGGTCAACGCGTCTGCCTCCGCTGGCGCATTCAATACGAAGGCTGTCGGGCCATGTCTCTGCGATTTGGTCCCAGTAGGCGTAGAGTCCTTCGATATACTTAATCTCGGTGATACCCTGTCGGTCAGGCGCGTCGCTGTAACGCCAATATGGGAGCGGATTCATGTTGAAATCCTGCCGGTAAACACGAAAGCCGGGCAGTTCCATGAACCCCTTCACAATCCCGAATATGTGTTCTCGCACTTCAAACAACCCTAAATTCAGCAGATAGGTGTTTTGGGGTTCGTCACCGCTTGAAAGAAGCCATTCTGGATGATGTTGGTGTATCCACGTTCCCGCCACCACGCGTTCTAATTCAAACCACAACCCGTAGGACATGCCCTGAGATTTGGCTGCCGCGGCAACCGGTCCCATGCCGTCGGGATAAGCGTCCTTACGCGGAGTCCAGTTCCCAGCACCGCTGGGCCAGCCGCCTTCAAACCATCCCGCGTCGGTGACAATCGCTTCCAATCCAAGTGGGCCGTAAGCATTAATCAGTGATATTTGATTTTCGGCGTTGCACTCATTTAGCCAGTGGCCGCCGCGAGTAAAACAAGTATTGCAGTAGAGGGTAGGCAGCGGCTTCTTGCCATTGCGCACCGCCACATAATGTTTGTAGATGAGTTGACGGAATTGCGCGTTACTTTCGAGCGTATCGCCCTCCCAAGACAATACGAGCATTCGTGGCATGCGTACCTTTTCGCCCGGGTGAAGCAGAAAGTGTGTTTTTTCCAGACCGGCCGTAACGCACAACTGCTCATCATCCGCACACTTGACGCTGGCATGCCACTGTCCTGACCAACCCACCGCTATGATAATTGTTCCCTTGCCGGTTTCAATTTTGAAGAAGGGAAAATCCTTGTTCGACGAGCGTCCTCCTCCACCGCCCATGTCTTGGGGATTTTCCTTGTCTATAACGACGGTATTCACCTCAAAATCAGTCGGATTGGACGGCGCGCCGTTGGTTTTGTGCAGTCGATAGGGGATGTCGTCACTAATGGGATTCCGAAGGGTCAAATTCAGGGCTTGGATGTCTTGGATGATTGGCGTGTCGTTGGTTCCGGTGTTCTCGAAGTAAAGTAGCCACTCCAGAGCAGGGAAATCGGAAGGGTAGCCGAAGTCCCTGATTTCGGTGACTTCCCAGTAAACCCTGAGTTCGGTGTCAGGGGCAGTCCAGATGGTTGTAATTTTTTTCCGGTTGGTGTCAAGTTCTTCCGAATGGCGTTCCTGATGCCAACCACCTAATACATCATCGCTGTGTTTCCCTCCATAAACAAAGGAGAAGGGATACCGCGATGCAAGGGTGGGGATAATTCCCAATTGGATTTCATCGAGTTGCATGGTTCTACCTCCTTGTGGTTTGTTTCCAAAATCCCCTTCACTTTCAAAAGGGAAGATACTTTTCTTGTTGTTCTCACTCAATAGAGTAAGTAATAGACAGTATTTTGCCACGTGAAAAGAAGGTAATGGGGTATTGGAGGAATGGGGTGATGGGGTAAAAACCTGTGATAACTAAAACGCTTTTCCCCCTTACCCCAATGCCCCACTCCCCCAACACCTTTATTGGCCTCTACCAGGGCATACTGCGCTTGGTGTACTTTCGGCCGACATCAGCAGCCTCCGCACCTCCCGCGCAAATCATGATACCCTCTTCGATTGCTTCTGCAACATTGTCCGGGCTCGCACCATCAAGGAATGCAATGTTGGCAGACTTGCAGGCTGTAAAAACACGCTCGCGCACTGCAGACATTTCTTCCCGTTTAGGCGCGCTTATGTAACCCAACGACATGCCCATATCGCCCGGGCCCCACTCAGCAAAAGCGACTCCGGGAACCTTTACACTTTCCTCAACATTCGCCAGAGCGCGTGTGTTCTCAATCTTCAACCCGAGCAGAAGTTCGCCCTTGGGGTTCAGCGGCCAAACATCTGCTTTTTCCAAATATTCTTGACCTGAAATGCCCCAGATGGAGGCGGCACTGCCCTGTCCACCGGAGCCGCGACGTCCTTGGTCCAATCCTTCTCCGACACCGTTGTTCTGAAATGGATACCGAACCGATTCGACGAAGGCTTTTATGGCTTTAGGCGTCTCCGCGTGACACAACAAAATGCCGTGTACACCTCTGTCAAGCACTTGCTTGAACATCCAAGCATTGGCTCTAACCACATATTCGTCACTACCATCGGTAGGCAATGTGATAATTACGCCGGGCGTGCGATGTCCACTTTTGGTGGGCCCACCTTCCACAAGCCCGCGCATGAACGCGTCAAGGGCGGAAAGGTCAAATATCCCATGTTCCATTTCAACGTTGATGTAGTCAGCCCACGTTTGAGCGGCTCTGACTCCCTCTTCAAAACTTACCTCTCTGATTCCCGTATAATAGACGGGCTGTCCCTGTTCAAGTAATTCAATAGCTTTGTTGACTCTTGGCATGTTTCACCTCGTTATTTTCAGTATTAAAGTTTATTTTCCCAAAGTGTTCGGTAGTGAATACTTATGGGTTTGGATTTAATTTTGCCATTTAACGCTTCTGAGAGCGGCATAGCAAAATTTTTTCATGCTCCGGATAGGGTCCTTTTAGCCCGAAAGAAAGCAAATTCAGTTCATCAAAATCGCCCTTCTGTGGAACTAAAAGAAAAAACAAAGCGATGAGCCCTTTTGGTGGTCAGTTCAAAACCGTCTCCTTGTGGATATATCCGAAAAAACGACTCACAGATTGGAATTTGACAAGCGCATTCTCGCTGCCGGCAGTGACACTGCGCAATGAGTTCAGATAGCCCACAAACGGATTGCAATGGGCGTCCGGCTGTGTTCTCTCCGCCACTGTGCCCTGTTCTTCATCTGGAATTGTCGGCGTCCTCTGCTCTGCACCTTGCGTAAAGCGCATGTCATTTACCCCTTCTAATGCTGCGAAAGCTTTATCACGATGAGACAAATACCTAAATCTCAATCCATCAGTTTCGGACCAAACGATGACCCGCCAATCGTACACCTTTCTCATCCAATAATTCTTGCCATTTGTTCCGCGTACCAATCAATGAAGGGTTTTCGTACAAGCCCCACAATATGTTTTCTTTTTTTCCTCGTAAAGAGCCTTGAATACTTGTTTCCGGCAATCATCGCGTTCTTTTTCTATACAGTTGCGTAGCGTGGGCTCGGTAGGTTTCCAGATTTCTAGACGTATCGGGCGAGATAGTCCTGATCTGTGTATAGCGGTTAGATGTCGGGAAATTCCAGGTTTCATTACCCAATCTCTTTATCAAGTTCTTCCCGACTCATCTTCTGCACGAAATCACGACCGATTGGCGTCACTTTCCCTTCTGCAAGGGCTCCTTCTTCAAACGCCTTAATCAGAGCGTTACGACAACGCTTATTTACGTCTCTCGGTGTTCGACGCTGCAAGTTCGATAAGAGCAACGTAAGCGCATCCTCTGTAAATGGATAATAGGGAGTTTTTTTGCTATCGACTGGCAACCCCTGAGTTCTGTAATGAAATAAGAGCTCGCTAACGTATTGCAACATCTCTTCGTCTTTCATTTCGTCAAAGAATATCTGTTGCGTTACCCGGTCGATTAGATAGGCTCCCAGAACAAGTTCGATTTCCTCGTATTCTTCCGGCGAGGTGAGTGTGAAATTCATAAATAGTGTGAAGAAAAAAGGCAACCGATCGACCAACTCACGTAGGCCCTGTCCGAAGGGACGATACTGTGGGGGCGTGAAATAGATGAAATTCTCCATTTCATCAATCCAAAGGCAGAGCCGATTATGCTGGGTTACATCGTGTGATTCTGAAAGCCCAATATGGCATTGAATGACACCTGCTAAAGCCCGAAAATGGTCCTGCGTTTTTTCGATGTTTCGATTCAATTTGAGTTTCCGCAATTCGGTGTTTGTGCATTTGCCTAAGAAGTAAGCATTCAGCAATGGATTATTCTCTTCTTCCCCCAAGCGGAGAAGGGCATTGGTCAAGTCCGCACTTACCATTGTTCGACGAAGTGCTTTTTTGGCGGCGTTATGTCCGACTTCCTCAATTGCTTCGCGAACAGCTCGTTGCGTATTATCCAGACCGATTTCTTCCATGACGTCAATATAAAAGTCTCGGGCAGGTTTTCCTGTTTCTGTTGGTGTCTGCACTCGGATAACTTTCACCTCTCGCACCCCCGGAGATTGTTCGGGCCAACGTTCTTTCAGATCGAAGTATAGTGAAGCGTGGGTTTTGCCCCCACCGACAGGACCACGGCACAATATAACCTGCGTTGGTGCAGCCCCTTTTGCCGCCTGTAAAACGCTATTGAACTCGTTCTTCAACGCATTCATCCCCGCCCAAACGACTGCAGTGGGTTCACTAGGCGGGGCTATCGTAAATAAGTCTCCGTGTAAGCCGATTGAATTCCAATTAATATTGTAAGTCATGGTTCACCTCAAACTTTCTTCACACGTGGCAAGGCTTTGAGCATGGTGTATAGTTCTTGTAGATAGGAATCAGAGTTCCGAATGCGCTTGGTTATTTCCGCCTGCGTTCCACCCATCCTTGGGATTACGGTCCGCAGGGCTGCTCTCGCTTGAACCTGTGGCCACTTCGGGTATGTAACGAGATAGACATGCAATAGCAGATCGAGAGACGTCCAAGTTGCTGTTGTCTTGAAGCGCTCGTTGTACCATTTGAGCAATCCGCGGCAGGCTTTCATGTCATCAATTAGCATGATTATCTGACCTGCCACTCGTTTCCGTACCTGATAGAGGGCAAGCGAGCAGTTATACCGCTCCCCGCGATTTCGATCCGGATTGCCGCCGGGTGAGAAATGTGTTAAAAGCAGGTTCTCATAGTCCTTTTGACGATGGAAGGACCGTCTTGCTTGATGCACGAATTGCAGCATCTGTTTGTCGTAATGACAAAATTTGTCTTTGTGTCGCCTGACCTCATGCGGAATCTCTTTTGATACTTACACATCGAATAATTCGCTTAGAACATCAGTTATGTGGTTTTGACCAACATAAATATCACGTATATTGATGAGTGACGAAGTATCAGGAATAAGAATATTCATCAAGCCCTCGGTTACGTTAGGTGGACATGAAAATGAGATACGACTCATTCTCACGGCGTGAGAATCGTACCTCGTAGATAGTGTCTAGTTCTTTGGAGAAAGCATCCAGATCTGCGTGAAGTTCTTCTAGGTTTGCCCAAATTCCACTCTCCATTGCGATAAGTAGTGCCATGTAGATGAGCGCTGGATACAACGAAACCTTGGGCACCGGTGTGGTTCTTAGCGTTTCAAGAGCCTGTGACGTAAGCTGGCGAAGACATTCTTTCCTTTCTTCTCGCGATAATTCAGTCCAACGTTGTCCGTCCTTATCCGCAAGAATTGGTCCTGCAACGCCAAAGAAGTGACACCGCGACCACGATGGACTCGCGTAGACGAGATTTGTGTCCCCGATAGATCGAGATGCAAGTTGAGCTAGGCGAACTCCTGCAACGCCCGGCGCCTGTAATTTCGGAAGCACGTCGCGGAATCTATTTCCGCCCCCTGTTAATCTTGCAGGTTTCCCTTGACCTTCCGAAATGGAAGCCAATCCTAAATCGACCAACCAGTGAATTCGAGGCGGCACGATGTTCTCTGCGTAGCGTTTCGGCTTTTTCCAGTCATGCGCGACGCGGTTCCGCAGGGCTAGGATTTCACGCGCCACGCGTCCTTTCTCTGTCAAGATACGAACTCCCAAACGACGGAGATAATGCGCCTGAAAATCGTTCTGCAAACGTGATAGCGGTTGCTCTGAGGGTTCAGCTAACATATCAAGAACCGTGAAAAACCGATCACCGTCCTTTAGTAGCAGCCAATAAAGATATGTACACCGTTCAGCGAGATTCAATTCGAAAGGGTTGCGAGTATGCGTTCGATTAAGGAAGGGCAGCAGCGTCTTTCCAAACCGGGTGACGCGATACGCCCCGGCAATTCGCCCGATAAGCCCCAACGATGCAGCGAATTCGGTGTAACGTTTCGCTGCGGTTTGCTGTCGCGTCGGCTTAATGCGCCCCTGTTGATGCATATAGGTCATTAAGTGCTGTTCGTGTTCTATACTCCACTTCTCAAGTCGATTGTATAATAGAGACTCATTCAGCGTTTTGTTTCCGAGTATTCTCAGGATTGCAGACACATAACCGAGTCGGCGAACCTGTGCGTTGATTTCTGTGATTCCAATTTTGTATGCGGGCATGTGACTATTCTCTCGAATA
>CAZRLY010000266.1:0-8584 GCA_964601015.1 uncultured bacterium
AGGAATAGAAGTATTTCCCCTCCTCGTTCCAATTGCGCTTGAGAAAGTTAATCAGTGCTGGCAGTGCTTCATGCGTCTTTGTCTTCATGATAATGTATGCCAGACAAGCTAAGACAGCATCTCGTTCGGAATCATATCTGTACTTTAAAGGATTAAGGACATCTTTTTCAAATTCCCGTGCCAAAAGAATAGCAGCAGATTTCCCCATCTGACTAAGTTCTTCGACTTCATCAATTTTTCGTATAAACAGCATTGCAGTGCCAATATCACTGGCAAAGCCCACTTTCACTTTCTCTTCACTTTTTTGTAAACGTGCTAAAAGCTTTTTGACTTTTTCTGCTTCTCCGCTATGTCCCTTAACAAACATCAATTGTTCCATCATTCATCCTCCTTACAAGCCACCCGATAAATCTCCCACTCGTTTCCGTATGGGGACATATCTGGATGGTGCTTATATTCGCTTTTATCGCCCCACTTACTTTGAACCTTTCCGACTTTTCCATTTTCATCTACTTCAATAACAATTCCTGTATGGATAATCTCTGTTTCGGTCTGCGTGTGGTACACAATGATGTCATCAACCTTCGCTTTCTCTTTGCCCCTTTTCCCTTGGGATTGATACCCATTTTCGTGGAGAATCTTTTCGATTTCTCTGGTGACAGAAAGTGGGGCTTCAGCCGTATCAATCCAGCTTCTTCTTTGGTCAAATGTCAAACCGTGGCAGTTATATTCCCGTGTTGGATGTCCAATCTGCTCACTATTGGGGAACAGTTGTTCAGTAATATCCTTCCAGATTTGTTTCTCTTCTGGCGTCATCCCCTGGCTGTAGTGTTCGTGTCTGATAGGGTTGCCTTGCTCAGTTTTCAAGTCGTGAGCGAACAACTTCGTTACTGACAATGAAAAGAGCAAACACACCAGAATGATTGTCAAATAGAGGCAAATAAGCATTTATGTCCTCCCTATAATATCGTGTACCACAGAATTTCTGTTCAAGGTTTGAGGAGACGGACAAAGCCCGCTTGCTCAAAATATCAGTCAGTAGAGACGATGGTATATGGTTTCGGCTCATCCATTATTCGTTTTCCTCGCGATTTCTTTCAGGTGTTCAAGCGTGTAGACGCGCCCCGCTTCATAGTCTTTTCGCGCTTCGCGCAAGCTCGCCTGAAATTCCTCGTCGGCTTGTTCAGCAGCTATCTCTAACTCATCCATCAGTTCCTCCCACTCCAGAAGACTCACTAACACTGCTGCTGGCTCGTTTTCTTGCTTGATGAGATAACGCTCTTTGGTACCCTGAATGTCCCATAATACTTCGTCCAACTTGTTTTTCATTTCAACACTAGAAATCGTCTTCACTACTTCTCACCTCCTTGCTCGTTGCTTTTGATTATTACTAAGGTGCGTTTTTGGGGGAAGTTCAGAATCGTCTGCCATTATAATATCACGATTGACCATCCCTGTTAAGGTACAAAACCGCGCCAGATTCCTAAAAGTACCCAATTTTACATGCAGACTTGAAGGTAAGAGAAGAGAACGTTACCCTTTCGCTCTCTCGCCATATCCACCTCCACCGGGCGTTTCAATCCGAATAATGTCGCCGGCGTTGAGTTTGACGTTTGTCTTGGAGGGGAGATTCTTTTCGATCCCGTCGCGCTGAATGAGGACGTTCTTTCCAGATTCACCCGGCGTTCCGCCTTGTATTCCATAGGGGGCAAACTTGCGCCTGTCGGAAAGGATGGTAGCTTCAGCGTCGCACAGTAATTTCATTTCCCGTACAACACCGTCTCCGCCCTTGTACCGTCCGTTACCGCCTGAACCACGTCTGATTTTGTATTCTCTGACTTGTATTGGATATGCGTACTCTATGGCTTCAATTGGGGTATTCATCGTATTCGTCATGTGCGTATGTACGCAGTTCAATCCGTCCGCCGTTGGACGAGCGCCCATTCCTCCCGCGATTGTTTCGTAATAGGCGAAGTATCGGTTTCTGAGAGCATCATAACCGCCAATGGCAAGGTTATTCATGCTCCCGCTACTTGCCGCTGGAATGTTCTCAGGCAGGGCTTTTGAAAGCGCGCCTAACAACACATCCACAATCCGCTGAGACGTTTCGACGTTCCCACCCGCAACCGCCGCCGGGAATTGTGCATTTACGATGTTCCCCTCCGGGGCGATAATACTGATAGGTTTCATGCAGCCTGAATTTGCTGGTATATCTCGTCCGCCGATACTTATGAACACATAAAAAATAGCCGATAGGGTTATCGCATGTACGGCGTTGATGCTTCCCTTTACCTGCGGTGCGCTGTCGCTAAAATCTATAATGACATCTTCGTCGTTCACAATGAGTTTTACAGCAATCTTTATCGGCTTATCGTCAATGCCGTCGTCGTCCATGACATCACAAAACTCATAAACGCCGTTTGGGATGCGATTAATAACGTTTCGCATCATCTTCTCAGCGTAGTCCAACAATGCTTGAGCGTATTCCAAACACTCTGCCAGTCCGTATTTTTGTGTATGTTCGACCAGCCGGCGTTTACCGAGTTGATTTGCAACAAGTTGCGCCTCCAAATCGCCGCGCCTTTCGACGGGAGTGCGAACATTTGCAAGGATTAGCTCGAACAACTCCTGATTCGGCTTTCCCCTTTTCATGAGTTTGACAGGTGGAATGCGTATTCCCTCTTGGGTTATCTCCGTAGAAAGCGGCATCGAACCGGGAGACATCCCGCCAACGTCAGCATGATGCGCCCTATTAGCAACGAAAAAAACGGGTTTATCCTCAATAAATACGGGTGCTACTAATGTTATGTCTGGCAGATGAGTGCCGCCAAAAAATGGGTCATTTTGAATCACAACATCGCCATCCTCGACATCCACGGCTTGTATAGCCGATAACACAGATAGTGGCATTGAGCCAAGGTGTACTGGAATGTGCGCTGCCTGGGCTATCATATTCCCAACGGCATCGAAAAGGGCGCACGAAAAATCTCGCCGCTCTTTGATGTTTGGAGAAAAAGCCGTCCTGCAAAGCGCGACTCCCATTTCCTCAGCGATGGAAGCGTAGATATTTTTATACAATTCCAACTTAACAGCATCGTAGTTCATGATTTATTTCCCATTAAGTCCCCGGGTAGCGGAAGTCCCTGACTTCCGCCGCTTGCTACTGAACGGGCTGGCAGCCTCGCTCTACACTAAATACGCATTGATTCCCATTTGCCGCCGCGAAATCTCAAGAACAACGTTATGCCATAGGCAATGATGTATATGGTAGCGACAGCCCAGGCACCCAGAGCGCCGCCTTTGAACACAATGCCGACCAAAACCGAAACCGGCACAAAAAACCCCCAGGAATAAACCACACCTACAATCATCGGAAATCGGGTATCACCGGCTCCGCGAAGGGCACCGCTGGAGCAGATGCCGAGTCCATCCGAAAGCTGAAATAACGCTGCCATCATGAGTAGCTTCGCACCCTGTTGGATTACCATGCTGTCCTTGCTGATGACTGAAATAAGCAGACGCGGTATGATGCAAAAGAGAACCGCTATTACACAACAATATCCAAGACTCATTTTTATTGCAGTATAACCGCTTTTTCGCGCATAGCGATTTTTGCCCGCACCGATGTACTGTCCTACGAGAATCGTAGCCGCGGCAGAAAGCCCCGATAGCGGCATAAAGGAGGTGGACATCAACGTGATAGCGGCTTGATGTGCGGCGAGAAATGTCTCGTCGATGTACCTTATGACAGTGGAAAAAACAGCAAAACTGCCAGTGTCAAGCAACCACAGCAATCCTATCGGCAGCCCAATCCGCAGTAATCGCCGGATGTTTTTCCAGACAAGTCGAAAAGCTGAACGGGTATTAAACCTGTGAGCATACTGTCGAGAAAAGAAGACAATCAGATACAAAATTGCGCTCACCGCACTGGCTGCGAAGGTTGCAATCGCCGCTCCCTTCACCTCCAAACGCGGAAAACCGAATTTTCCGAAAATAAGCACATAGTCGCCAACAAAGTTCACAATGTTCGCGACAATGGCGATAATCATAGGAGTTGTGGTATTTCCGATGCCGCGCAGAAAACTTGACGCAGTCATCGTGATGAAAACAAAGAGGGCAGAATACAGGCGAATTTGAGCATAAGTACTTCCTAACGCGTGAATTTCAGGCGAACGACCAACCAGCCCAAGCAAAAAGTCCAATGAAGGTATCGCAGCGAGGACGATAACATAAGACACAACGGCAATGTAAAACCCCTGCCAGGTAATCCCGCCGAGCTCTTCATAGCGTTTGGCACCGTAACTCTGCGCGACGAACGTATTGACACTGTTAATAGTACCGTTGAAAAACGATAGAAACGCCCAAACATAAATTCCAGAAATGCCAACAGCAGCAAGCGCTTCCTTGCCGATACGTCCTACCATTGCAGTATCCAAAAACCACATCACCGTATGGGATACCATAGTTATAATCACAGGCAGAGAGAGCTTCAAAACCTCATTATATCCCCCCGGATTCTGCGCGTCTGAAACGTGTTCTTGATTAGTAACTTCCTTTTCATCCTGCATTGATTTGCTGTTTACCTCGTTGGTATCTCAGAGAAATCCTCTTTCTAATGGGTTTAGGGCATAAATGTAACCATTTAATGTCAAAAATGTCAACTTTTTTATGAAAATAGCTTGACATAGGCTAAGGGCTTGTGGTATAATTATTTTTAGTATAGTTTTTTATAGTATATTAAATTATATAAATAAGTGTGGTGAAAATTAAAAATGCCATCAGAAGAACAAATTGATCAAATAAAAACGCGCTTAGACGAACTTTCCAAGGAGGTAGCGGGTTTAGTAGATAGCGTGAAAAAAGAGCGCGCCGAAGCTCAATCCTCCGGCCCAAAGTGGGAATCTGCCGCGAAAAATGCTCTCCGGTCAGAAATCGGCGAACGGGATGGAGTCGCTGCTTGCCTTACCCTTCTTTTCAGGGAAGCAGGTAATGAAGGATATTGGTTCAGAAGCCTTCGTGACGATTCGATAACGTAATATCCACCCCAACAGATAGTTCGCTTGCTTGCGCCCCTCTCTAATGAGCAACGTCTCAGGATATTAAAATCTTTGTCAGGCGGAACTCGCACATCGGCGGAGTTGAGCGAAGAACTTGACGTCAAAGGCGGGCCTTTGTATCACCACCTCCGCGAACTTATGGATGCGGGGTATGTTAAATCGCCCAATAGGAACGCTTATCTGCTTACATTGGATGGGTGGTTCGCCTTGATGATGGCAACGCTCTTAACCTCGTTGCTTGAGGGAGACGAAGCAGTCACCCAACTTGTGGTGAAACAACCGAGAGAATCCCCCGCGGAAACGGAAGTTCCCACGCAGGAGATGCCCGGTTTAATCGGAAAGAGCGAGCAAATCCAACAACTCAAAAAGCACATCAGAATCGCCGCAAAAAGCAATCTGCCTGTGCTGATTACAGGCGAAGGCGGGACGGGCAAGGAATTGGTCGCCCGTCTAATGCACAGTGTCAGTGACCGGGCGTCCGGTCCTTTCATCGCCGTTAATTGCGCTGCCCTTTCCGAAGAGTTGTCCGATTCCGAATTATTCGGACATGAGAAGGGAGCTTTCACCGGCGCAACAAGAAATAGGTTAGGATTGCTTGAACGCGCTGATGGCGGTACGCTTCTTCTTGACGCAATTTCGGAAGCCGGAATGAGCACACAGGCACGCTTTCTCAGTTACATAGAATCTGGAACTTTTCGGCGCATCGGAAGTGACGCAGAACTGCAGGTTGATGTCAAGGTAATCGCCGTGACAACTTTAGATTTGACGCAAGCGGTCAAAGATGGCAAATTCCGAGATGATTTGTACTACCGATTAAACGTCATGCCGATTCACATTCCACCGCTCCGAGAACACAAAGACGATATCCCCCTGTTGGTGGAACACTTCTTGACGCGCGCTGCCAATGAAAACAACATGCCAGTTCCCGAAGTGTCGCAACCGGCGATGGACGCGCTTCTCAACTATGAGTTTCCCGGTAATGTGCGCGAGCTTGAAAATTTGGTAAAACGCGCTCTGATGACATCGGAAGGACAACCAATTGAGCCGGAACACCTCGGGCTGTAAAATTTCTGATGTTGATGGAGAAGGATTAGTATGTTATAATGCTAACTCAAATTATAGACAGATTTCCACAAAAACGCATCGTAGTCATTGGTGATGTCATTTTAGACCAATATATTTGGGGTGATGTTAATCGCATCTCACCCGAAGCACCTGTGCCCGTGGTAGAAGTAAGAGATGAAAATTTTAGGCTTGGCGGCGCGGCGAACACTGTAGCAAATATCCGTAGCTTGGGAGGAGAAGTAGATGTAATAAGCGTAGTAGGCAGAGATGAAAACGGTAATAGACTTAGGAATATGCTTTCTTGCATCGGAGCTAATGTCAGTGGAGTGCTAAAAGATAGCAAAAGACCGACCATTATAAAAACAAGGGTTATGGCGCATAATCAACAGGTGGTACGAATTGATAGAGAATCAAAAAGTGAGGTGGATGGTAATCTGAAGGAGGAGATAATCTGCTTTGCAGAATCTGCGATTGATAACGTAGATGCTGTAATCTTCTCCGATTACGACAAAGGAGTTGTAAGTAAAGAACTCCTTGAATTTGTTTTTTCTAAGGCTAAAAAGCAAAATATACCCGTAATAGTTGACCCAAAAGAGCGTAACTTCTGGAACTATAAGGGAGCAACCATTGTTACACCTAACCTTAAAGAAGCATCTACGCCACTTGGAGTAAGCATTACCGACGAAGAAAGCCTGCTTGCCGTAGGAAAAACCCTCCTTGAAAGGCTGGAACTTTCTGCGCTCCTTATAACCAGAGGCGAGCATGGCATGTCACTGTTTGAGGCTATGGATGGCGCTCCGGCTAAAGTAACTCATATTCCCACAGTTGCTCGTGAAGTGTTTGACGTCACGGGTGCAGGAGATACGGTTGTAGCAGCATTTACTCTTGCATTAGCCGCTGGCGCAAGTATGTTGGATGCCGCCAAAGTTGCTAACTGTGCCGCTGGCATAGTCGTAGGCGAAATAGGTACCGCTAGTGTCACACCAAAAGAGCTTATAGAATCGCTTGCTAAACATGAATAAAGCAGTCTTTTTAGATAGAGATGGTGTCATAAACCGAAAATTAGAGAACGATTACGTTAAAAAGTGGGATGAATTCTGCTTTTTGCCCGGCGTATTTGAAGCTATAAAAACCATCAGAGAGAAGGGTTATCTTGTCATTGTTGTGACCAATCAGAGAGGTATTGCTAAAGGCTTTATGACAGAGAAAGATTTGGAAGAGATACATCAAAAAATGCAAAAAGAGCTTGAAACGCACGGAGCACAAGTTGACGATATATTTTTCTGTCCACATGACATTTCTGATAATTGTAATTGTAGGAAACCTAAACCGGGTATGCTCATCCAAGCTCAGAATAAGTGGGATATTGATTTTACTCAATCATACATCATTGGAGATTCAAACAGTGATATAGAAGCGGGCCACCAGGTTGGATGTCAAGGGATTTTGACGACGAATTTGAGACAAGCTGTAGAACTTATTCACTTTTAAGATGCTAAAGCCTATGATACCGAAATTGCACTAAAGGATAGGAGGTAATTTCTTTGCCTCATGAAATAATAAAACAAGAATTATTGGAAAGTGCCAATGTCAAACGACTTGTAGCGGAAAATTTGACAGAAAAAATTGCCCAAGCTGCACAGATGATAATTGATAGTTACCGCAACGGAGGGAGATTAATCCTCTTCGGCAATGGTGGCAGCGCTGCAGACGCACAACATCTTGCTGGCGAGATGGTAGGGCGGTTTCTGAAAGAACGCGCTGCCTTGCCTGCTATCGCGCTTAGTTCAAATGCATCCATCCTCACAGCCTTGGGTAATGATTATGATTTCGACGTTATTTTTGCCAGACAATTGGAGGCATGGGGAAAAAAAGGCGATGTCGTAATTGGCATCAGCACCAGTGGAAATTCAAAAAATGTTATTTTGGGCATAGAGAAAGCAAAGCATCTTGGTGCCCAAACCATTGGCTTAACAGGACGCGGAGGCGGACAACTTGCAAAAACTGTCCATTTAGCACTGATTGTTCCATCTGATGATACTCCGCGTATTCAAGAGGCTCACATTACCATTGGGCATATCCTATGCAATATAGTTGAGCAAACGCTGTTTGGGTAAACACAGATTCTACCACAACCCATTCCATCAGAAATTCCCCACGCCGTTTGAAAATGATGAGTTGGAGCGCAAAAATCAACGAAGTGTATTTTTGCAATAATACGCTACCGCTGATTATTGCACTCCCAATATATACATGGGGAATTTCTACCATTCCATAAAGGTATTTGACAAATACCTCAAACATATGGTATTCTTTAAAAAAGCAGATGCTGATTGAGGAAAGAATTCAAAATACCGTGGAAAATCGGAAATGGATAAGGGGATAACACACGTAATCGGAATTTAACAATGTATAATCCATTGACAAAGTCTACTACATCGTACAAAGAATATAATATTTGC
>CAZRLY010000267.1:0-8398 GCA_964601015.1 uncultured bacterium
ATTTTGCCAGAATGCTGAGTTTGGGACTGACACCAGCGTCGAAATCGGAATAGTCGTCCCAACGCAATGCAGGAAATAAAACTATTTTGTGGAGTTGTAGAGGGAGGTGTTGGGGGATATTCAGGGATACCTCTTGTTGAATATATCCGCTGATTGTGTTGCGCTCCCGCGTTCCGACGGCCGTACTGGAAATATCCTCCTGCCTGAACAGAAATCCAGTCGTAAGCGGAGAGGAATTTGAAAGATAAATCTGCGTTTGGAGTTCCCCGCCAATTGATTTGGATTTGTGAGTGTCATCAATTTTGTATGGGCCGGCTGGGTTTACATAATGCAAGCTGGTATCTCTTTTGTGAAATGCCAATTTGTAGAAAAAATTGTCCAGCAGTTTGTGTTCGTAATTCGTTAAAAGCGAGCTGGATTTATCCTCCCTGAAAGCCTCCTTGCTAAATTGCCCAATCGGCCCCGGGTCAGATTTATCGGCGTAATAGTGCGAACCTGATGCGGTAACTTTTGCGTTGGAAAAGTGATAATCCAGCTTTCCGAAAACATCCCGTTTTGAAAAACGAGCGTTTTCCCTCGTCCTGAGTCTATCCCATTTGTCCCGATACTGAAAGTCACCGTCGCACCTGTCTTGCGAGAACGACACGAGCGCAGAAAGCGCGCCAACTTTTTTCCCAATGTCCGCACCCCAAGCAAAACTGCCGAAAGAACCGACTTTTGACCAGGTATTCAGCATATCTTTAGTTGAACGTTTTGTGACAATGTTTATGATGCCGCCCATAGCGTCTGCGCCGTAGAGCGCGGATTGCCCGCCCCGCACAATCTCAATCCTATCCACTGAGGTTACGGGTAGATTGTCGAAATCCATCCCGCCACTCAAAGAACTATTCATCCGTTCGCCGTCCACTAAAACCAGCACCTGTTCGTAAGATGAACCTCGCAACGAAATGGACGAAAGTGAACCGATACCGTAATCGTCAACCTGTAAGAGTCCAGACGATTTAAGCAATTCTCCTGCGTCCGTCGCTGTGTTTGATTTAATCTGTTTGCTCGAAACCACCGACGCAAAAGCAGGTATTCTATCCAACCCGGCTGCCCTTCTCGTCGCGCTGACTACAACCTCATCCAACCCGAAAGCTATGCGTTTGAGATGAAAGTCAATCACTGTCGTATTGTGGACGGTTATCTTTGCGTTGTTAATTTCATCATCGTAGCCAACCATGCTTGTTTTAACATCGTAATCGCCAGATAAATCATGGAGGATTGTAAACTGCCCCTTCATATCGGACAGGGTGGCAAATTTGCTCTTTACAATCTCCACTTTTGCGTTGGCAATTGGCTGCCCCGTTTCCGCATCTAATACTAACCCGCTGACTTTTCCGTAAACTTTCGCCTCACATACCGTAGCAAATACAATGGCAAGGATAGAAGTCAAAACCAACACTGAACATTCAATCCGATAATTTTTTCTCAATGTTTATTCCCCCAAGATGATAATTTTGTTATATTAACGTCAGTTCGGAATAACGATGATAAGTTCCACGCATTTATCACAATTTAGAATCAACACAAATTACACAAATTATACGAATTACACAAATTCTTTTTAATTCGTGATATTCGCTTAATTTGAGGCATTCGTGTTCTAATCTTTAGAACAAATTCTTATCCCGAATTCACGTTATATTATCATCAAAATCTGTTCCGATACTGCAATTGTTACAAGAGCTACGACTTCGGTAATTTCATTCGTAGCGCCTATGATGTCGCCTGTGATACCGCCTATCTTTTTGCGGCTGATGCAAGTAACTATGGCAACTGTCATGAGTGTCGCAATCAGCGGGAAAATCAGCGTGGCGCTCTGGTAAAGAAACAGAGGAACTGACGTAACCAGCGTCGCCACCGCCAAATCTCTTTTTCTGACATTTTCCACAAAGATTTTACCCATTCCATTTTCGCTTCTTGCATATCGGTTTACGGTTGAAATTAGCACCATAGCCCATCGCCCTAACATTGGACATAGCAACAGAGTCTGATTTCCAAGTTGTGTGGGAATTTCAGCCAGAAAACCAATCTTGATAAGAAGCAAGCAAAACACCGCCACTGCACCCTTTGCGCCGATGGAACTGTCGCGCATAATCCTGAGTATTGATGTTTTATCGCGTCCTCCAGCGATTCCGTCTGCCATATCAGCAAAGCCGTCAAGATGCAATCCGCCAGTGAAGTAAATCCAAAAAACCACAACTAATATACTGGAAGCTAACGATGAAAAAAGCCTTGAGACGCCCAGATTTAATAAGATTAAAATGCCGCCAATAATTGAACCTACCAGTGGATAGTAAGCCATTGACCGCCCGAAGTCCTCTTCGTTGACATCTAAGTGCCAGACAATTGGAATCTTTGTTAAAAGTTGAACAGCCAACAAAAATCGCTTTATCATTCGTGTTTTCTAACTCCGATTTGAGACGCCAGCCTCTTCAAAAGTCGCCATTTCGTTGAGCAGACGAACCGATGCGTCGAGAATATTCATGCTCAAAACAGCGCCAGTTCCTTCGCCAAGTCGCATGTCGAATTCAAGGATTGGAGAAAGCCCCAATTTATCCAATGCTCTTTGGTGTGCGATTTCAGCGGATTTATGTCCTGCGAAAATATACTGATTGACTATCGGCGATAGCCCGTAAGCTATCAGTGCGCCTGCCGTAGAGATTAAACCATCTATGATGACTGGAACTCTACGACTCGCCGCCGCTAAAATCAGACCGGCTATTCCACCAATCTCATATCCGCCAACCTTAGCCAACACGTCAATTGGGTCAGACGGTTCTGGCTGATTGAGTTCTATGGCCTTTTCAAGCACTTCTATCTTATGTTTGAGTTGAGCGTCGTCGATACCTGTTCCCCGTCCAGCAACTTCGTCCGGTTTGCTGCCCGTCATGCAGGCGATAATGGCACTGCTTGGCGTCGTGTTTCCGATGCCCATATCACCAGGTACCAGCACACCAATTCCGTTCGCAACATATTCGGATTCAAAGATTTCAATTCCTGCCCGAATTGCCTGGATTGCCTGTGTCGTTGACATAGCCGGCCCGCGGTAGATACTATTGGTCCCGTATCCGAGTTTGTGCGAAATCAGCCCTGCGTGTTCTTCAATTTCTCCTGCAATCCCCATATCCACGACAAGTACCTTCGCATCCACATATTTCGCAAGGACGTTGATTGCCGCACCGCCCTGCAGGAAGTTGTATACCATTTGAACAGTCACTTCCTTGGGATATGCGCTGACGCCTTCGTCTGCCACCCCGTGGTCAGCCGCCATGACGATTACGGTTTTCTTTTCAAACGTCGGCGTCAAATTTTCGGTTATGGCGACAATGCGAGCGGCGAACTCTTCCAACAGCCCCAGACTCCCCCGGGGTTTGGTAAGTCTATCAAGTTTTTCTTGAGCCTTCGATATAAATGCTGTTTTTATCGGTTTTATCTTCCCTATTGTTTCTTTAATTTTATCCATCTCTTTCCTTTATTGTTAATTTTCAAAAATAAATTTATGGTTTTTAGTGAGTAATGTCTTTGCTAGGCTATGAGTAATGTATCGCCTGACAAAGATATTACTCACTACTCATCGCTGAACGCCCGTAGCTTTGCTATGGGGGGGATTTAATCTTTTTTTACCCCAATACCCCATCCCCCCATTACCCCAATGCCTGCAACACTCCAGATTCAATCAGCTCTCTTGAAAAGTTGAATAACCTAATTGGAACTTACTTAATCTTTACTGGTATGCCTGATACCATAAAGTATGCCTCGTCAGCACTTTGAGCAACTATCTGATTCGCAAATCCTGAAAGGTCGCGAAATCTTCTGCCCATCTCGTTGGGTGGAACAACCCCCGCCCCGACTTCATTTGAGACGATAACTACAGCAAAGTCAGCCTCTTGGGATGCTTGAACCAGATTTGTAACTTCCGAAAGGATGTCGTCGTCGCTCACATTTTCCATCATAAGGTTCGTCAAAAATAAGGTGATACAGTCAATGATAACCGCGTCAACTTGAGCTAAGTCCTTCAAAGCGGCTGTCACGTCAATTGGCGCTTCAATCGTCTTCCAGTCTTTGGGACGCGCACGGCGATGTCGTTCGACGCGTTCTTTCATCTCAGCATCCGATGGAATACAAGTTGCTATGAAAGCCACGTTATTTCCGACTTTCGTGGCTAATTCCGCAGCTTGCTGACTTTTTCCACTCCTTGCTCCACCTGTTATAAATATTAGTTTTCCCATAGCAATATTCCTGACCAATGGAATTGACTGATACAACCGAGCATCAGAAATTCCCTACATTAAAATTCAATGCCCTTTTGTCCTGCAATGCCATTATTGAAATGGTGCTTCATCTCTATCATTTCCGTAACCATATCCGCTGCGGCGACTAACGCCGGCTGTGCATTTCTGCCTGTCACCACAATGTGCATCCACTTAGGGCGCATTTTCAGGACATCAAGAACTTCACTGACGGACAGCCAACCGTATTCTATCGCATAAGTCAACTCATCCAAAATCACAATGTCATAGCCGCCATTAAGTATTTTGTCCATGCAAACAGCCCAGCACTCCAACGCCAGTTGCCTGTCTTTTTCTCGTTCTTTGAGATGCCATGTGAATCCATTGCCCAATGGTATAATTTCCACGCCCATCCGTTCTGCGGCAATGTGTTCGCCTAAACGCATCCCCTTTCCCTTGATAAATTGCAGCATGACAATTTTCATGTTCCTGCCGTATGCGCGCATGAGTGTCCCCAACGCCGCAGTCGTTTTGCCCTTACCGTTTCCTGTATATACCATCAATAATCCCGTTCGCTCTATCATATTCTCAACCCCAGTTATTGGTATTTTGAGCCAATATTTCGTATACGCGTGGAATATCCAGGTGTTCCCTAACCAGTTCCGCCAACTTATCGTACCCTTGTTGCTTTTCGCGTTCAAATTGAAAGTTTGTCGTTTCCTGGAGGGGAGAATAACCTTTTTCCGTTCGCAGTTGATTCACAAACGCAAGTCGAAATTCATCGTTGTCGAACAAACCATGCAGATATGTCCCCCAAACCTTTCCATCGTTGCTGATTGCGCCATCAAGTACCTCAACGCTCTGTCCCGAACGCTCGACGATGACAAATAGCGGGGTTGTTTCGGCAAGCAATTCGGTTTCGCCTTGATGGATTTCATATCCCAAAAGTTCCGTTTCGACGTTCAGAAAATTCGAGTTGTCAACTTTCGCTTTCGCCTGAACGGTCAATTTTTCAGGGTTCATCTGGGTAACAATGTCCAGCAATCCCAATCCCGCTACGCGTTCAAGCGTCGATTCGACATGAAATGGGTCAAATACCTCTCTGCCCAACATCTGAAAGCCACCGCAGATACCGATGATATGCGTTCCTTCTTGTTTCGCAGCTAACAATGCGTCAGCTAACCCGCTCTCTTTCAAAAATAGCAAATCGGCTAACGTGTTTTTTGTGCCGGGCAGGATGATAGCGTCGGGGCATGCCAGAGCATCTGGATGAGCCACATAGCGCAACTTCACCTTCTCTGTTGCGGCAAGCGCCTCAAAATCTGTGAAATTTGATATTCGCGGCAGCCGCACTACCACAATATCCACAACGTCCTTCGCATTTTCATCGAACGGGTAACCGAAGTCCCCGTGGTCAGACACCACGGCTACCCCGGCGGGATGTTCTACTGATGCGGGGAGTTCATGTCGTTCCAATGTCACAGCGTCTTCCTCGTCCAGCCAGATGTCGTGAAAATAGGGGATGACTCCCAACACGGGCTTTCCTGTCTTAGCTTCTAGAAATTCCAATCCGTCAGTGAGTAAGCTGACATCTCCTCGGAATTTGTTGATGATAAGCCCCTTGACCTGATTTCGCTCCTCGTCTGTCAGCAATTCCAGCGTTCCCACCAGCCATGCGAACACACCGCCTTTGTCAATGTCGCCCACCAATAGCACGGGTGCTTTTGTAAAAAGGGCGACGCTCATGTTGACGATGTCGTTTTCCCTGAGATTCACCTCCGCGGGACTGCCAGCACCTTCGATTACAAGGATTTCGTATTGTTTCGCAAGACGTTCGTAAGATTCAACGACGGCGTCCCAGAGAATTGCCTTGCGCGCATAGTAATCCCTTGCAAGGAGGTGTTCAAACGGTTTACCCTGTAGGACAACCTGAGAACCCGTGTCGCCCGTAGGCTTTAGCAAAATAGGGTTCATATCGACGTGTGGTTCAAGCATCGCTGCTTCCGCCTGCATCACCTGCGCACGCCCCATCTCGCCGCCCAACTTAGTAACAAAAGAGTTATTGGACATATTTTGCGATTTGAATGGTGCCACCTTGTAACCGTCCTGCGCGAAAATCCGGCAGAGTGCAGCCGTTAGCACGCTCTTGCCCACATGCGAACCTGTCCCCTGAATCATAATACATTGAGTTCGTTGCATAAGATATAATAAAAAAGCCCTGAACTTCGAGAGTTCAGGGCTTTTAACCTCTATCCCTTTGCCCTTCCCTCGAAGAGCGTTGGAAGCAGATAAAGGCAGGTTTTCTGACTTACAGATTAAACGTCTTTTATCGCCTTCCCAACTTCGCCCCCGTTAAAAACGAAAGCCAAAATCAGTGGCTCATGATAAAAGACTATCTGAATACAGCAGCGGGGCTGTGCTGGATTCTCACCAGCCTTCCCTATTCTCCCTTGAAACAATTTGTTTCACAGGGCACCTTTATCTAACAATATTCTGTTTTATTCCACTTCGCCTCAAGATGAGGTTAAATCATAACATAAACACATCTAAAATGCAAGCGTTTTTTTTGACATTTTTCTAATCTCCAGGATATTTTTCTCGAAACGCCTTCCATCGGCCTCTACTACTATCCTGAGCTTTTTAACGACGGCGTGGCGCGTCGCAAGACGATTCAGGGGATGCGCGCCCAATACGACGTCCCTTTCATGACGGAGCACGGCCGCACTGAGTTCGTTGGCATGTCCGTTTACAAAGAGGAAGCGGCGCGAACCGTGCCAATGGAGGACATCTACATTCGGCTCTCCGTCATTTCCAACGACGCTGACGAGAACGCCCCCGACGTTCCACGCCGCAACCCCCTTGAGTTCCTCACCAAATACCCTATACGGATTTATGAAACGAACCTTACTTTTTCCGCGTGGGGAATTTCTATCTCTGCTTGACTTTTGCTTACAAATCTATTATCCTTATAAGAAAGAACAGGAGGAATACAACATGGAAAAGGTGAAAGTTTGTCTTGTCGGTTCCGGTTGGACGGGAACCAATCACTACAACGGCTACCTTGCAATACCTGAGAAAGCCGAGGTAATCGCAGTGGTAGCGCGTTCAGATGCGTCATATCAGAAGGTTAAGGAGTGGGGTGTGCCGAAAATTTATCGTGCTTATGATGAAGCGCTCAAAGATGATGACATAGATGCCGTCGATATTTGCACGCCACACTTTTTGCATGCTGATATGCTATTAAGCGCTCTTGAAGCAGGAAAACACGCTATCGGCGAAACGCCGGCTTGCGTCTCGCGGGAAGAATGCCAAAAGCTTCGACTGGCGATTTGGGAACACCCAGATTTAAAGGCTGCCACTGGACACATCTGCCGCTCATGGCGGACTTATGCGCATGCCAAACGCTTGGTGAGCGAGGGAGTCATCGGCGGCGTTTTTTATCTTTCGTCGAATTACGCCCACAAAGCTGACCCAAATGAATATCCCAGCGCTCGAACCTGGGGACGAACTCCGAGAGCGAGAACACGTCTTGGAATAAGTTATCACTCTGTCGATTTGCTGCGCTGGATAGCCGGTGACGTAGAAGAAGTTTACGGCGATTATACGAACAAGGCGCGGATTGCTGTCCTGAACTTCAAAAATGGCGCAATGGGCAAGGTTTTCTCAAGTGGCGCTGTCGTCCGCCCGTACATAATGTCCTTGTCGGTTTACGGAGATGAGGGGACGATAATCTGCTGGTGGGAGGAGGATGCTTTGCATGGACATCTTCACACATCCGCTAAGTGGGCGCCAGAACCAATCGAAGCGATGCCTGAACACGGACGCGACTCTCCTGAATGGCAATATGAGATGGAAAATTTCGTCGATAGCATCCGGGAAGACAAGCAACCTGTCTGTCCGCTTTCAGAGGGTATCGCTACCGTTGAAACCTGCATCGCAATTGATGAGGCGATGACATACCATACTAAAGTGCGGGTACGATAGTAAATCGGAATGCGGAAGGTTGTTTTTGGGTTTGGAAACAAATTTCGACCATCCTGATTCTCCTTAAAAAAGGGGTAAAGTGTACTATACCTTTCCATAGAATTTCTTCTGACATTGTAGTGGCGACTTTAGTCGCTTAT
>CAZRLY010000268.1:0-8257 GCA_964601015.1 uncultured bacterium
CTGAGAAGAGTAATTCCTTGGAATACCTCTAAAACTTATGGAACACACCACTAAGATTAAGGGTTTACTATTACTAATTGCTTGATAATTCTGAATTAAGAGTAAAGAGTAATGAGTGATAATGAAATTCACTTTTTACTCTTTACTCATTACTTTTCAATATTGAAAAGAAGCATGCAATTTATCAAACAATATGTGATAACATAGAGGAGAATATGTTACCAGATAATAAAGGACATTTTGGAATATTTGGCGGAAAGTTTGTGCCGGAGACGTTGATGCCGGCTCTGGCAAAATTAGAATCCGCTTATCTCGAAGCAAAACAGGATAAATCGTTTCAAGAGGAATTTGAGTATTATCTGCGCGAATATGCAGGAAGACCGAATCCTTTGTATTATGCCCAGCGTTTGACAGAGGAACTCGGAGGTGCTAAAATCTATCTCAAGCGCGAGGATTTGAACCACACAGGCGCTCATAAAATCAACAACACTCTTGGGCAAATTTTGCTTGCCCGGAGGATGGGCAAACAACGTATCACCGCCGAAACAGGCGCAGGACAACATGGAGTGGCTACGGCTACGGTAGCGGCGATGTTCGGAATGGAGTGCGAGGTGTTCATGGGAGAGGAGGACATTGAAAGGCAGGCATTGAACGTATTCCGAATGCGTTTGATGGGTGCGAAAGTTACGAGTGTGTCCTCTGGCAGTCGCACGCTAAAAGATGCCATCAACGCTTCATTTCGAGATTGGGTTACGAACATACGCACCACCTACCTTTTGATAGGTTCAGTTGTAGGCGCGCACCCCTATCCGGTGATTGTGCGAGATTTTCAATCCGTCATCGGCGAAGAAGCTAAGGCGCAGATTTTAGCACATGAAGGCAGATTGCCCGACTATCTCATCGCCTGTGTTGGCGGGGGCAGCAATTCGATGGGGTTATTTTATCCCTTCTATGAAGACAAACAGGTAAAATTCATCGGCGTAGAAGCCGCCGGCGAAGGCATAGAAACCAAAAAACACGCCGCTTCTTTGAGCGAAGGTAGTGTTGGCGTTTTTCATGGCGCAAAATGCTATCTGCTTCAGGAAGAAGACGGACAGATTACCCCTGCCCATTCAATCTCAGCCGGTTTAGATTATCCAGGCGTCGGGCCCGAACACTCTTTTTACAAAGAAACAGGGCGCGCAGAATACGTCTCAATCACAGACACGGAAGCCGTCGAGTCCTTTAAATTGCTCTCAGAAAAGGAGGGCATCATCCCTGCATTGGAGCCGGCTCATGCGATAGCTTACGTGGCAAAACTAGCGCCGCAACTGGATAACTCGCAGATTATTATTGTGTGTTTGTCCGGCAGAGGCGATAAGGATGCCAGCACCATAGCTAAATTTCAAGAATCTCAAGGGAATTAGACTCCGACTGAGAATTCCTGTGAAAAGGTAGGAAACGATTCATTATGATGAAACGTTTCATTTTTTTTTCTCGTATTATTTTTAACATCGTTATTGCTATATGTATTGCTATATACGCAGAAAAGAAATGTACCTATCGCCGAGTATTCGAGGAGAAACTTGCACTAAAGATGGGATTTGATGAACAATATTGTGGGCATGATTTTCGACTATTATTAAAGTAGTCAAGGAGAACACGGGAGAGTTCATTTAGAAATGTTTTACTACCTTTTCTTTAAGAAACTAATTGATATTTTTTCGCCCTTCAATCTTTTTCAGTATATAGGTTTCAGGGCCGTATATGCTACTGTCACCGCGTTACTGATAAGTTTAGCGCTCGGCCCATTTGTCATCAGGAAGTTGCAGTTTCTAAAGTTCGGTCAGCGGATTCGCGAAGATGGGCCCGATACTCACTTCAGCAAAGCTGGCACGCCTTCAATGGGCGGGCTGTTGATAATATCAGCAGTGTTTATCGCTGTGGCTTTGTGGGCGCGTTTGGATGTATCAATCACCTTTGTGTTGTTATTTTCCATAGTTTGGTTTGGTATTTTAGGATTTTTAGATGACTACGTTAAGGTTGCGAGAAAACGCTCCTTAGGACTGAGCGGTTGGCATAAGATTGGGCTTCAAGCAATAGGGGCGTTCGTTATCGCTTACTACATGTATAGATGGGTGCCTGACTATTACCTTGGTTTAACGGAAGAGGGCACTCCAGAGAAAATCATCACGCCTACTACAATATTTTTCCCGTTCCTCAAAAACTTCCATCCTGATTTAAAATTGCTATTTATCCCCTTTGCGATGTTCGTCATCATCGGCGCATCCAACGCTGTCAATCTCACGGATGGATTAGACGGACTGGCGATAGGATGTACGATGTTCGTAGCAGTAACTTTTGCGGCTCTGGCTCACATCACAAGTCATAAAGTAGGCGCAAACTACCTGTACATCGTTCATTTTCCCCTCGCCGGCGAAGCCGCTGTATTTTGCGCTGCTTTGATAGGTGCTGGATTGGGATTTCTCTGGTTTAACGCTCACCCTGCGAAAGTATTCATGGGAGATACCGGTTCACTTTCCATCGGTGCCGCCTTGGGAACTGTGGCACTCTTGATAAAAAAGGAATTTCTTTTACCCATCGTGGGTGGAATATTTGTAGCCGAAGCACTCTCAGTCGTAATACAGGTTTTATCGTTTAAAATTTGGAAGAAACGAGTTTTCAGGATGTCGCCATTGCACATCCATTTTGAGAAACTCAGTAACCCCCCGGATTCTTTCTTAAAACTGGATAAACCCTGGCCCGAGTCGAAGATAGTCATCCGTTTCTGGATTATCGCCGCTATTTTAGTTCTAATTGCACTTAGCACATTGAAGTTGAGGTAAACGGTTAGTTAAAAGAATGCTGAATGCTGAATGACCAATGCCGAATTTAATTGGAAGGCTTTCTGTGCCCCCCACCAACATAAAGATGAACTTTAAAGGCAAACATATTTCAATAATCGGTTTAGTCCGCAGTGGAGTAGCGGTAGCAAAACTCCTTGACGACATGGGTGCCAGCGTTTTAGCAATTGACCTGAAATCTGCTGATGAACTACGGGAGAGCATTAAAGCACTCGAAGGAAGGGATATTCAGTACGTGTTGGGCGCACACGACGAACGCTGCATAGAAAAGGCGGATTTGGTGGTTATTTCCCCGGGTGTGCCGATAGATATTCCCATTCTCAACATGGCCAGGGCGAAGAATATCCCCGTGTTGGGCGAATTGGAAGTAGCATATCAAGCATGCAAAGCTCCAATCGTGGCGATTACAGGCACAAAGGGAAAATCTACTACCACTTCGCTCATCGGCGATATTCTCAAGAAGGGGAAAAAGAGCGTACGTGTGGCGGGAAACATCGGAATAGCTCCCTCACAGGAAGTCAGACATTTAACTGAAGACGATATAGCCGTTTGGGAAGTAAGCAGTTTCCAACTTGAAAGCACACATAAGTTTCACCCGATTGTGAGCGTCATACTCAATATCACATCTGACCACTTGGATAGACATCAAACAATCGAAAAATACATTAAGGTCAAAAAAAGGATTTTTGCCAATCAAACAAATGCTGATTATATCGTCCTGAACGCTGATAATCCAACAGTGTTTAACTTCGCAAAGGAGACAAAGGCGCAAGCCGTTTTTTTTAGCCGAAAACAACATCTTAGCATCGGCGCATTTATCGAATACAATCACATAGTGACAAATTTTAATGAAAAAAAAGTTGTCCTTTGCCCTCTTTCAGAGATAAAACTCTTAGGCGTTCACAACCTGGAAAACATATTGGCTGCCGTAGCCGTAGGGACGGTTTTAAACATTAACGCCACGGCAATTCGAGACGCCATTTCAAATTTCCACGGATTAAAAGACACTCTTGAATTTGTGCAAGAAAAAAACGGCGTGAAATTCATTAACGATACTAAAGCCACGAATGTCGATGCAGTTAGAGCAGCGCTTCAAGCCGTACGCGGCTCCGTGTTGCTCATCATGGGAGGTTACGATAAGGGAAACGACTATGCTCCGCTCATAGAATTAGTGAAAACCAAAGTCAAAGGATTAATCCTTTTAGGGAAAAATACAAGAAGAATTCGTAACTCTCTAAATAACTACACCGTTACTTACAACGCTGGCACAATGCAGGAAGCTGTAGAGATAGCTTATTCTCATGCATCAGTTGGCGATATTGTTCTGCTTTCCCCGGCAAATGCCAGTTTTGACCTTTTTGTAGACTATAAAGCGCGAGGAGAAGCTTTTAGAAAGGCGGTTGAATCTCTTGAGCAAAAAAGACAGGAAAAATAATTCTTACAATGATAGCCCAATACGCGCCGCACCTACCGCAACGTCTGTGTTGTCCGAACGAGAAGAGGCAGTTGTTCCCTCATCCAGTCGCCCCGGTTCTCCATCCGTTGGAAGCCAAAGAGCTGTCTCCCTTCGTGAACGGCAAAAGGAGCCCTCTGGGCGCGGCGAGATTGACCACTTTCTGTTGTTTATAACACTGTGTTTGTTAGCCGTGGGCATCACTATGGTTTATAGCTCAAGCAACATGATAGGACATGAAAAATACAAAGGGGATAGCTTTCACTTTCTGAAAACACAGTTGATAGCTTGCGTAATAGGATTGATAGGCATGGCGGTTGCGTCATGGTTTCCTTACAAACGTTATCGGGATATAGCGAAGCCCATGCTCATTTTTTCAGGTGTGTTACTTTTATTTGTTTACGTTCCCGGTATTGGTCATCGCATCGGCGGATTCAGGAGATGGATTAAAATCTTCGGTTTTCAATTCCAACCTGTAGAACTTGCGAAGATAACATTGATAATCTTTGTCGCTTACCAACTCAGCCGTAACGGGGAGCAGATTCGCCGATTGTTTAGCGGCGTCCTGCCCTATATGTTAGTCCTCTCAGTTTTTTTCCTGCTCATCTACAAACAGCCGGACTTCGGCACTGCTGTGCTCATCAGCGCTATAGTTTTGCTAATGCTTTTCATAGGCGGTGCCAGGATATCCCAATTGCTTTTAATAGGCATCATAGCATGTTTTATCATATATGCAGCCATCCAACAAGACGAATATAAACTGGGGCGTTGGGAAGCTTTTTGGAATACTACCGGCGAAGCGGAGCATTTGAAGAACTACCAGGTTTGGCAATCCAAAAACGCCCTTGCCGCAGGCAGTTTGCTCGGTGTCGGCATAGGAAACAGCATCTACAAACTGTTTTATCTGCCGTATCCGCATACCGATTTCATCTTCTCCATCCTTGGCGAAGAACTCGGTTTCATCGGCGTCGTTGCGGTGATTGCTCTATTCATGGTACTCATTTGGCGCGCTGCTTACGTCTCCCTGCATGTCCCTGACAAATTCGGGCATTTGATAGCAATGGGCATCTGCCTATTATTGGGGCTTCAAACGCTTATAAACATTGGAGTTGTAGTAGGTGTATTGCCCACAAAGGGGCTTACATTGCCATTTATAAGTTATGGCGGTTCGTCATTGATGATGAGCTTAATTGCTGTGGGAATACTGTTAAATATCTCAAGGGAAATAAAAGTGTAGAGCCGCCAATAAAAGCGACTGGAAAGGAAGTGAATAATTATGGACAAAATTGTCATCTCAGGCGGCGGCACAGGCGGACACATCTACCCCGCGATTGCCATAGCAAACGAATTGCGTTCGCTTAATCCAAAACTTGATATTATTTTTATAGGTGGCAAAGAGCGGCTTGAAGCAAAGATTATTCCCAGATACAATTTTCCATTTGTGGCAATTCCAGCGGAGGGTTTTCCAAGAGGCTTGACATTACGCTGGTTTAAAGTTATAATAAAGGTTCTTTCTGGATTTATAAATTCCATTGCTTTGCTAAAACAACTGAAACCGAAAGTCGTCATTGGGACAGGCGGTTATGTCTGCGGGCCCGTGCTGCTTGGCGCTGTACTATTGGGCATACCTGCTGTCATTCAAGAACAAAACACCGTCCCTGGCTTGACCAATCGCATCTTAGGGCGTTTTGTAGATGAAATTCACATAGCCTTTGAAGAAGCAGCCAAATATTTTAAACCCGAAAGGACGTTGCTGATAGGGAATCCAATTCGCCGAGAAATAGCAAACGCGAAAGGAGATTACGGAAAACTTGGCTTGAATGACGCCATGTTGACCATTTTTGTTTTAGGGGGCAGTCAGGGCGCGAGCCGATTAAGTGTTGCGATGATGGGAGCTCTGCCACTGTTAGAACCCTTCGCCCATAAAATTCAGATAGTCCATCAGGCAAGAGACGATGATATTGACGAAGTTAAAGCCCAGTACGCATCTTCAAATATTACAAATCTCGTTCAACCCTTTTTTAATAACATTCACGAAATCTATTCATTGACCGACTTAATGGTTTGCCGTGCAGGCGCAATGACTTTAGCAGAGGTTACCGCATCCGGCTTGCCCGCAATCGTCGTGCCTTATCCTTACGCAACGGCTGACCACCAGACTAAAAACGCTCAAGCAATGCAACAAAACGGAGCGGCAATCCTCATCAAAGACGAAGAATTGACAGGAGAACGATTGGCTGAAACGATTATCTCCCTGTTGGAGGATGAAAAAACTTTAGCGCAGATGGCAGACGCAAGCCGAAAACTGGGAAAACCTGACGCAACGGAAAGGATAGCAAAGGCTGTGTTAAACTTGGCTAAAAGATGATGGGGAGATTCTAAGCTGGAAATTTTGTTGCAACGAGACGCTTAGTAATGGTAAAATAGTGTCATTTGAAATATTCTGCGGTATGTAGCGTTACATAATATCTTCAGCGATTTGTCGAAAAAAGGTTATAAAAATGTTCGGAAAAACACGTCACATTCATTTAGTAGGAATAGGAGGAGCCGCATTAAGCGGCATTGCGAAGATTCTGTTAAGTTCAGGCTTCCGGGTTTCCGGTTCTGACATACGTCAATCAGAAGTCCTCAATCAGCTTTCAGATTTGGGTGGAAAAGTATTCGTCGGGCACTCTTCCTCGCAGTTGAGTGATGCCGATGTCGTAGTCGTATCCCCGGCGATTCCGCCTGACAATCCCGAAATTATTGCCGCCAAAGAGCGCAAAATTCCTGTTATTCGCGGAGCGGAGATGTTGGCGGAAATCATGCGCATGAAATTCAGCGTAGCCATCAGCGGAACACACGGCAAAACTACCACAACAGCGATGACAGCGGCAGTCCTTGAAGAGGGCGAACTTGACCCAACCGTAGTTGTCGGCGGGAAATTGGTCAGCCTGAAAAGCAACGCCCGCATGGGAAAAGGCGATTTTATGGTAGTCGAAGCCGATGAGGCCTACGGTTCTATCAAAAAGTTTTTTCCCACGATTGCTGTGGTTACCTCAATTGACCTTGACCACCTGGATTATTACAAGGACGTGGCAGAGATGGGTGAAACCTTCTTAAAATTCATAAACAAAGTGCCATTTTACGGGGTGGCAGTGTTATGTCTTGACCAGGAAAATATTCAACATTTAATTCCACGAATTGAAAAGCGTTTCAGGACTTATGGATTAAATACGCGCGCTGATTTAGTAGCGGGCGACATTCGCTTTGCCGGTGCGAGCGCAATTTATAACGTCAAAGAGAATGGCAACGTCCTTGGCAACATCCATCTTAAAATGCCCGGACACCATAACATCTCAAACTCCCTGGCAGCGATTTCCGTGGGTTTGGAATTGGACATCCCATTCGACAAAATTAAGAGAGCGCTGGATTCGTTTCAAGGTGTACACCGCAGATTTGAGATAATCGGTGAAGTCAACGGTGTTCTGGTTGTAGACGATTACGCCCACAACCCCGCTAAAATCAGAGCTACTTTTAGTGCAGCCAGAGCATCTTTTGACAGAAAAATCGTGGCTGTGTTTCAACCTCATCGCTATCAGAGAGTCAAACATCTTGCGGAAGAGTTTTCCCAGTCGTTTTATCAAACGGATGTTTTGATTGTGACTGACATCTACGGCGCAGATGAAAAACCTATCGAAGGCGTAACCGCTGATAAATTAGCCCTTGCGATTCGTGAAAACGGACACCGAGATGTAACTTACATCGCCGATAAAGAACAGATTGCCGATTATCTTCTAAATATCGTTAAACCGAATGACATTGTCATTACTGTCGGCGCTGGAGATGTGTGGAAAGTTGGAAGGCAATTGCTGGATAAACTATCAACGGAAACTAAGTAATTCGGCTTCCCCGGACATACGAAAGGAGTCAACCACCCCTCCTGAATCACAGATTCAGAAGGGGCTTGCGAAAGCAGGCT